>NZ_JRHO01000005.1 GCF_000765475.1 Methanococcoides methylutens
CTAGGATTCGTTCAAATGCCAAGGTGGCGGAGCGGCTACGCAATCGCCTGCAGAGCGATTCCATTCCGGTTCGAATCCGGACCTTGGCTTTCATCCGTTAACAAAAGTAATATCTGATTCATTAATATGAGTTAGAGTACGGCGGCCATAGCGGCAGGGCAACTCCTGTTCCCATTCCGAACACAGAAGATAAGCCTGCCCACGTTGCTTACTGTACTGAGGTACGAGAGTCCTCGAGAAATCTGCGTCGCTGCTGTGCTTACTCTATTTCCCTTCTTCTTTAACTGATCTTAACTCACTAGCTTTGGGTTTGCTGTTCTGATATCTTTTTATTCATGATCACAATTTTGAAAATTCGAATTGCTATGAGCTATCGTTTCTCGTTTATTTCTTTGATTTCCAACATAGTTACTCTGATCATATCATGAGTTTGCTAGGATCTAGATCTTCTTAATTATTCTTTACTCCAATGCTTAACTGCATCAAAATCTCCTGTAAAATCGAAGATTCTACGTGATAGTGAAAGGGACGCGCGCTGCAGAAGCGCTTATCTGGGTGCATGATCTGGCTCTACTTCCGCAGAATATATCTACTTTATTGGATATATTAACTAGTTGTAATGTCATGTGAACAGATTATTTCTGGTACGATCATTCTTGGGGATGAACTGGAATCGATTGAAGGTTATATCTGCGTGGAGAATGGACTCATAACTGAAATTGGTGAAGAGTCCACAAAAAGCAAGAATATCATTGCTCCATGCTTTGTTAATTCACACACTCATATCGGAGATTCCATTTGTAAGGACCCAGTACTTGGTTCATGTGAGAACTTCAGGGTGAAAAAAGACCTTGATTCATTGGTACGTCCTCCTGATGGGTTAAAGCACAGGATACTCGGAAAAACGTCCTATTCTGATTTGGTTAATTCCATGAGGTCAACTATAGAAGATATGTTGGGAACCGGAACCTGTGCTTTTGCTGATTTTAGAGAGGGCGGGGTTCTCGGTATCCTTGCATTAGAAGAGGCTATTGATAATCTCATCATTGACAGCATAATTCTTGGAAGGCCGAATGATTCCGATTCATCGATTGATTCTGTATTAGCAGATGTTAATAGAGTCCTTCGGCATGCAGATGGGCTTGGGATGAGTGGAACAAATGATGTTGATATGGAACTTCTGCGTAGATCCAGAAAGTCATCAACAAATAAGAACAAGATGTTTGCTATCCATACGGGTGAAAAATCTGATAATGATATCGACAAAGCCCTCTCTCTTGATCCTGATCTTTTGATCCACATGACACAAGCAAAAAAATCAGATATAATGGCAGTTGCAGATGCTAATATCCCTGTTATTGTATGTCCCCGTTCTAACTTCATAACCGATGTGGGTATGGCTCCTATATCTGAAATGTTGGAATCTGGGGTTACTGTAGCAGTTGGTACTGACAATGTTATGCTGAATTCAGTTAATATGTTTTCTGAAATGGAGGTACTATCCAAGGTTTTTGGTCTTGAGGATAGACAAGTATTTAAGATGTGCACGCTAAATGGGGCATCTATTCTGGGATTTAATAATATGGGTTCCATTAAGAAAGGTAACAAAGCCAATCTTATGATTCTGAATGGTACTTCCAATAACCTGATAGGTGTGAATGATCCGGTAAGCGGAATGGTCAGAAGAGGCAGGCCAGATGATATTTTATCCATAATCCATGCAAACGAATGATGGCGAGGGGTAATATGACAAGCGAATTGTACAAGAAAATATTGATAGCAACCGATGGTTCTGAAAAGAACAAAAAGGCAATATCTTATGGTATTGAATTTGCAAAGTTGAGTGGGGCAAAATTGTATGTTGTTTACGTGGTGGATACCGCTGCGTTTGCTTCAATTCCAATGGATGCAGGATGGGAAATGATGTATGAACTTCTGGAGACTGAAGGTAAAGATGCAGCAAAGGGAGTTGAAGAGCTTGCAGCAAATGCAGGTCTGGAATCCGAATCTGCTGTCCTCGAAGGTCACCCCAGCCATGAGATAATTGAATTTGCAAAGAACAATGGCATTGATTTGATAGTAATGGGTACACTTGGAAAGACCGGAATTGACAGGTTCCTCCTTGGAAGTGTGGCCGAAAAGATCACTCGCAACTCAGAAGTTCCCGTACTTATTGTACGTGGTGACAAAAACGAATAAAATCAATATTGAGGTTTAAAAAACATGCCTAAGGACACACTCGTTAGAGACGTAATGGTAAAGGATGTTGCATTTGTATCTCTTCCCGGCTCAAGGGATGAGGTCCTTTCCATTCTGAAAGACAAGCGGGTTTCAGGACTGCCTGTTATTAAAGACAATAAAGTGGTCGGTATTGTAAGTCGATCCAACTTACTGAAGAATCCCACTGAAGAGCAGTTGGCACTATTGATGGCACGTGACCCTGTTACAATAACTTCTGATGAGGATATCACAATTGCAGCCCGTCTTCTTCTTAAACACGGCATAAGGAGAATTCCTGTAGTTGATGATGATAAACTTGTGGGTCTCATCTCAGTTGCCGATGTCGTAGGCGGCATGGTGGATCTGGATATTACTGATCCGATCAGTGAATATCTTAACCATGGGGTTGGCCCTGTTTGGTCTCAAACTCCTCTCCCTGTAGTTGCCCGACATATGGAACTTGCTCACGTTAAGGCAGTTCCTGTTATCGACTCATCTCTTGATCTCGTAGGTATCATCTCAGACAGGGATATAATAAGCTCAAGTGTTATCGAGGATTCTGTTGAAATGTCTGACATGTCTGCAGGTTCTGATGACGATGAGTGGACCTGGGAAAGTATGAGGGACACAATGAGCATCTATTATAGTGTCTCAAGGATCAAAGTCCCGGAAGTTCCTGTGGAAGATGTCATGGTGAAAGACCCTATCACAGCATCAATCAACATGGGTGTTAGTGAATGTGCACTTAAAATGAAAAGGCATAGAATAGATCAGATGCCTGTTGTAGATGCAAATCAGAAATTTATCGGACTTTTGAGGGATCGCTACCTGTTAAAAGCACTTCTTAAGTACTGATTCTGAAGTTGCCAGGGACATTTGGTCTCTGGTATTTTGTTTTATTTATTTTCATAGGTTGTTTTGTTATGGATAGGCCATTTACTTTCATTAATTCAGCAATGTCTGCTGATGGTAAGATCTCCACAAAGGAACGAAAGCAGGTTCGTATCTCTGGTGATGTGGATTTTGATCGGATGGATGAGCTTCGTGCAACTTCTGATGCCATCATGGTTGGAATAGGCACTGTTCTTGCAGATGATCCAAGCCTTACTGTCAAGTCTGAGGCACGACGTGCTGCTCGCAAGAACAAAGGTGCTGATGAAAATCCAGTTCGTATTGTAATTGATAGTAAAGGAAGAACTCCTCTGGATGCTGATATCTTCATAAAAGGTGAGGGTAAACGTGTAGTTGCAGTTTCAGGTTCAGCACCTGCTGATAAGGTTGAGGAGCTTCAGCAGAAAGCATTGGTCATAAGAACAGGGGATGATCAGGTTGATTTGTGTGCATTAATGAAAGAACTGAATTCCATGGGTATAAAGCGCCTTATGGTGGAGGGCGGAGCAACTCTTAACTGGGCTATGCTTTCAAACGGTCTTGTGGATGAAGTATATTCATTCGTAGGCAATCTGTTGATAGGTGGTGCCAGTGCTCCAACTCTTGTCGATGGGTCGGGCTTTGCAGAATCTGATATATTGTCACTGGAACTTATGAGTATGGAAAAGATGGATGAAGGCGTTCTCCTGAAGTGGGCCGTTATTAACACTGGCTAATGGTTAATTTTGTTATATCATCTCAAGTTTTATTTTTTTCAACATCGGTTTTGTCACATTGTGTCAATATCATGCAAAACCTTTAAATTGGAACAAATCTATTTTTATTTCTCTGCTGATATAATGGTTGCTTAAATAGGATTATATCATACTTTTAATTGGTGATGGTATGAGGTCAAAAATATATCTTTTTGGATTGATCCTGGGTTTCGTCCTTATTGCAGGATGTGTTACAGATGTAACTCCTGTGAATGATGCCGGATTATTAGAATCGGGTGAAAGGGTAGCTATCCTTGTTACAGAACAACAGCAAATAGATGATGCACTTGTAAATGGTCCTGTTCTTATCAAAGCAGGTGCTGACTGGTGCCCTCCATGCAGGCAATTGGATCCTGTAATCGATGAGCTTGCAAGAGACTATGAAGGGCGTGCAACAGTTATGTATATTGACACTGAGCTTACTCCTGGTCTTGGCGCCAGGTTTAATGTATACTCCATACCTGACACAACTGTGATAGTTGACATTGAGGATGGGGACTATTTGTTCATGAGGTATGATGGTGCTACAGAATTGGATCGCAACAAAGCCAGAGTGATCGGGTATATGGAAAAAGGAACTTTTGAGACGATTCTTGATCATGCGATCGAATACCGGGAGGAAGTTTCCGGGGACTAACACTCCTTTGAATACATTTTATATCGAGATACTGGGTGATCAAAAGTGGTATTTGGAGGCGTGACTCCGTTAGCGGCATTTATAGCAGGTTTGATTAGTATATTCTCTCCATGTGTCCTTCCGCTTTTACCTGCAATATTTGCTTATTCGACCTCTAAAGGACCATTAAGGCCGCTTGCAATAGTATTCGGCCTTACAATATCCTTTACTATTATGGGAGTTGTAACATCTGCATTTGGTTCGATGTTCCAGCAATATCTTCCATATCTTAGCTTATTTGCAGGTCTTATTATCATACTTTTTGGAGTCACACTACTCTTCGATCTTGGTACTTTCAACATATTTGGTAATCTTTCCGGAATTGGTGTGCAAGAAAAAGGTTTCCTCGGGGGATTACTTTTTGGAATGTCGCTTGGCATCATATGGATACCTTGTGTAGGTCCGATATTAGCATCCATTCTTACATTGGTGGCTATTGAAGGCGACATTGCCTATGGTGCTTTCCTGCTTTTCATTTACTCAATGGGGCTAGGTATCCCAATGCTTGTGATGGCATATTCTGCGAATATCTCTTCATCAGCTCTTAGCAGCATCGCGAAGTATGACTCGTATCTCAAAAAAGGTGCAGGTGTAGTATTGATATTTGTTGGGCTGTGGATGCTTTATACCAATGTCCTGTTAAGACTGTAATCTCTCTATATGGTGGATTATTGCTACGATCGCAATAAATGAAGTTCTGCTTTAGTAATAGAGATAAAATAAAAGATTGAAGAAAAGGTCGGTGTATGGTATTAACACTCGTCCTTTTCTTTTGCAATGGCAACAAGCTCGTTGACACAGGCAACTGCCATTGGTGTTCCGCCACGTGTTCCGATGCAGGTGATGGATGGAACGTCCATCTTCCTTACTTCTTCCTTGGATTCTGCGGCGTTAACGAACCCAACAGGGGTTCCGACTATAAGTGCCGGTTTGATGCCGTGTTCGATCATCCTGCACACTGCAAGTGCTGCAGATGGTGCATTTCCGATGGCCACAATAGAACCTTCAAGCCTGTCCCTTGCTAATAGGAACCCTGCAGCAGTTCTTGTTATGCCATATTTCTTGGCAACTTCTGCATTCTGGTCTTCATCAAGGACACAGATTACTTCACAGTCATGTCCTTTCTTTGTAATTCCAGCTTTGACCATGTTGATATCTACGAAAATTGGAGCGCCATTTTTGATAGCTTCCACTCCTGCATCTACAGGATTGTTGGTGTAGGACATGATATCTGCAACTGATGGATCTCCTGTGGAGATCACACAACGTTGAGTTACACGTTCTTCAGGGGTTTCCTTTTCTCCCTTAACTATAAGATCATGAGCAATGCGACGACTTGTCATGTAGATGGTCTTAGCTTCATCTGTGCGAGCACCGGAGTCAGAACAATCTTTAATGAGCTCCTGATCGATGTTCACTGTCATCTCTACCAGATCTTCAAGTTCCGGGATGTCCTTATTGTTGTTTTCAGTAGTCATATTTCCTCTGATACCCCCTGGGTGTGATTATCTTCTCGCCTTTCTCATTCTTCCAGATGCGAGAATCAGCATTACAGACAATGATCATTGTGCTCATATCTACCCAGTCATTATAGTCAAGCACATCTTCAAGGGTTGTGACAATGTAGTCCTGGCTCTCACCACGAAGTGCGTTCTTGACAAGTCCTACTGGTACTGATCCGTCCTTGTGCTTCTTTATGATCTCAATAGCCCTTGAGAAATTGGAATGGCGCTGCCTGCTCTTTGGGTTGTATAGTGATATCACAAAATCAGCAGATGCTGCTGCATCCAGGCGCTTCTCAATTACTTCCCATGGTGTAAGGAGGTCACTAAGACTGATAACTGAAAAATCATTTACAATAGGTGCACCGAGTACACTTGCACCGGCAGTGATGGCAGTAACTCCGGGAAGCACTTCTACATCGACATCAAGATCTTCGTGCTCTGCAACTTCAAGAACAAGACCTGCCATGCCATAGACATTTGCATCTCCGCCACTTATCATGGAAACGACCTTGTTCTCTTTAGCAAGGTTTACTGCCTTTTTAGCACGGTCTACTTCTTTACCCATTGCACTGCGGATGATCTCCTGTTCTCCCAGGAGACTTTCCATCTGATCAAGATATGTGCCGTTGCCGACAATATAATCTGAATTCAGTATAACGTCTCTGGCACGTACAGTAAGCTGTTCAACAGAGCCAGGTCCAATGCCGATAATAAATAATTTACCATTTTCATTTTCATTCTGCGATTGCAATTGTGATCCTTCCATATACTTTTTTTTCCAGTATCAATTTCTTATTATCAGATAACGCTAATGCTGCCGGCTCAGCAACACCTTTGAGGCCAAATCGGCTTGCTTGTGAGTCGGATGGCACTTCAAAAGCGTTCAGGACGTCATTAGGCAGGAACTTTATCTCAAATCCCATTTTATCTATCGCTTCTATTAGGCCGGTCTCGTTCTCCTTTAGGGTGGATGATGCGAACATCTTTATTTCACTTTCATCCCTTCCGACCTCATTCAAAGCATGCTTTACAGCATCGATGACCTCTTCGGATGATACGCCTCTGCGAGCGCCTATTCCAAAGTACATTACTGGTCCGCCTTCTCTTTTTTCAACACCGAAACATCATTTTCCACGATAACGATCTTTGGGCCCTTTATCTCCAGGACTTCCACGTCCTGATCAAGTAGGGCACAGTTAACATCCCTCGTGGATTCCTTGTTAACAATGTCGTATCCCAGCTTTGCTGCAATACCTTCTACAGAGTTGCGATTGTGTACTTCAGTAGCTGTGGTTATAACGGGAACTACGCCCATCTCGGATATTTTGCGTACAAGCTCATTTGCACCATGATGTCCTCCGAGCAGTGATATGGCGAAGTTCAGATTGGAATCGACCACCACTACGGCGGGGTCTTCCCATTTATCGACTACCAGTGGTGCGATTTCACGCACGACTATGCCTGTTGCAAAGACTGCAACCAATGCCTGGTAGTCTTTGAAGATCTCCTCAAAGATCCCCTTTTTGTAAATAATAACATCTGCATCGATGTGGTCTGCGAGCTTGTTGGCCACATCGAGATTACGTTCAAATGTTATCACAGCGGTTCTTGTGCTACTCCGTATAAGTGTGACCTCCTGTAATCGACAGGGTCTACTACACCGCCGATAAGGATCATTGCGCTGCGTATGATGCCTTCATCCTTTACCTTCTGTGCAATGTCCGCTACTGTGCCATAAATGATCTTCTGGTCAGGCCAGGATGCGTGGAATACAACAGCCACTGGGGTATCGTCTGAATACTCAACCTTTTCCATGATCTCTTCGATCTTTTGGGTGCCAAGGAAGACTGCCATTGTGGTATTGTGCTTTGACAGACCTTTCAGATCATCTTCTTCCAGTGTTTTTCCTGCAGGACGTGTGATAATGAGGGTGTCGGAAACACCATTGAGTGTAAGCTGGGTGCCAAGTGCTGCAGCAGTTGCGAAAACAGAAGAGACTCCTGGTACACGCTCTACTGTAATATCGTACTTCTTTAGCTCTTCCATCTGCTCAACGACGTTACCGTAGAGGGATGGATCTCCGCTGTGCAGGCGTACGACCTTCTTTCCTTCCTTAATGGCATCTGCCATTTTCTTTGTGATCTCGTCAAGGGTCAGACCATAACTGTCTACCTTCTCCCCCTTGCAGTAGTTGACGACTTCAGGATTCACAAGTGAACCTGCGTAGACAACAAGATCTGCTTCTTCCAGTTTCTCGCGTCCAAGAAGTGTGATAAGTTTTGGGTTTCCCGGTCCGGCACCCACAAAAGTAATTACATTGTCTGTCATTTCAGATGACCTCTTTAGTCCTTTTTAGCATACACGATGCTGAAGTAGTTTCCTTTCTCAGGGATCTCTTCTGACTTCTTGATAATAACTTCCCTGTCCGAGAAGAGTCTCTCTGCAAAGACAAATTCGTTATATCCTTCCTTCCTGTATTCATCCATGATCTCTTTTGGATGGACTGCCTTGAGCCTGATCTTGTGCTTCTTTTCAGATCCGTCACTGACTTCAAAGGAGCTGTCAACTTCTGCATCAGCTCTTGCAGCAAAGGACGTTATTGAACTTATCCCCGGTACTGTTGAAGTTTCAACGTCTGGGTAATGCTTGTTCATGACACGCTTCAGGTGTGTGAATGTGGAAAAGAAATTTGGATCGCCGATAAGGCCGAAAGCAACATTTCCGTTCCTTGATTCATCTGCAATAAGGTCAGCATTCTTCTTCCATACTTCGTTGAGAACATCGTAATCCCTCAACATGGGGAAATCCAGAATCTCTGGTGTCGCATATGGTTCTACAAGTTTTGCTGCCATATCTCCAGGTACATACACCTTATCACTGTTCTTGAGAATTTCCACAGCTTTAAGTGTAAGAAGTTCCGGGTCGCCTGGGCCAAGTCCTACTCCTATCAACATTTTTCTATCTCCACTGTATTATAAATATTATACATTATGTATTTATTAAAGGCGTCAGTTCCTTTTTCATTCACTCTGCAGTTTACCTACTACAATATAGACTGGGTTCTCGGGTTTGAACATGGTTTCGCCTGTAAGTTCATAACCCCTGGTAATGGTGACGTGGATAACTTCTGAGAATATTCCCAGTTCTTTCATCTTATTCATCACAATGACCACGGTTTCGATCCTTACCGCGTTAACAACAATATTTCTTGCCTTTTTCTTATAGAGCACATCCAGTACCTTGGATATGTTCTTTGTCCCGCCTACAAATGCACAGTCAATGGATCCTATCTCAGCGTTCTCATCAATAGATTCGGAAGATTCCCCACTAATTAGTGTAACATCCTCAACGCCGAAGTTCCTGAAGTTCTGTCTTGCAACATCGATGGCTTTTTCTCTCGCATCGATGGCAACGACCTTAAGGCCACGTGCTATTTTCGATGCTTCAATAGAAACAGCACCTGTTCCACATCCTACATCATAGAATGTGATCCCGTCTTTCAGGTCCATTTTTGATAGTGATATCGCAATGACCTCTGGCTTTGTTGGCCCTCCGCTTATGTGCAATAGATCTGACATTTTTCACCTAACTAAAGTAAATTGGAGTTAATTAGATATAGCATAATAAACGTTGTCACATAAAAGGTTGTTGTGAATGAATACTAAAAAACATCTGTTAATATTGGGAACAGCATCTCATGTTGGCAAGAGTGCAATTGTGACTGGTCTTTGTCGCATACTTTCAGCTAACCATAAGGTTGCTCCTTTCAAAGCACAGAACATGAGTCTTAACTCATGGATTACACAGGACGGGAAAGAGATCGGCATCGCTCAGGCAATACAGGCGATGGCAGCAGGCATTGAGCCGACTGCAGACATGAATCCTGTACTGCTTAAGCCCAAAGGGGATCGTGTTTCACAGGTAATACTTCTGGGGGAGCCCTATGCTGACAAAAGTGCAGGCTCATACTATGACTCCATAGAGGAAACTCATGATGTTCTCAGAGGTTCACTTCAAAGGCTCGCAGATGGGTACGATATCATTGTTATGGAAGGCGCCGGCGGCGCTGCTGAGATCAATCTCTATGAGCGCGATATTGTCAATATCGGTACTGCAAGACTGACCGATGCGCCTATCATTCTGGTAGGGGATATCGAAAGAGGTGGTGTTTTTGCAAGCCTTTATGGTACAATTGAGCTCCTGCCTGAGGATGTACGTAAGAATGTCTGCGGTTTTATCATAAACAAGTTCAGGGGCGATCCTACAATACTGGAGTCCGGTCTTACTGAGCTTGAAGAGCGCACAGGTATTCCTGTTCTTGGAGTTCTTCCACACTTCAAGCTGCGCATTCCTTCGGAGGATTCCGTATCCATTGGTGACAAGTCCTCTGAAGATGCCGGAGTTCATGATGTTGATATTGCGGTCATACGCCTTCCCAGGATCTCCAATTTCACGGATTTCGAGCCTCTGGAACGTATGGCAAAGGTAAGATATGTGGATCTTGACGATGACCTTGGTACTCCTGATGCTATCATAATCCCTGGGACTAAGAACACTACCAGTGACTTGCACGATCTAATGGAAAGTGGCATGGCTGGAAAAATAAGGTCTTTTAATGGTAATGTCCCGATACTTGGTATCTGTGGCGGTTACCAGATGCTTGGAAATTCAATTGTTGATTCCGGCATTGAAGGCGGCGAATCTGATCGCTTTGAGGGTCTTGGCCTGCTCGATATTGATACTGTGTTCGATGCATATGAGAAACGAACGGTTCAGGTAACGAAGACCATTAACGAATGTGGTCCTATTCTAGGGTGCATAAATGGTGAGGTTGTAAAGGGATATGAGATCCATATGGGTATGTCAACATCAAATAGACCGGTTTTCGGAGATGATGGTTGCGCTGATGAAAGTGGTCTTGTGATCGGCACATATCTTCATGGATTATTTGAGAACCAGAATGTCAGGCATGCTCTTGTAAGATATCTGGCTGAAAAGAAAGGTCTGGTCTTTGAAGATGAGGATATTCCTGACATTGATCCTTATGACGAACTTGCTGATGTTATGCGAGAACGTTTGGATATGCCTCGTATCTATGAAATGCTTGGATTGGGTCCTGAAGGGCTCTGATCCGCATTTTACTTTTCCTTTTCTTTCTTTTTCTTTTTCCTTTTTTCTCTTCAGATTACATCTATCCTCTTTTTGCATTGATTTCTTCTTTTGTTTCCTGCTGATGTATTTACATTCTCAGTTTCATCAGCATTTGTGCTATGTGGATGTGTCTTGATGTGCCATTGTATTCTCTATCTCTTTTTTCCTTTATGCGAACTGAATAAAGTTTATATACAAAGACATTTGTTATACATTATTGTACACAATTATACATTAATGCAAGAAGGTATCATAATGAAACGTTGTCTCCAAAAATTAATTGATGGTTATGATCTGACAATGGCCGAGGCAGAAGCAGCCATGGGGCAGATACTCGAAAATGCTACAGATGCGCAGATCGGTGCATTTGTAATGGGTATGAAGATGAAAGGTGAGACTCCGGAAGAGGTCGCAGGATTTGTAAAGGCCATGCTGAAAGAGGCCAATCTGATATCTCCTGAAGTATCAGGTACTCTTGTGGATATAGTTGGTACAGGTGGTGACCGCCACAACACTATCAATATTTCAACAACAGCTGCTATTGTTGCAGCAGCTGCAGGGGTCACTGTGGCAAAACACGGTAACTTTTCCTTCACATCCCTCTCGGGAAGTGCGGATGTCCTTAGAGAGCTTGGCATAAAGATCGACCTTGATCACGATCAGGTCAAAAAATCGATTGAGGACATTGGAATTGGTTTTATGCTCGCCCCAAAGTTCCATCCTGCAATGAAGAGAGTAGTAGGACCACGGAAAGAGCTTGGGGTAAGGACTATGTTCAATATTCTCGGCCCTCTGACAAATCCTGCGGGTGCAAAGTCACAGGTAATAGGTGTCTTCGACAAGAGCCTGTGCAGGCTTATGGCAGAAGTTCTCTGCAGGCTTGGGAAGGAGCATATACTAGTACTTCATGGTGATGGAATGGATGAGATCAGCACCATTTCCGAAACATACGTTGTTGAGCTCAAAAACGGTGTAATCTCAACATATACAATAAATCCTGAGGACCTGGGGGTCCCGAGGGCTAAAGCTACTGATATTGTGGGTGGTACTCCGGAAGAGAATGCCCGGGATATTCTTTACATCTTCAATGGTGAAAAAGGTCCGAAACGTGATATTGTCGTCGTCAATGCTGCAGCTGCGATCTATGTTGCAGGTATGGCTGATTCCATAAAGGAAGCCATCCCGATTGCAGAAGAAGCAATTGATAGTGGCAAGGCATTAGATAAATTGAAGCAGTTCATCGAATTCACATCCGGCGAAAAGGTGGAAAATGAATCACTCAACACGTGTCAAAGTATGCGGCATGAAGTCTGTTGAAGACGTCGATCTCGCAGTAAGTTCAGGTGCAGATGCTGTTGGTTTCATAACCGATGTTCCTGTTGAAACGCCAAGGAAGATCGATCTCAAAAAGGCAGAAGAACTTGTTTCTCATGTGCCTTTTTTTGTGGATTCAGTATTGGTTATCATGCCAAAGTCTGCCACAGAGGCTATTGATATGATTAATTCCATAGGACCTGATGTGGTTCAGATACACAATGCTCTTGGTATTGATGATATGGGATATGTTCGTGATAATACAGATGTTAATATAATTCGCACCTTCCATGTTCCTTCGGAAAGTAATGTGCTGATGAATGAACTTGTAAGTGAGATCAATTTGCTTTCATCTGAGGATCTTATTGATGGCATCCTGCTGGATTCTTATGTTTCCGGTAAGGTCGGTGGTACAGGTCAGGTCCATGATCTTTCTATAAGCAGGCAGGTCGTGGAACTTGTGGATCTCCCTGTGGTACTGGCAGGTGGCCTGAATGCTGAGAATGTTGCAGAGTGTTTAAAGCAGGTCTCTCCCTTTGCTGTGGATACAGCTTCAGGTGTTGAAACCGATGGGATAAAGGATGCTGAAAAGATAAGGCGTTTTGTAAAAGAGGTTAGGTGTGCAAGATGATATCGTTCGATCTTACAAAAGATGAGTTCACAAACCTTGTGAATATTTCAGAGAAACCTGCACTTGTACAGCTGATGGCTAAAGTAAGGTCGGATTGTACTCCTTTGCAGTTATATACAACTTTCCAGGCTGAAAATTATTCTTACATGCTTGAATCGGTGGAAAAAGAAAAAAGGCATGCACGTTTTTCCTTTGTTGGTGCTTATCCTGATGTTGTTGTTAAGATAAGTGGACGCAAGCTTACTCTTGAATACGGGTTAGATTCTGTACTTATCGATGCTATTCGTTCAAAGCTGGATCTTGAATTTAAGAACATTGTAGACGACGGTTCCGTTCTGATGGCCGATATAATGGATGGCTCCGATGTGGTGGATGCACTACGTACAGTATTCCCTACAGCCGATGGAACTGATCTTCTAAATGAGAATAGGTTTGACAGACAGACATTCCTTGGAGGTGCCATCGGTTACAATGGTTATGACATGATCTACGACTGCTGGTTGGATATTGAAAGGAGCCACCAGTCAGATGTACCGGACATGCAGTTCATTCTTACTACCCGGACATTTGTCTTTGATCACCTGACCGATGAGACTTACATGGTGGTGACGCCATTTGCAGGATTGGATTGCGATCCCGGTAAATTGTATGATGATGCGCTGAATGAAGCTGAACATATGTGCCAGTGTCTTCGCGATGCAGCCGCTGTCCGGCTTGGCGAAGTGCCGGCGGTGTCTGGCTCATCAGAAGCTGTCTGCAATATGGATCAGGATGCATTTGAAAATGCAGTACGTGCAGCAAAGCAGCATATTCTGGATGGGGATATCTTCCAGGTGGTACTTTCCAGACGATATTCGATGGAAATAGAACAAACTCCTCTGGAATTATATCGTACCCTCAGGGATATCAATCCCAGTCCGTATATGTACCTGTTCAGTTTCCGCGACCTGGACATTGTGGGTGCTAGTCCAGAGACCCTTATGACAGTTCATGAGCGCAAGGTAATAACAAATCCTATCGCAGGAACATGCCTTCGGGGTAAAGATGAAGCTGAGGATGATGAATTTGCTGCTGCGATGATGTCCGATAAAAAAGAGCGTGCTGAGCACGTTATGCTTGTGGACCTTGGTAGGAATGATGTACGTATGGTCTCAAAGTCCGGTTCGGTAAAGGTCAGTGATTTCATGAGCGTTGTGAAATATTCTCATGTGCAGCACATAGAAAGTACTGTTTGCGGGGAACTTCGACCCGAATGTGATCAGTTCGATGCCACACGAGCTATTTTCCCTGCAGGAACTCTTTCAGGTGCTCCTAAAATAAGGGCAATGGAGATAATTGATGAATTTGAGCCATCAGCACGTGGTATCTATGGCGGAGGGGTTGGATATTACTCGTGGAACGGTGATGTGGATACGGCCATTGTAATAAGGACCGTAATTATCAAGGATGGTGTTGCCAATGTACAGGCAGGGGCCGGTATCGTTGCAGATTCCGATCCGACTTATGAATATGAGGAAACAGAACGCAAGATGGCTGCCATGATCGCTGCCATAGGGGGTAAACGATGAAAATACTGTTTGTTAACAACCGGGATTCGTTTGTGTGGAATCTTGTGGACTATGTATCCATGTTCGAATCTGATACACTGGTCGTTCCAAACACTATCTCTGTAGATGAGGTTCGGGAAATATCTCCTGATGCAATAGTCATATCCCCAGGTCCTGGAAACCCTGGAAACAGTCGTGATGTCGGGAGTTGCATTGAGATCATCCATGAATTTGGTGATAGGGTCCCTATACTTGGAGTTTGTTTTGGCCATCAGTCTATAAACACTGCTTTTGGTGGGTCGGTAGGTCATTCAAAGGGTGGTCCGGTGCATGGCAAGGCTTCAATAGTAATACATGACACTTCATCTCTGTTCGATGGGGTGCCAACTTCATTCTATGCAGGTAGGTATCACTCTCTTTCAGTTGAAAGGCTGGCAGAAGATCTGGAAATAACTGCACAGGATGAGAATGGTCTGATCATGGGGATCAAGCATAAAGAACATCCGATCTATGGCGTCCAGTTTCATCCGGAGTCAGTCCTGACACCTGAAGGTTTGAAGCTCATTGAAAATTTCCTGAAAATTGCAGGTATGGGGACGAAGGATTAATGTCCATTGGCAGCATGTGAATATGCATGATCATCGGACTTACCGGAACTCCTGGTACAGGTAAAACCTCTGTTTGCAGGATACTTGAGGGTCGTGGATATCGTGTTATACACATGAACGACCTTATCAAGAATGAACATCTTTACAGTGAGGTCGACGAGGCACGGGATACTGTTGTAGCTGATATGGATAGGGTGCTCTCTCGTGTGTGTGAACTTGTGGGTGATGATGAAGTTGTGACTATACTTGACAGCCACATGTCACACTACATTGCTGACATTGTGATAGTGTTGCGAACTGCTCCTTCTGAACTTAAGAAACGTCTGGAAGCTCGTAATTATTCTGATGCCAAAGTGCAGGAGAATGTTGAGGCTGAAGGTCTTGATGTGATCCTTGTGGAATCTGTGGAATGGTGTCAGCTGGTCTATGAGGTAGATACCACTGGCAGAAATGCTGGTGATGTTGTCGAGGATGTTGAAACGATAATCTCCGGTATCCTTTCAGGCGATGATACTCTTGTTTACTCTCAATACAAGCCAGGTTCGTTCGACTGGAGTGAAGATATCTTTTAAAATTGTAATGCTTTATTTTGGGATTGGTTTGTCGGGTGTAACGCCATAATATTCCGTTCTAGCTTTCCCCCATATGCAGCCGTTTTTTCCAACGATCTTCAATTCAATTTTTTGAAGTGCTTTGCCTATGCTACTTCCCGCTCTTGCAGATCTGCAAACAGGGCAGTATTTTTCACAGAATACCGGAGCTTTTCCTTTTGTTGCTGTCATTTTGTGATCTCTTTTAGCTTGTCTGATGAAAAATGTGATTCTCCTATCATCATAAATTATATGTTAGTGTCCGCTGATATATTTGACTGTCATAAATGTGTACAAAACAACACTTAGTGTAGTAAAATAACTCTCTTCTTAAGACAAAAATTGATATACTTTTCAATCATTTCAGTTATATATATCAAAAGGAGGATTTTTATGAAATTCGCAAAGATAGGAATTATTTTACTTTTAATGGCTATACTGGTGGTATCGGGTTGTTCCGATTCGAAAGAAAATCCTGAGGAAGTTTCAGAAATAGCTGTAGATCTCGGTGTAGATGTTATCAGTACATCGTTTGATGACCTTGGTGTTGTCTATTGTGATCCTGATATCTCTGATGATGAAATTGCAGCTCTTGTAAATGAAGAATACAAAGGCAACTTTGTTCAGTGGACCGGCACTATATATGCAGTTACCAATAATGGGAAGTCATATACTGCACAGGTGCGTCATTGTCCTGATTCTCTTTCAGATGCAGCTGTTACTTTCAAGGCTGATCAGAATGATGCTGCATCCAATCTCATAAAAGGTCAGGAGATCACCTATGTTGGAAGGATCACTCGCTACCGGGATGGCGGCGGTGGCTTCTGGGTGGAAGAAGCTTCGATTGTATCTGAATAATTTAAAAAGTATTAAATATCATGATGGTGACATTGTTCACCACATGTCTTTTTTGATAAAAGAAATCTCTTTTAATCAGTAATCAAAACCATCAGTTCCGGATACGCGTTTTAGGCGCCTTACTCCGTCGATCTCATCGATAACGTCGGCAACAGCATCGGGGACAAGATGTTTCCATTCTTCATCTGCAAGCATGCGCCTGCGAATCTCTGTACCGGAATGTTGTTCCCTGTGGTACATTGGTGGTTGCTTTACACTTATTCCTGCTTCTTCAAAAAGTTCGATGACAAGAGGATTGTTGGTGTAAGCTGTGTCAAAAGGAGGGGTTCTTGATGTTACGTATGAAACCCATATTGGATTCTGCTGTATGTCATCAATAGGTAAAGCATAAAAATGAACATCGATATCTTCCAGGGCATGTCGTATCATCATAACTCGCTCACCTGCTGTGAACGGGTTATTTGATTCGTGGGTTCTTTGGGCACTTCCTATTCCTATTATCAGCTCATCGACCTCTTTTGCAATGCTTGTTATCACAGAGTAGTGGCCAAGATGAAATGGCTGGAAGCGCCCAATGTAAAATGCCCTTTTCATATCCATGTTACAGTAACTTCAACGGAATGGAGCACCTTCGCATTCGAATGTGAACTTTTCGTACACTTCTTTGTAGTGTTCAGAGTTGTTGTTGTGCTTCATTGTTGCCAGTTTTTCAATGAGGCTGATTCCCGGCTTTGGATCTTCCATGAACTCGAGTTCACTTTCGACCATCTTGAAATACTTCTCACCTGCATCGGTGCGGAGAAGCACACAGTTCCAGCCATCTGGGGTACCTACTGAACCGACGGCGATGTCAGCAAAGACTGATGTGTAGTCATTGCAGTGGTGGCATGGGTTTCTTGCATGTGGGGCAACCTCTGCGATTTTTACGCTGTGCTCTTCACCATCTTTGGTGTATGCCCAGAATTTACCTTTACCGAAATCCATCTTGACAACATCTTCAGCTTTTACGCCCATGATCTCTGGTATGATCTTATCTGTCATTACATCGCCATAGAAACTTTCCATGCAAAGTAAACCTACGATAAGAACAATCTTGTCATTGACATTTTCTGAAATAAGTCTAGCACCGTGTGCCTGGCATGGTACACCGATCACAGCGATCTTTTCATACTCACTGAATGGATCTCTGAGCATAGAAAGAACTGAATCATAGGTATACTTGGTACCTTTTGCCTTTTCAACATCATCTGGACTAGTGAAAAGTTCAAGTTCGGTTTCCCATTTTTCGTTTCTAGTGATTCCGACAACACAGTCGATTTCACCCTGTCTTAGGAGTGACCGAGCAATAGCGGAAGTAACACCACCGTCCTGACCGGCAATGTTGCTCTTTGCAGCGAGGAAGCTTCGAACGTTTGCAAATTCATCTTCGAAGTAACCGTCTACAACCGGGCAGATCCTGCTGCATGTAAGGCAACCCTCACATACATTTGGTGCAGCACCATGTGAGTAAAGCGAAAGATTGTCCGGATCCCGGATCTCTGCAGCTTTCTCTCCCATTACTATTGCACCGGCAGGACATGCTGATACGCATGCCCCACAAGCGGTACAGACGTCATGCTCGATGACGTCCATTATTTTCGGATGGACCATCAGTTTCCTCCGATGATCTCCTTTCCGATGAGTTTGATTGCTTTTTCTTTGTTTGGTCCGATTGGTGAACCTGCTACAATCTGAGTTACACCGATGTCAAGCAATTCATTGATCCTTGCTTTACAGTCATCTGGTGTGCCGGAGATAGAGAATGCATCCATCATGTCATTTGTGACCATGTCACCCATGAGTGCTCCGAAGTCGCCCTTTGCGATTGCTCCGCCGATGTCTGCTTTTGAAGCGACATCAATGCCGTGGCGCTCGAGGACCATGTCAGGTGAACCTGCAACGATGAAAGCTACAACGATCTTTGCTGCGCTCTTTGCCTTTGCAGCATCCTTGTCGATAGAGAAGCATGCATATGCTGCAACATCTACTTCCTTTGGATCTCTGCCTGCTTTCTGTGCACCAGATGCGATCTGCTTGACTGCTACTTCAAAGTCCTTTGGGTGTGATGCGTTGATCAATACACCGTCTGCGACCTCTCCTGCGAGCTCGAGCATCTTTGGACCCTGTGCACCCATGTATATAGGTACGTCTCCGGTCTTGAATGCCAGCTTTGCGCCACCGAACTGGACCATGTCGCCGTCCATTGTGACCTTTTCGCCTGCGAAGAAGGAACGAAGTGCGGAAATGTTCTCCTTTGTGGTTGTTAATGGCTTGTCCCAGGAGATTCCCATTGCGTCGAAGGTTGCCTTGTCACCAGGGCCGAGACCTAAGATTGCACGTCCGCCGGATATCTCGTTAATAGCACCGATACTGGAAGCTGTGATTGCTGCATTCCTTGTGTAGGGGTTTGTAACGCCGGTACCGAGCTTAATGCTGTTTGTGTTCATGGCAAGAACTGCCAGTGTTGAGTAAACATCACGGTTGTTGTAGTGGTCTGTGATCCACACATTGTCAAATCCCTGCTGTTCTGCGAGCTTTGCGTAGTGTGCGATCTTAAGCACTGGATCATTTGGCACGAATTCTATTCCGAATGTCATTTAAATCCTCCAATTTAATAATGCTATTCAGGATTACATGCATATATTAAAACCTTATTGGTTTATCCCGAACGTCTGGTTATTATTTATGCTAAGCTTAATATCTGTTTGTACGACGTTTTTCCAAAATCAGATATAATTTATAGTAATTTGTTTATATTTTAGGAATAAGACCGTTTTCAAGTGTGTCCTTTCTTTTGCCTGTAGCTTTCTGGCAGTCCTTTGTGAAAATACCGATATGCATAAATATTCATCTAACGTATTTTTAAGAGTAAGAACGAATCCATTTAATGTGATTCCAGGGACTTTCCGGGGTTATCTTTCAATACATTTGGAAATTGTATTGACGAAGTATATTTTCAGGTAGCTGTAAAACTGTTTCCTCTTAATATACTCTGAGATCATTGTTCCTTTCTGTATTTTTGTTGCCTTTCGGAAAAATATCCTGTGCAGTATAGCCGTTGGAACAATATTAAAAAGCACCTTTTCGAAAAAGAATCCGGTGATCGAATGAAATGCTATGAATGTGCAAAGAACGGAAAAGACACAGATGCCGTAGGTATCTGTATCGTATGTGGTGAAGGGGTTTGTAAGGACCATCTTAAGCGTGAGAAAATACCAGACTGGGATGGTGAATTTGACATCAAGCTCAAATGCATTGGTGAGTCCTGTAAACTAAAGGATATGCAACCATTGCTCAAGATCTTGTGCATGTCATGCCATGGAGCTTTGGTGGAGAATAAGTGAGGTGATTACATGATGAAATGTTATGACTGTATGGAAGAAGGCAAGGACACGGAAGCTGTGGCCGTTTGTATCGTATGTGGAAAAGGCCTTTGTATGGACCATTCAAAAGAACTTCCTCTTCCAGTCTCTGTTGGGAATCCACCTAATGTCAAACACCTGCACAATTCTCTTCCAAGGATCATGTGCAACTATTGCTTGAGCAATACGATAGAGGATGGATTCGACTGAGATCATTATTATATTTCTATAATCATAAAGGGAGTGAACGAAAATGAGTGAAAGTAGGGAAGTAATTGAAAGTATCGGGGAAAAGATGGGCTTTACGCCTCAGATACTTGAAACATTGGATGCCATAGATCCTCACTTTGTCAGGAAATACACCAGATGTGATCACAAGATCCTGTCCGATGGTGCCCTTCCGGCAAAGGTGAAGATATTAATGGCTCTTGCGGTAGTAGCATCCAAGCAATGTGAGTCATGTACTGTGGCACAGATGAAAAGTGCATTAAAGCACGGGGCAACAAAAGAAGAGATCATGGAAGTAATGGAAGTGATTTCCATCACATCAGGTGCACCTGCTATTGCAGCATGCCGTGATGCACTGAAGTTACTAAAGTAAGACAATCTTCCAGTTATTTGGGATGCTGAAGGGTACAATCCAACAAAGGATCGCATACTTTCCCTGCGTTCCTCTTTTCTTAAGGATTGTCCCTCTTTCAATCATTTCTTTCAATTGTATGTTAATATAATGTGTCGAGGAGGATTTCGTATAAGGTCTATTCACTATTGTTCGATCCTGTTACTTTTTGCATCTTTCGTGTTGCTGGCTACGGGTACTGCTGTTGCAGCAGAACCCACCGGTTTTGGTGAACTTGATTCGGACGACTTCGACAGTCATTCCAAATGTGCCAACTGTCATGCTATAATACGAAGTCAGTGGCAGGGGAGCATGCATGCCTATGCCTATACCGATCCTCTTTATCAGGCAGAGCTGCAGATGGCAGGCGAAGGGACCGGCGGGCAGACCGATGAGTTCTGTTCACGCTGCCATACACCGATCGGTGTGATGAGTGGTGAGGTGCCTCCGATCGATGGTTCCATGGCAAGTGATGTAGCGTTAGAAGGTGTCCAGTGTGATTTCTGTCATACTGTTCCCGAAGGGGCTGTCGGTGATGGTGCATTTGTTTCAACTCCCGGGGAAATAAAGTGGGGTCCGCATGACGATGCGCCTTCTGCTGCCCATGAGTCCGAGTTCAATGAGTTCTACACAGATGCTGAATATTGTGGAATGTGTCACAATGTGAACAGTCCTTTCAATGGGCTTCCTCTTGATGATACGTATACTTCCTGGGCAGACAGTCAGTATGCTGAGGATGAGGTCGCATGCCAGGACTGTCACATGAGTCCCGGAATAACACAATTTGAGGCAAATCCCGGAAGATCCGCATCCAGTGCTCCAAAGAGGGATCACATTTCTCTGCATGATATCGTCGGAGCAAATTCCTTCATGCTGGGTGAACTTAGCGATGGACAATATGGTGAAAAGGCTGTGGAAAGACTCCAGCAGGCTGCAAAACTTGAAGTTTCAGCTCCTGAAGAGGCAATTTCGGGAGAAACGGTCATGTTCGATGTCTCGATCACCAATTCCGGAGCAGGGCATAAGCTTCCAACAGGGATAACCGAGGTTCGGCAGATGTGGCTGGCAGTTTCCGTTACCGATGCTGAAGGCAAGGAATTGTACCGTTCAGGTCAGCTCAACTCAGAAGGATCGATCGAAGATGCGGTGATATATCATACCGTTCTTGCTGATGCCGATGGACAAATAACTGATAAATTGTGGGAAGCCGAATCCATTGTTTCTGATAACAGGATCCTTCCAAAAGAAACTGCAGTTGAATCTCATTCTTTCGTAATGCCCGAAGATGCTGTGGATCCTATACTTGTTGAAGCAAAGTTATTATATCGTTCTGCATCGCAGGATATGGTAGATGAACTATTTGGTGAAGGTACTTACGATGTACCTGTGATCGATATGAGCGAAGCTTATGGTTCCATCAATGGTGAGGCTGATGTTCCCTCTAATGGAACGCCGGGTTTCACTGGTCTCTTGCTCGTAATATCTTTGATCGCAGCGGTCGGTATCTACAGGACCAAAAAATAACGTTGGAGGAATTAACATACCTGGTAATGTAATAAAACTGCTTGGAATATCCGGAAGTCCTCGAAAGAAGGCAACAGATCGCATGGTCAGGGCGGCTTTGGAATTTGCTGAGGAGAAATATGATGTGGAAACTGAATATTTCTCTGCAAAAGGAAAGGACCTGAAGTTCTGTATCCATTGTGACCATTGCGTTCGAACCAAACAGGGTTGCATCCATAAGGACGACATGCTTGAACTCTATGATAAGATGGAGTGGGCGGATGCCTGGATAATAGGCACTCCTGTTTACCAGGGAACTCTTAGCGGGCAGACGAAAGTTATGATGGACAGATGCCGTGCGGTGGTTGCCCGTGATCCTAAGGTTTTCATGAATAAGGTTGGAGCAGGCATGGCTGATGGTGGCGATCGCGTAGGTGGACAGGAGCCGGCTTTGCAGGCCATCCACAATTTCTATATTATCAGTGAGATGCTTCCTGTATCTGGTGGTTCCTTTGGTTCTAATCTTGGAGGTACTTTCTGGTCACAGGACAAAGGTGCTGAGGGCGTGGAATCAGACGATGAAGGCTTAAGAAGTATGCGAAAGACCGTTCGCAAACTGATCCAGACCGCTCAGATGGTAAAGAATGCATCTGTGGAGGACAAATAAATGGAATTTGAAGCACCTATTACTGAAATTATAAAGCAGACGCATGATGTCAAAAGCTTCAGGCTCGAAAGACCTGAAGGTTTCGATTATAAAGCAGGGCAGTATTTTTTTGTAAGCATCCCTGTAAATGGACAGATCCAGCGCAAGCCTTTCACAATATCAAGCAGTCCGACAGAAAAGGGTTTCCTGGAATTCACAAAGAAGCTAACAGGGCATGAGTTCTCTAATGAGCTTGATGCTATGGATGTTGGTGATGTTGTATCTATTAATGGTCCATATGGCAGGTTCACATTCGAAGGTGAGTTCGAAAAGATCGCCCTTATCAGTGGTGGCATTGGTATTACTCCGATGATCAGTATCTGCAGGTATTGCAGTGATACAAGATCGGATACAGATATTATTATTCTGAGTAGCAATAAAAAAGCTGAAGATATTGCATTCAGGGACGAACTGGAGGAAATGGACAATAAAAATGCCAACCTAAAAGTCGTGCATACTCTGACACGTGCAGAAGACGACTGGCCCGGGTGTAGGGGGCGAATCTGTGATACTATTATCATGGATTATATTCCTGATTTCATGGAACGCGTTCTCTATGTTTGTGGTCCTCCGGCGATGATGAAAGCAACGGAAGAATTGCTACTTAATATGAATGTGCCTAAAGAACAGATCAAGAAGGAAGCACTTGTGGGACTCTGAGGCATATTTATAAATTATTTGTTCGAATTATGATGAAATGAGGTATGCAATATGGAATTAAAAGGTAGTAAAACCGAAAAGAACCTGTTGAAGGCCTTTGCAGGTGAATCACAGGCAAGGAATCGATATACTTACTTTGCATCAGTTGCGAGAAAGGCAGGATATCAGCAGATCTCTGCTATCTTTTCTGAAACTGCTGATAATGAGAAAGAGCATGCAAAAAGACTCTTCAAGTTCCTTGAAGGGGGCGAGGTAGAAATCACTGCTTCCTATCCTGCAGGTATGATCTCTGACACAAGAGCAAATCTTGAATCTGCTGCACAAGGTGAGAACTACGAACACACAACAATGTATCCGGAGTTCGCGGAAGTGGCTGAAAAGGAAGGCTTCCTCGAGATCGCAGATGTGTTCAGGCACATAGCTATTGCAGAGAAAGGTCATGAAGATCGCTACCGGAAACTTGCTGCCAATATTGATCACGAAATGGTCTTCAGGAAAGATGGCACTGTTGCATGGAGGTGTCGAAATTGCGGATATATTCATGAAGGTCCCGAACCTCCTGAGGAATGTCCTGCATGTGCACATCCACAGGACTATTTCGAGATAAAGGCTGAGAACTATTGATCATGAGGTTATAATATGAAACGTATAGCATGGGGGATTACAGGTTCAGGTGACCAGATCGTTGAGACATATCAGGTAATGCGTGATATTAAAGAACGTACTGATATCGATTTTATGGTATTCCTTTCAAAGGAAGGGGAGACTGTAATGAAATGGTATCGCATGTGGGACGATATTCAGAGGGATTTCCCGAACTTTAAGACCGATGCGGGTCCTAACTCACCATTTATTGCCGGTCCTCTTCAGGTAGGTCATTATGATGCTCTTATCATCGCACCGACTACGGCGAATAGTGTTGCCAAGATCGTCTATGGTATTGCTGACACTCTGGTAACCAATGTAGTTGCTCAAACTGCCAAGGGTGATACTCCGATCTATATTCTGGCAGTTGATCAGAAAAGAGGATCTGTGGAAACTTATGCGCCGAATGGGCGGAAAATGACGCTTAAGATGCGCGAGGTTGATGTGTCCAATTCGGAAAAGCTCTCACAGATGGAGAATATCACACTGCTTGAGAAACCCGAAGACCTCTATGCTCTTGTGGGTCTGGATAAAGAGTAAGTTCTTAGTTTGGTTCATTCTGGAGGAATATTCCTCCTCTTTTTTATTGATCTAATTTATCTGATCTAAGCAAAGCTATTTTCATTGGTATCTTTTCAAAAGTCTGTTAGTCGTAGATCATCCCTTCTGAAATGTATTCTTCTTCTAAGGGTGTGCTACTTTCCATCTTCTGCAGTGCACGATAAGCTGCATATGCTGCAAGTATACTGTCCAGGGCATCACCTTCCGTGTCCTCAAGGGTCGCTTTTGTGACTTCCTCTTCAAGTTCTATTTTCCATGTCTTTATGGTGGATAGTATGATTCGGCGGTTTTCGAGTTCCCTGTTGTCCTTTCCTTTGTAAGGTATGTAAATGCCATTTCTCTTGAGTGTACATGCCGGGCATATCTCTATCACTGAAGCCTTGCCAGCAACTTGTTCTTGCATTGGTATTATACGGGCAGCCTTTTTCTTTAGCAATGGTTCCAGTATGTATCTGATGCCGTAGTATGTCTGCCTGTAAAGCCTGAGGTTGTAAACACAAAATGGAGCTTTTTTCTGAATTTCAGTTTTACGCTTGACTTCTTTATTTCCCATGGTATTACGACATTTATTACGAAAGTCTTCAGGGGAGTTGTAACTTTTTGAAAAGTTCAGTATCGAGCTTTCCCAACTTTGGTAATTGATCATTGCTTGGGGGAGGCCCAGTGAAAGATCAAGGCCGAAGATGGCCTCTGTTTCGATTGAAATGAGGTCTCGGAGAAAAGAAAGGCAGTTGTCCCTTTCCTTCCTGATATCATTGGTCATCAGGTTGGAGATCGGGCAACAACTGTTGATGTGAAGTGTTTTGTTATGTATTGTTCCTCTGCTGACCCATATCTTCTTACATGCGGTCTTTGATCCGCTGAAGTCTACCCCATAAACAAGGGTTTTCGGGTTGGCAGGGGATGAGGGCATTGGGAGTTTTAATTTTCCCTTGTGCCTTCGATAAATTCGTTTGTCATGCGATATGCATCATCATCAGTGAACTGCTTTGGTGGGTGCTTCATGAAATATGAAGCTGGGGAGTAAAGGATTCCTCCTGTTCCTCTGTCCAATGCTATCTTGCAGCAGCGGATCGCATCAATGACAACTCCTGCAGAATTGGGTGAATCTTCCACTGAAAGGCGGAGTTCGAGGTTCATTGGCACATCGCCGAAAAGCTTGCCTTCCATTCTGAGGAAGCATAGTTTGTTGTCCTGCTGCCATGGAACATAGTCACTTGGTCCGACGTGGATATTGTGATCTTCCAGTCTCTCGGCAAGTACTGACTGCACAGCTTCTGTCTTTGATGTCTTCTTGGAAGAAAGCCTGTCCCTGTTGAGCATGTTGAGGAAGTCTGTGTTGCCGCCTGTGTTAAGTTGGTATGTTCTCTCAACCTTAACTCCTCTCTTCCTGAAAAGATCTGCAAGGGTTCGGTGTGTAATGGTGGCTCCAAGTTGTGCTTTAATGTCGTCCCCTATGATCGGGATTCCTTTTTCTTCGAACTTTTGTGCCCATTCAGGATTACTTGCGATGAATATTGGCATGTTGTTGATAAAAGCAACACCAGCATCCAGTGCACATTGTGCATAGAAACGAGTTGCAATTTCAGAACCAACTGGGAGGAAATTCAAAAGGATCTCTGCGCCGGATTCCTTTAATACGGAGACTATCTCCTCGTCTGTAGATTCTTTTTTGGAGGATGGGATGAATCTGTAGTCATCTTCATAGTTCACCATGTGTTCGGAGACGCCATCCTTGATGTTTCCCATTGTGACCTTTACGCCGGTCTTGGGCACATCGGGACAAAAGACCGTTGTGCAGTTAGGGGCTGCAAAAATAGCATCTGCAACATCTTCTCCAACCTTTCTCTCATCAATGTCGAATGCTGCTACTACTTCAATATCAAAAGGTCTGTACCCGCCAACATCCCAATGCATTAGTCCTATCGCATCTTTTTCCGCTTTTTCTTTGTAGTACTCAAGACCCTGGATCAGTGAACTTGCGCAGTTACCGATTCCTGCGATTGCGATTTTTATTTTGTCCATAACACTTCCTCTTAGCTAAAGTGAACGATATTGATGCTATAAAATATATTAATCGTTATGCAATGTCCTAATGTTTACAGTCAAATAAAAAGGTTTCTAACAAAGACGACTTCTTGGGGGTAAATGTAGCTTTATTTATCTTCCTGCCTTTATCTTTATGCTGCTTTCCGCTTTCAGAAAAGTTTTTAAGTCGTGAAAGCCGTTTATTTTTTGGGAAACTTTATTTCTGTACTGATGGGGAAACAAACGCAGGTGTCAAAATATGCCTGTTATTTCTTTGGTAATATAAAACAAAAGGAGATGGTATTATTCAGGACGTAGCAAACGAATTCCCGAATGTGGGTAATATAGGTTCCGTTGAAGATGCAGTGAAGCTGGGAATATCTTTTGAGGATCAGGGCAGAGATTTTTATCTGGAGTTTGCAGAAGCTACTACGGATCCTGCTGCCAAAGATATGTTCATCTACCTTGCAGAAGAAGAGAAGAAGCATGCTAAATATCTGCAAAGCTATCTGAAAGGTGAAGACCTTTCAATTGATGAAGAGTCTGATATGCCTGATTTCAAGGAAGCATTTGCTTCAGAGTTCACTGGTGAGAAGCTTGGTGAGGTTGGTGTAATGCTGGCTGCCATGAGACTTGAGCGAAAGACCGAAGACCTTTACCTGATGCTTTCAAGTGTATCTTCGGATGCTGTTCAACGTGATTTCTTTGAAAAGCTTGCGGCAGTTGAAAGGGGCCATTACGACCTGATCGACGGTTTGCTTGGTGCGATTACCGGTTTCAGGATGCAGACATAATCTTTGAAGTATTATAGAGGTTATTTCATGGATCCGAAAGATGAAAATCTTGAGATCGCAAAAGGCATCTACTGGGTAGGGGTCGTTGACTGGAACCTGCGTGACTTCCATGGGTATGCAACTCCTAAAGGTGGTACCTATAATGCTTATCTTGTCGTCGATGAAAAGATAACACTTATAGATACTGTGAAGGCAGAATTTGCTCCTGAAATGATCGAAAGGATACGCAGGATCGTTAATCCTTCTAAGATCGATTATGTGATCTCTAATCACGTGGAGATGGACCATTCAAGTGGTCTGCCTGCGATCATGGAGCTTGCAAAGGATGCTAAGCTTTTCTGCACAAAGCATGGCAAGGTCGGTTTGAACGAATATTATGAGGCAGGTGGATGCAGGAACTGGGACTTTGAAGTTGTAGATACTGGCTATGAGCTTAATATTGGCTCTCGTACCCTGATGTTCATTGAAACTCCGATGTTGCATTGGCCGGATAGTATGCAGACCTACCTGAAGGAAGATAAGATATTGTTCTCTAACGATGCTTTCGGACAGCATCTTGCTACATCTGTAAGATTCGAGGATGAAGTTGAGGGCGGTGCTATTGAGGATGCTGCTATTTACTATGCTAATATCCTGATGCCATTTGGATCAAAGGTCATAAAGTATGCTGAGAAGGTCGCGGATCTTGGTCTTGAATTTGATATGATCGCACCATCGCACGGTGTGATCTGGAGGGAGGATCCTTCGTGCATTGTTGATGCTTATCTGAGCTGGGCAAAAAGGGAAGTAGTTCCAAAAGTACTGGTCATTTATGATACTATGTGGAATAGTACTGAGATAATGGCAAAGGAAATTGTCGAGGGCGTTCGGGAAGGCGGCGTCGAAGCCAAGCTTTTCCATTTGCGCAAGAATGACTGGAGCATGATGTTAAAGGATCTTATGTTCTCTCCTGTAATTGCTCTTGGATCTCCTACTATGCATAGTACTATGTTCTTTACGGTATCAGGTTTCCTGACGTATATGAAGGGCCTTCGTCCTAAAGATAAAAGTGCTGTTGCATTTGGTTCATATGGCTGGGGTGGCGGTGCGGTAAAAGGTGTGGAGGAAACGTTAAAGGCATCTGGTTTTGATATAATAGAACCCGGCCTGCAGGTCAAATACAGGCCTTATGAAGATGATATTAAAGCTTGCAGGGAACTTGGTATCCGACTTGCAGAACTTGCATTGAAAAAATCTAGCTGACTATTTATCAAATGAAGCTCTACTTGAATATATTAAAACTGAATTAATAAAAGGAAGTGATTAAATATGAAATTTGAAGGTGAACTTGAAGAAGAATTCTACCAGAAGTCAAAGAGGAATGCAGAAGCAACCGGATATCATTTGAATACTGATTATGATGTCATTACAACTGCTGTAAAAGGCATCTGCAACAACAAGCGCCAATTCGGTGAATATTACTGTTTCTGCCAGAAGAGGTCCGGGGATGTTGAAAAGGACAAGAAGATCATCTGTCCATGTGCTGCCAGAAGTCGTGATGTAGAGACACGCGGTGCATGTCGCTGTGGTCTGTATATCAAATAAAGGACCTTCTGGTCCTTTTAAACCTTATTTATTCTTATTTTTTTATGGTCATTTTTGAATAGGGGAATGTTCTTACAATGATCTCATTTTAATTGTTCTATAGGATAGTTAGCTATATTTAGAAGGATGTGTTTTATGATAGATGTAGGACACAGTTCACCATTATTGGACAGACATAAACAGTCATTAGTGTCCATATTAATATCATAGATCATTGATCATATCCGGAGATACAAAAAATGAAAGTATTGGTAAGTGATTCATTATCAGAGGAAGGAGTTTCAAAACTTCAGGAACATTTTGACGTCGATGTTTCAACAGGTCTTTCAGAAGATGAACTTGTAGAGAAGATCGTTGATTTTGACGCTCTTGTGATCCGCAGCGGTACCCAGGTAACAAGAAGGGTGATCGAAGCTGCAGACAACCTTAAGATCGTCGGAAGAGCCGGCGTTGGTGTAGATAATATTGACATTGATGCTGCAACTGAAAAAGGGATCATTGTTGTAAATGCACCTGAAGGTAACATGCTTTCAGCAGCAGAACACACCATTGCTATGATGATGTCCATGGCCAGGAACATCCCTCAGGCAAATGCTTCCCTTAAAGCAAAGAAATGGGAGCGCAAGAACTTCATGGGTGTCGAGGTCAATGGCAAGACACTTGGAGTTATAGGTCTTGGCCGCATTGGTGCTGAAGTTGCAAAACGTGCACAGGGCATGGAGATGGATATTCTTGCATATGATCCTTTCATTACAGAGGATCGTGCAAAGGCTATGGGAGTTGAGCTTACCACTGTTGATGATATTGCAAAGAGGGCGGACTTCATCACTGTTCACACACCACTTACAAAAGAGACACGTAATATCCTTGATACTGCTCAGTTCGATATGATGAAGAGCTCCTCAAGGGTGATAAATTGTGCTCGTGGTGGTATAATTAACGAAGAAGCTCTTGCTGATGCACTTAAAGCAGGCAAGATCACAGGTGCTGCGATCGATGTGTTTACCAGTGAACCGCCATTTGACTGTCCTTTCATTGGTCTTGATAATGTGATCGTGACGCCTCACCTGGGTGCTTCCACTGAAGAGGCTCAGGTCAATGTTGCGGTTTCTGTTGCTGAGGAGATAATATCTGTCCTAAACGGCGGATCTGCCCGAAATACTATTAATATTCCTGCTGTCAAACCGGAAGTAATGGCTGTACTAGCTCCATATATCGGTCTTGCTGAAACTCTGGGAAGTGCAGTGGCACAGCTTCTGGATACTAATTATGACAAGATTGAGATATCCTATAAAGGCGAGATCTCTGAAAAGGATACAAGGGCTGTGACCGTTGCAGCTGTAAAAGGTGTTCTTGAGGTAGCATTAGGCTCTACTGTGAACTATGTCAATGCACCGGCTCTTGCAAAGGGCAGGGACATTGAGGTCATGGAAAGCAAGTCTGAGACATCTGATGAATATGCTTCTACTATTAGTATCAAGCTTTTCCAGGATTCCAATTCCAGGTCTGTTACCGGTGCTGTAGTGGGTGGCGAACCGAAGATCATAACGATCAATGGTCAGCATGTAGATCTGGTTCCAAAAGGTTTCATGATCGTTTCAAATCACATCAACCGTCCGAATGTTATTGGTCCATGCTGTATGGTCCTTGGCGATAATGGCATCAATATTTCCGGCATGCAGGTCGGACGCGTAGAGGTTGGCGGACAGACTATCATGGCACTTAATGTGGACACTGAGGTTTCAGAGAATGTCCTTGATGAGATTCGTGGAATTGACGGCATACTTGATGCAACACTTGTGACACTTTAATTTATATGTCACCAATGCATGGGTTAATATGCCCATGTATTATTTTCGGATCAAATGGGAGTATTGATCACATATGATGAGAAAGCGCGTATACCACCGATTCCCTCACAGGGAGGTCCAGTTCGAGCAGAAGCACCGTTACTATTCAGACCTGCCTTTTTTTGTGAAGGTCATGGCAGGCATGGATGGTAAATTTGGAATGTTCGTGACAGAATCCGCCACCAAGAAAGGCCATCGTATTCAGGCAAAAAGAGAGATCGGTGTTGAGGTCGCGATGAACAGTATGGATTTTGCTCCTCTTAACTATGAGAACGTAGATTCTGTTGTCGATACCATCGAACCTGAAGGTATCATTGATTTCAGGATGACACTCTCCTATAGTTATCTTGATGGAAAATATAATCGTGTGCCTCTAAGGAGCGATGTGTATCTTGTGCGTGCTATTCTTGAGTCTGAGGTACTTACCTTGAGGGTCAACCACATAGATGGTCAGGAGCGCACGGAATGTGGTCGGGTGGCAGATACGATCATAGATGAACTTCGACGTGGTGCATGATGGATGAATTTGGCTTCGTAGTGGCTTCACCTTTCAAGAAGAATGCTGCATCTTCTCTTTCTATAAAGGATTTTGAATTTGCATTGTCCTTTGACCTTAAATGGATGTCTCCTGCACAGGCATCAAAGGTGAGGGATCAGGCTATCATGTCTTCGATCCTGAAATTTGAAAATGGCGAACTTGTGCTGAACATGGATGCTGATGCAGTGTATATTCCTGCAGGGTTCAAACCATCTGAAGATCTCTTTCGGGAAAAAGGCAATATTGAGAGGATAATGGATCTTCTCATTACAAATAGCGATATGGATAAAAGGGATGTTGCTTCACGCATAAATATCAAACAGGATTCTCTGGCAGGGCTTATTGATGCGGAAGTAGCAGCTTTGCTGGTGGCTCATGAAATGGGATGTGATGTCGGAGACCTTTTTGATGTAGTCTATCAAAGAGTATCAGGTATTTCCGATCAACAATGATATTCATGTTTTCGCATAATCTTTATGTACTATTAATATAATTATGTGCAACTCCAGTTAATTATTAACTAATACATCTTCAAAGATGTTCGAACGCAGAAATGCGTGAGTAAGAAAATCTTGCGGAGGGACATTATGGGAAAAAAAACACAAGCTAAAATCTCAAGGAAAACCAATCCAAGGATTCCATCGTTAATCGCAGTGCTAAAAGACTCAGCACGTGACAACGACGCACCTATCTGGAAAGATATGGCAAAGAGGCTCGAGAAACCTAACAGGAACTATGCTGAGGTAAATCTGAGCAAGATCAACAGGTGTGCAGCAGAGAACGAACTGGTAATGATTCCTGGTAAAGTACTGGGTGCCGGTGTACTGGGACACGCTGTAACTGTTGCAGCATTGAGTTTCAGCACAACTGCTGTTGATAAGATCACAAGTGCAGGCGGAAAATGCATTACCATTGAACAGGTTCTGGAAGAAAATCCAGCAGGTTCTGGTATCAGGATCTTGAAGTGAGGTGTTTCAAATGACGGTAATCGATGCAAATGGTTTAATTATGGGCAGACTTGCAAGTAACGTTGCAAAGAGACTGCTTGCAGGTGAGAAGATCGCAATTGTAAATGCTGAGAATGCTGTGATCTCTGGTTCAAAGATAACAACCTTTGAAGAGTATGATGAGATCAGGAACATGGGCACACGTGAATTCGGTCCTTACTTCCCAAAGAGACCAGACAGGATCCTCAAGAGGACTGTCAGGGGAATGCTTCCATACAAGCGTACAAGGGGCAAGGAGGCAATGGCTAACCTTAAGATCTATGTAGGGATCCCTACTGAGTTCGAGGAAGCAGAACTTACAACTGTCGATGGAGCAAACATGACACGTTTGAGTTCTAACAAGTATGTGACCATTGGTGATCTTAGCCGCAAATTAGGATCAAAATTCTAAGGGAGATTTATTCATGTCTACTAAAGTTGTCAATTCATCAGGTAAGAACAAGACTGCAATTGCACGTGCAACAGTTTCTGCAGGTACAGGTAAGGCAAGGGTCAACAAGAAACCTGTTGAGATCTATGAACCTGAATTTGCAAAACTTAAGATCATCGAACCTCTTATGCTGGCAGGAGATGCAGTTTCCAGCCTTGACATTGATGTTAAGGTAAGTGGAGGCGGAATCATTGGTCAGGCAAATGCGATCAGGACTGCTATCGCAAGAGGTATTGTTGAGTGGACCAACGACACCGACCTAAGGGATGCTTTTATGGCATACGACAGGAACCTTCTGGTCAACGATTCCAGACAGAAAGAGACCAAGAAGTTCGGTGGACCTGGCGCTCGTGCTAAATATCAGAAATCTTACAGGTAAGGTAGGTAGTTACAATGATTCCAGTTCGCTGTTTCACATGTGGAAAAGTAATTGCAGGAAGCTGGGAAGAGTATACCAGGCGGGTGAAGGATGGAGAAGATCCTGCAGTTGTACTTGATGATCTTAATTTCACAAGATACTGTTGCAGGCGTATGTTCCTCGCACACGTCAACCTTGTGGATATAATGGCTCCGTATCAGTGAAAGGGACCGTAGGGTAGCCTGGACCATCCTTCGGCGTTCGGGACACGGTTCTTCTTTCAAGTCTGTGCGAACCACGCCGGTACCTGAGTTCAAATCTCAGCGGTCCCATGATTCCTTTTACAGGGATTACCGATAGGCAGCTGAGATTGTATATGACCATATTCGGAGGGATTCCGAATACCATTTCATATTTAACAGACCAAACTAACAAATGAATAAAACTACTTTTGGTTCATGGTTATTTGTTAATATATAATATCACTTATCGATATATCCAAATTGTTCTTTCTAATGACGGACTTTTTATAAGGTGATCATTTGAGCAAAGAGAAGTTTACTAGATATGAGCGTGCAAGGATCATCGGTGCGAGATCACTTCAGATAGCAATGGAAGCTCCAATACTGATCGAAGATGATAGCACTGATTCGCTGCACATAGCCACATTGGAATTTGAGAAAGGTGTTATACCAGTTACAGTGAAGAGAATTAAGAATAATTGAGGTGAATTTTATGGAATCTACAGAAAACATTGAAGTCAATGCTGAAGAAAGCGCAGCAGCACAGGAAGCAACCGAATCAACATCATTAGTGCCTATAGATGAATATCTGGCAGCAGGCGTACACATTGGTACACAGCAGAAGACCCAGAATATGATGAAGTTCGTCTACCGTGTAAGGACAGATGGTCTTTACGTGCTTGACATCCAGTCAACAGATGAGAGGATCAGGTCAATTGCACATTTCCTTTCAAAATATGATCCTTCCAGAATACTTGTTGTATCCGCACGTCAGTACGGTCAGTATCCTGCAACAATGTTCTCCAAGGCAGTAGGCGCAGTTTCAAGAGTTGGAAGGTTCATTCCAGGTACTCTTACAAACCCTGTACAGGAAGGTTTCTATGAGCCAGATGCAATTATTGTGACAGATCCTGCAGGAGATGCACAGGTAATCAAGGAAGCTGTCAGCGTGGGTATTCCTGTAGTTGCATTTTGTGATACCAACAACATGACATCCAATGTCGATCTTGTTATCCCAACCAACAACAAGGGTAGGAAAGCACTTTCACTTGTTTACTGGCTTCTTGCAAGGGAAGTTGCAAACGAAAGGGGCATTCCTTTCAATTACGAGTTAACCGATTTTGAAACAGGTCTTTAAACGACCTGTTCTCATTTTTTTCGTTGCATCACTGCTCATACAGCAGATGTTCTATTTTTGGGCGCAAGAGGTGACAATAGTATGAGACAACCAACTGTTGCAGGCCAGTTCTATCCGTTAAGTCCGAAGACCCTCAAAAAAGAGGTTTCCAGATGTTTTAGTGGCATTGAGGTAACTCCTCGCGATGTTATCGGGGCAGTAGTTCCCCATGCAGGATATGTTTATTCGGGGTCAGTTGCAGCAAATGTTTATGCGACCTTACCTAAAGCTGATACGTACATCTTTTTTGGACCGAATCATACGGGTTATGGCTCTCCTGTGGCGATGTCACAGGATACGTGGAAGACTCCACTTGGGGAGGTCGAAACCGATAAGGATATTGGCAAGCTTCTTGCAGGTACCATTATCGATATGGATGAGATCGCCCACAGGTATGAGCATTCCATAGAAGTGCAGATACCTTTCCTTCAGCACAGGTTCGGGAATGATTTCAAGATCCTTCCTATATGTATGGGTTTACAGGATGAGGAAACTGCTGTGGAAGTCGGTCAGGAAGTTGCACGTGCAGCCAAAGAGTCTGGGAAGAAAGTAGTTTTCATCGCATCAAGTGATATGTCGCATTATGTCCCTGTAGAGCATGCTGAACGTGTAGACCATTACCTGATAGAAGCCATTCTGGATATGGATGTACCTGAACTCTATCGCAGAAGATCTGAGGAGAACATCTCGGCCTGTGGATATGGTCCGATCTCAGCGATGTTGAGCGCTGCAAAGGAATACGGTGCAAAGAGCGTCAAATTAATCAAATACGCCACAAGCGGAGAGGTTTCAGGCGATCCTAATGTTGTAGGATATGCTGGCATAATTGTGGAATGAAATTCTGTACAAAGGGGCTTTTAAGATGATCACATGTTCCGCACCGGGGAAAGTCTATCTTTTCGGTGAACATGCCGTAGTTTACGGTGAACCCGCTATTTGCTGTGCAGTGGATATACGCACACGTGTAAGTGTTGCCCCTGCAGATTCCATTACTATTAGTTCCAGCCTCGGTACTACAGATATTGACTTTAAAACCCATCCTTATGTTTCAGCGGTTGTAGAGCGTTTCCAGGATATATCATCTCTTGAAGGTGTAAGCATCAGCATCGAGTCCGAGATACCCGTTGGTTCCGGACTTGGATCGTCTGCTGCTGTTACTATAGCAACAATAAAAGCATTGGATGCTTTGCTTGGCACTGGTCTTGAGCTTGATGATATTGCACGGATGGGGCATGAGGTCGAGCAGAGGATACAGGGTGCTGCAAGTCAGACGGATACATATGTATGTACCATGGGTGGAGTTGTCATGATCCCCCAACGCAAAGGGCTTGATCTTCTTGATTGTGCTATTGTTATTGGTAACACCAATATCTTCTCTTCGACAAAGGAGCTTGTAGCAAACGTTGCAGAGCTTAATGATAAATTCCCTGATGTTATAGGCCCCGTTCTGTCATCCATTGGAATGATGTCAGCTACAGGTGAGGTGCTTGTGAATGCAAAGGATTATGTTTCCGTCGGCAAGCTTATGAATATTAATCAAGGGCTTCTGGATGCAATTGGCGTAGGCTGTTCTGAATTAAGTTCATTTACATATGCTGCCCGTAACAGTGGTGCATATGGTGCAAAGATTACCGGTGCAGGAGGCGGTGGTTGTATGGTGGCGATCGCTCCACATGAATGTGTGAGTGAGGTAGCTGCTGCCATTGCTTCTGCAGGCGGGGAAGTGGTTGTGACAAAAGCAACAGATATTGGTGTAAGGGTGGAATCCCAGTGAGTTCAACAAACGATATCACAATATTGAAAATTGGCGGGAGCGTCATCACCGACAAGAATTCGGAGGATGGTCTTGCCTGGGAAGAGGAGATAGTCCGCATTGCGCGTGAGATCTCAGGATTTGAAGGGAAACTTATCATTGTTCATGGTGCCGGTTCATTTGGTCATCCTCAGGCGAAGAGGTATGCTCTTACCGAAAGGTTCCATGCAGAAGGTGCGGTTGTCACCCACAAGGCTGTGAAATCTTTGAACAGGATCGTCGTGGACATTCTGGATGAAGAAGGTGTCAATGCGATCGCAGTGCATCCAATGGGTTGTACTGTTGCAAAGGATGGCAGGATCTCAGAGATGTATCTGGGCAGCATCCTTTTGATGCTTGAAAAGGGTCTTGTACCTGTATTGCATGGTGATGTTGTAATGGATACTGAAAAAGGCGTATCTATCGTATCAGGTGATCAGGTAATACCTTATCTTGCAACGACACTTGGTGCTTCCCGCATTGGTGTTGGAAGTGCTGCAAATGGTGTCCTTGACGATAAAGGCAACACTATTCCTGTGATCACTTCTGATAATTTTGAAGATATGAGGAGATATATCGGTGGTTCGGCAGGTACGGATGTGACCGGTGGCATGCTTGGGAAAGTGCTTGAGATGCTGGAGCTTGGAAAAACATCAAGTATAACTTCATATATATTCAATGCAACAGTTGCAGGTAATGTTTCGAGTTTTCTTAATGGCGAGAATATCGGAACTGCAATTAAAGATTCATAATATACGTTTACAGGTTTGATAAATTTGAGTACATCCAGGAGAAAGATAGAACATCTTGAGCATTGTGCGCAGCGTCCGGTAGAGTCAAAGGATGTCACATCAGGATTCGATGATGTGATGCTTGTACACAGAGCACTGCCTCAGATCAATATGGATGAGATCGATCTTTCCACTGAATTTCTTGGAAGGGAGCTTAAGGCACCCTTTTTGATAGCATCCATTACCGGAGGTCACCCGGATACCAAGCCGGTAAATGCAGCACTTGCAGAAGCTGCTGAAGAAATGGGCGTTGGTATTGGTGTAGGCAGTCAGAGGGCTGCCATAGAGGATTCTGAACAGGAAGATTCGTTCAGTATTGTGCGTGATGTGGCTCCGAATGCATTTGTCTATGGGAATATCGGGGCAGCCCAGCTAAGGGAATACGATATAGAATCCATTGAAAGGCTTGTGGAAATGCTGGATGCAGATGCAATGGCAGTTCATCTTAACTTCCTTCAGGAGGCTATACAGCCTGAAGGCGACAGGGATGCTACCGGGGTACTTGAAGCTATAGAAGAAGTATGCTCATTGAAGGTCCCGATCGTTGCAAAGGAAACAGGCGCTGGGATCTCAAAAGAAGATGCGCAAATGCTTAAAAATGCAGGGGTCAGTGCAATAGATGTCGGCGGAGTTGGCGGGACGAGTTGGTCCGGTGTGGAAGTCTATCGGGCAAGGGAAAGCGGTGATAAGATTTTCGAGGATCTGGGCAATCTGTACTGGGATTTTGGTATCCCGACGGTTTCCAGTGTTGTTGAATGCAGAAGTTCCCTTCCTGTGATAGCCACAGGTGGTGTCCGAACAGGCCTTGATATTGCAAAATCTCTCTCTCTTGGTGCATATGCTGCCAGTGCAGCACTTCCTTTTGTAGCACCTGCACTGATCGGAAAGGATGCAGTGGTGGAAAGTTTGTCAGCCATGCTTAATGAACTGAGGGTTGCAATGTTCCTTTGCGGATGCGGAACTGTCAGTGAGCTTCGTACTGAGTCTAAGGCAGTAGTCACAGGCTGGACAAAGGAATACATTACGCAGCGTGGTTTTGACATAAACAAGCTCTAAATGAGATCGTATCTGGAAAAGATCGATCAATATTAAAAAATTCACATTCATTTTTTGGTCAAGGGACCAAAGGAATAATTTGTATTGAAAGTAACCGAAATTTATTGGAGGAAAATATGACAGATATTGGAATAATAGCAGTTGGCGGATATAATGAAATGGGCCGCAACATGACTGCTATAAGGGTTGACGAAGACATCATTATCGTAGATATGGGTCTTAGATTAGATAGGGTCCAGATCCATGAGGATGTGGAAATTGATAAGATGCATTCTCTTGAACTGATAGAGATGGGTGCTATACCTGATGATACTATTATGAAGCAGGTTAATGGCAACGTCGCTGCTATCGTTTGTACACACGGGCACCTTGATCACATTGGTGCGATCTCAAAGCTTGCACACAGGTACACTGCACCGATCATCGGTACTCCGTACACCGTAGCTCTTGTTAAGCAGCAGATCGAATCAGAACGCAAGTTCGGTGTAAAGAACCGGATCATCCCTGTTGAAGCAGGTGGTATCTACCAGGTCAATGATGAGGTATCTATTGAGCTGATACGTGTCCAGCACAGTATAATTGATGCTGTGTTCGTAGCAGTCCACACACCAGCAGGTGCTGTACTTTATGCCTGTGATTTCAAGCTTGACCGTACACCTACATTGGGCGAACAGCCGGACTTTGACAGGCTCAGGGAACTCGGGCAGGAAGGCGTTATCTGCATGATGGTAGAGAGTACCAATGCAAAACGTGCAGGAAAAACACCTTCTGAGAGGATCGCTCATGACATGGTCCGTGATGTACTTCTTGGTACAGAGGAATCTGATGTTGGAATGATTGTAACGACATTTGCTTCCCACATATCCCGTATTAACTCGATCATTCAGTTCGCTGAAGAGATGGGTCGTATTCCTGTATTAATGGGTCGTTCCATGGACAAGTATGTAGTAACTGCAAAGAATATGGGATACATTGATTTCCCTGATAATGTAGAGATCTACGGTAAGAGGAAGGATATCGATAAGGCGTTCAAGAAGATCATGAAAGAAGGGAAGGAAAAATACCTGCCTATTGTAACTGGTCATCAGGGTGAACCTGGTGCTATTCTTTCACGAGTTGCAAAAGGTGATACTCCTTATGAAATTGAGTCCGGTGACCGTATAATCTTCTCTGCAAACGTGATCCCAAGTCCAATGACGCAGGCAAACCGCTATGCACTGGAAACCAAGATCCGAATGAGGGGTGGACGTATCTATGATAACGTGCACGTTTCAGGCCACGCTTATCGTGAGGACCACTGGGAACTTCTGAGGTTGATCAATCCGGAACACGTTATCCCTGCTCACGGTACTATCGAGATGCACAGTGCTTATATTGAGATGGCAGAAGATGCCGGATACGTTCTGGGCGATACTGTACACCTGTTGAGAAATGGTGAAGAATTATATATTGAAGAATGATCATTTGAATTATAACATGGTCGTGGTTAGTATGGATCTTATGGATGAAATAAAAAAACGAAGTGTGCATGTTGATAAAGGGATCGAGGAGCTTCTTCCGATCGCACATCCTGAAGAGCTTTACAAAGCATCAAGATACTTGCCGGATGCAGGCGGTAAACGCCTCCGTCCTACAGTCCTTATGCTTGCAACTGAAGCTGTGGGTGGAGATCCCATGTCAGTTATTCCGGCAGCAGTAGCTGTGGAACTGGTTCACAATTTCACCCTTGTTCATGACGATATAATGGACAATGATGATGTCAGGCGTGGAATGCCTTCTGTTCATGTAAAGTGGAGCAGTGAGGGTGCTATCCTTGCAGGAGATACTCTCTATTCCAAAGCTTTTGAGATCATCTCATCTATGGAGAAGGATCCTGCACGCATACTGAAGTGCGTTGCTCTTCTTTCAAAGACCTGTACTGAAATATGTGAAGGTCAGTGGATGGACATTGATTTCGAGACTCGTGATTCTGTTTCAGAAGAAGAGTATCTTGAGATGGTGGAGAAGAAGACTTCTGTGCTCTATGGTGCAGTGGCAAAGGTCGGTGCTCTGCTTGGCGGAGCTTCCGATGAGGTTGCGGATGCACTTTATGAGTTTGGTCGTCTTGTGGGTATCAGTTTCCAGATACAGGATGATGTCATTGACATGGTGACTCCGGAGGAGATCCTCGGTAAGGTCCGTGGAAGTGACCTGATAGAAGGCAAGAGGACACTTATCGCGATTCACGCTCTAAATAATGGCGTTGAACTTGACATATTCGGAAAAGGCGGAACTGCTACTTCAGAACAGATTGATGAGGCAGTTGCCATACTTGAAAAATCCGGTTCAATTGGACATGCACAGGAACTTTCTGCATCTTACCTTGAAAATGGTAAAAAGATGCTCGATATTCTTGAAGACTCCGAAGCAAAGGATCTTCTGCTTGCTATCGCAGACTACATGGTAACCAGGAACTATTGATCCTTTCGTTTCGGTCATTCGTTGTTTCGTTTCCCTTTCCATGGTGAAGGGGAATATTTCTTCTTTTTCTATATTTTTATTTTCGATCATTATTACGGTTTTCTTAATTCAATTCTTATTAATTCAATTCTTGTTAATTCCACTTAGTTTATCTTATCTGGTTCCATCTATCTAAGAAGGTTTTTAAGTATCTGTGATAATGTTGTCTTGGGGAATCTAATGCTCAAAGAAGCAATGTTCTATGAAAAGTTGGATGAGGGGAAAGTGAGATGCAATCTTTGCAATCACAGATGCAGGATATCTTCTGGTAAAAGAGGTATCTGCGGTGTAAGGGAGAACCGAGATGGTACTCTTTATTCTTTGATATACAACACAGTTTCCAGTGAGGCAGTTGATCCGATAGAGAAGAAACCACTGTTCCACTTTAAACCGGGTTCAAAATCTTATTCCCTGGGTACCATTGGATGTAATTTCAGATGCAAGCACTGCCAGAACTGGACCATTTCCCAGGTCAGGCTGGATGAGGCCGTATCCGTGGAGATTACTCCTGAGGAAGCAGTAAACAGGGCAATTGCTACAGGGTCCGCTTCCATTGCCTGGACCTACAACGAGCCGACCATCTGGTATGAGTACACTTATGATTCTGCAAAGCTGGCAAAGGAGGCCGGACTTGGGACAGTATATGTGACCAACGGTTACATCACTCCGGAAGCACTGCGACATATCTCTCCTTATCTTGATGCTTTCAGGGTGGATATCAAAGCTTTTACGGAAGAGTTCTACAAGGAAACTGTGGGTGCAAAGCTTGCACCTGTGCTGGAGTCTGCAAAGCTGGCAAGAGAACTTGGAATGCATGTGGAGGTCGTAAATCTTGTTATTCCGACACTGAACGATTCAGAGGATGAGCTGCGGCAACTCTCTGCCTGGGTATGTGAAAATCTGGGTGCCGACACTCCTATACACTTTACACGCTTCCAGCCGCATTATAAGATGAAGCATCTGCCGCCTACACCGGTGAAAACTCTTGAAATGGCCCATGGCATTGCGTTGGATGAAGGTCTGAAGTATGTTTACATTGGAAACGTGTTCGGTCACCAGTATGAAAGCACATACTGTCCTTCCTGTGGTGAATTGCTGATAGGGCGTGGACTCTTCGATGTAAGCGAGTATAATATTACTCCGGAGCACAAGTGCCGCAATTGTGGAGAACCTATTGACATTTATGGTGAGTACGGCGGGCTTTGAAAGCCACTTTGAGGCGGGAATATGGCTGAAAATTGCTGATTTTCCTGCTTGTTGCCAGCCTTTTTGCCGCTTCGAACAAAAGGTTTAAATTCCAGAACTGCATTAGGAGGAATCGTGCGTTGAAGCGCGATCAAGTGCCGCTATAACTCAGTTGGTAGAGTGTCTGACTGTTAATCAGAATGTCACAGGTTCGAGCCCTGTTGGCGGCGTATTTTACTTGCTTTTTCTGAGGGCCTATAGCTTAGTCAGGTTAGAGCGCCCGGCTCATAACCGGGCGATCACCGGTTCAAATCCGGTTAGGCCCATCTCAAATTCTTTTTAATAAAGTTTTATTTATTTTCAATTAAGTTAAACTATCTCTTTTAGATCTTAAAAATAAGAAATAGCAAGAAACAAGATAAAAAAGAGGCTTTTTTGTTTTAAGGTTCCACCTTATATTTCCTGCCTTCTTCTGTTGGGTGATAGATTATCCAGTTACCACTTTTCTCACGGCGGATAAGTCCATTGTCCACAAGAATTGAAAGATGGTAGGAGAGTTTTGAATCGGGCATATTTGTGATATCCTTGATCAGGCAGACGCACAAGGGCTGCACCAGCACAAGGTTGAGTATCTTCAGGCGGATGGAGGATGATAGTGCATGATGGATGCCGCTTTGCCTGGCAATTTTGTCATCATCTGCGATCCTCAATGCAATACCTTCAGTTCCTCCAAGTAGCTTCACTTCATTTTCGATCGGTTCAGGAATTATCATTTAATGCACCCATTGAAATAGTATTGAGTAAACGCTGTTATCATTCTGATATCCATTAATGGTATCGGAATTGAAATATCTTTTGTAGTGTGCTTTCATTTCATGTACTTTGATTCCAACATCCTTGTAATGGCAGAAGGTCCATCGAGTTCTCTGGAGAGGTCATGTAACTCTCTGCTTTTTTCAAGTAACTTTCCTTGATCTGTGGTCTCATGTATGTATTCAAGGAGCTGTTTTTGGGATATGGAATAGTCCAGCTTTCTTCCACAGCCATCCTCTTCCAGTGCAGTGGCGTTATTTTCCTGCTCGTTGTGTTCGATGTCCGGGAAAGATAACATGGGGATGCCAAATGAAAGAGCTTCCATCATCGTACTGTGGCCCCCGGGTGCAATTACAAGGTCGGAACTTTTTATGTATGGGAACTGGTCCTCAATGAACCTGAGTATGGTCACGTTCTCTGGCAGGTCATTGAAGTCATCGGGATTAACACTTGGGCCGGACAGGAGGGTATAATTGATCGCAGTATCCAGTCTTGCTGTTTCGATAACCTTTCGAAATATAGGTTCACGGTATCCGAAACCACCAACTGTGGAAAGTACATGCGGCCTGGCAAGGTCTGCTTCGGTCACCTCTTCATACTTTTTCCCGACGAGGGGTCCACTGTAGAACACAGCGTCTTCAATTTCATTTTCAAGATCAAGGTTCAGGCGACAGATGGTATGCGGCATGGGATAATCCGGTACGATGATACCGTCAACCTTCCTGAATATCGCATTATAGAATCTCTTTATGATCCTGCCAATGACTTTCATGCACATCCCCTTATTGTAGAAGAATTCCTCCATGTTGGACTGGTTTATTATGAGGTGTACGGGGATCCTTTTGAACATGGCAGCAAGGGTTGCAGTGTAATAACTGTCTGATACAACTACCTGTGGTTTGAATTCTTTCAGTTGCCTGCTGACCTTTCTGATCCCGAGCAATTGACCACTTTTGATGGTGGCAATGATCGATCTCTTAAGATCAAGGCTCCCGGCATTGCCCACAAGCTGAATTTCCGGGGGAATCTCTATTGTTTTCAGTCCTTTTTTTTCAATAAGCTCCCTGGAATATCCGTAGGCACCGATCCTCACATCATGACCGGCTGATTGCATTTGTTGTGCAAGTGGAATGCAGCGGCTTGTATGTCCAAGTCCTTCTCCGCAAACAAAGAGCATTATTCTCATAGTGATATCCTGTCCCTGAAATTTCTTTTATTAATAAAGTCGATCTGATTCAGATCTGTCCTTTCATTCTTTTTATTTTATATTTTTCATTTTAGGATAATTGATCTTATTATAGTGATAAATAAACTATTAAAACAATTTGTCCAACAATACCTGAAAATAATGGAATTAATAGATTATCGTCTAATTTGTATGTCAGGGTCTCAACGATCGTGGCTGCTGAAGCCATTATTATGGCTACTATCCAATTTGAAAGGAACAAGTATCCAATAGCAAGGTTTACGAGGTATTCAGAAATAACCCCCTCCCATGCCCTGTCTGGAAGAGATTTAATCCACCTTTTACCGTAACTTATTCCTATCAGGGCTGCTGCACTATCACCAAAAGTTGTCATTAATATTGCTGCAGATGCAACTTCTTTTGAGAAAATGCTTATGGCGATTATACTTCCGATCAAAAAATATATATTTCCACTTAGTTTGTCTTTTTCCTTTGATCGATAAAGTTTCCAGACAATTGGGATCTTTAATTCTTTTTCTACTCGGAAATATTCTATTACCAGGAAACAGCAAAGGACCAGTGTCAAAAAATTAAGTGTAAAACTTTTTCCAAAATAATAGTATAAAATAACAATAAACAAAGATACAAAGTGTATGCTTTTTCTGAAAAATTCTTTGAAAAAAACAGAGTTTTGGATATGTGATAACATTTTTACTTCCTCTAGGCCCAGTCTCATTGTGATTTAATTAGTTTTCATTCTGCAGGGACTCTTCATTCTTCGATCTTTTTCAGGACACCATGTTTTAAATATTTTTCATGTGCTATATATTTCTTTATGAGATTGGATTAAAATGTATTTAAAATCGATTGAATCTTCTTTTTTATCCTGGATGAATTAGGTGGCATCATATTCCCTGTTTATATGTCTGATCAATGCATTCGATATAAAAACAAATCAATTATATGGGACTAGAGATATATTCAATAACAATATTTTAACTGAAATGCCCGTTAGTTACAGGAATGATTTATGTGAACAATCTAAGGAAATGGCTGTCAGTTTCGCTTCTCATAAGTGCTATTTCCATTTTTTTTGTTATGTTCTACACAGTAGATCCACAAACACTGGAACTTATCCATGATATCAGGCCGGAGTTCCTTCTGACTGCTGCATTTCTTCACTTGAGTTCCTTCATGTTCTGGGGGTTGCGGACAAAGACAATGTGCAACTCACTAGGTTTCAGGGTGGGACTGTCGAGGTCTGTTGAGATCGTTACTTCAAGCACTTTTCTTGCATCCGTCACTCCATCATCAATTGGCGGAGAACCTTTGAGAATTCATCTGCTCAACCAGGATAGTGTGCCTGTTGGGAATGCCACTGCAGTTGTACTTGGTGAGAGGCTACTTGACGGTATACTGATCATGATGGCAGCTCCAGTTGCTTTGCACCTGTTCCGCAGGGTAATATCAACTTCCGGTCTGGACATAGTAATAATGGCTGGAGAAATAGCTCTGATACTTGTGTTCATAATGGTCATATATGCGGTCTGGCACCCTCATCACACAAGGAAAGCCCTTAACTTTATGCTTCATCGGATCGCAGGATTCCTGGGTAAAGGAAACGACCCCCGTCTAGAAAGGATCATGAGTAAAATGGATATGGTCATCGAGGATTTCCATTACAGCATGGCCTTCTTTGTGACAAAAGGTCGTAGGGGACTGTTATTTGGTAGTATCTATACCATCCTCTTCTGGCTGGTTGAATTTGCCATGGTCCCGGTGATCCTCATGGGATTGAACCAGCCACCTTCTATCATTATCTCATTTGCTGCACAGGTCCTGTTGATGATCCTTTTGGTCATCCCGGTTACTCCGGGTTCAAGTGGTGTTGCCGAGCTTGGTGCAACTTCCCTGTTCTCGGTGTTCGTTCCCGCCTACATGGTTGGTATAGTCGTCATTGCATGGCGTGTTTTCACACTTTATATGAATCTCATTGTAGGTGGCTTTGTAAGTTTCAAAATACTCAAGGATGCAGATTATATTCGCAACCTCATGAAATGATGTCCTCGAATATTTCGAATTCTTTAATTAGTGTTTAAATAAATATTTAAACAAATAGATGAACTGGAATACCTGAATTACCAATAACCGGAACCGATACTTGAATTAATGAACAATGCCTATGCGAGTAATATAATGTTTCCAATAATAGCCGTTGACATATCAGGCCGTCACAGGATAAATCAAGGGTACTACATGGTCTGTGCTGCTGTTGCAGTTAATGTCTCTGCAAGTCATATAGAATCAGTTTCCCAGATCGCCGTAAAACCGTTTCTGGTATCTTCAGCACCAGATATTGCAGATGTTGTCAATATTATCGAAACAACTGTTGCGGAGATGAATTACCCTGGTACCATTATATTGGAGCATGGGGACCTGTACAATCAGCCGGAATGGCTTTCGCAGAGAATGTTCTCGCGGGAGTTCAAATATCAAGAATCTCTAAGCGAAAGGCTGTCAATAGAATTTGCACACCATGTGTCCCTTAGTTCCAGAAATCTTCTTATGAAGGAATTGGGTATTGATTGATTGATTGATTGATTGATTGATTAATTTATCAATTAGTCTAGCTGCTCATTCATTCATTCAATCACTAATCACTAAATCCTATATTCATCTATCAATTTGTTTATTACTTATCGATAAATATCATATCATGTATCCGCATGATCCAATCCATGGGTGTACTATGAAAAGAACTATTGTTGTCCAACGAAATGATCCGAATGCTGATACTGCTGCAAATGAGCGGAAGCTGGCAGAGCTCAAAGAGTTAGCACATGCTGCTGATTATGTGGTTGTTGGCACATTGGTGCAATCAAGATATCCTGACCGGAAGTACCAGATAGGTCGTGGCAAGGTAGATGAACTCGCAGAGCTTGTAGAGGCTCTTGAAGCTGAGAAAGTAATTTTTAACAACCAGCTATCAACTACACAGATCTATAATATTTCCGAGACCTGCAAATGTGAAGTAATGGACAGGTTCCAGCTTATCCTTGAGATATTTGCTGCAAGGGCTACCACAAGACGTGCAAAACTGCAGGTAGAGCTTGCGAAGTTGCAATATGAGCTTCCCAAGGCGAAGGCCATTGTTTCGTTGCTGAAGAAAGAGGAACGTCCGGGTTTTATGGGTCTTGGTGGTTATGAGGATTCTTATGAGCAGGATATTAAGAAAAGGATCGTGAGGATCAGGACCGAACTTCTGCATTCATCCAAAGGGAGCGAGTCACTTCGCACTTTCAGGCATGAAAGGGGATTTTCCCTTGTAGCTCTGGCAGGTTATACGAATGCGGGCAAAAGCACCCTTTTCCAGTCACTTGTGGAGGAAGGGACAATAGTTGAGGACATGCTCTTTACGACATTATCTCCTACAACACGTTCTCTCACTATTAATTATAGAAAAATGCTTCTGACAGATACTGTTGGTTTTATCGAAGACCTCCCGCACTGGATGGTGGATGCTTTCAGGTCAACTCTTGATGAGATCTTCCTGGCTGATATCATTCTTCTTGTGGTGGATATGAGTGATCCTGTGGATGTCATAAGGCAAAAACTGGTAGTCAGCCATGATATCTTCTGGAAAAGGACAGAGGGTGCTGTGATAGTTACTGCCCTCAACAAGACTGATCTTATTCCTTATGAAGATCTGCAGGAAAAAATGGAAGTGATCAGTTACCTTGCTCCTGCTCCGGTCATGATATCTGCAAAATCGGGGGAAGGGCTTGGCGAACTTCAACAGCTTCTATATGAGAACCTGCCTAAATGGGAACATTGCAGAATATCTGTCCCGATGTCCGAAGAGGGGATGTCCATGGTATCATGGCTTTATGATGAAGGCATTGTGCACACTATCGAGTACGGGGATTCCATTCTCATGGAAATAGAAGCAAGGGATGAGATAATTCAAAAAGTAAAGCCATTCACAATTTCTTATTAATAATATTAACATTTAGTTAATATTTGTTCGTATATGTGCGAAAAGTTTATATGCAAAAAAGTCGTTTGTATAATTGCGAACGGGATTCTCCATACATCCCCTAAGTACTACACCACAAATCCCCTATGTAATCGACTTGATTCAACCCGTTCGCTTTTTAGTCCTCCTATTTTTCTTTTTTTGACCAATTATGCAGGGCATTCTTCAAAAACTTTATAACCGGAGAGAACAGCATTCTCTATATGCGTATTGATCTTCATGTTCACTCCTGTTTTTCAAAGGATAGCAATGCTGAAATAGACTCTATTCTTGAATTTGCAAAAAAAAATGGTCTTGACGGTGTTGCAATATGTGATCATGATACTCGGGAGGGAGGTCTTGCCTGTGCCAGAAGGGCAAGAGAGTTAGGTTCTGATATCATCGTTATCCCTGGCATTGAGGTCACCTCTTCTAAAGGACACATTCTCGTGCTTGATCCTGATGGGGACATCGAATCAGGTATGACTCCTGAGAAGACCATAGAACGTGCAAGGGAGCTTGGAGGAGTTGTGATAATACCTCATCCTTTTAAGATAACATCTCATGGTATCGGGTATGTTGAAGGTCTTGATGCTGATGCTGTGGAGGTCCTTAATTCCAGGTGTGTGACCGGTGGAGCCAATAACAAGGCAAAAAGGGTTGCAAAAGAGCTTGGTTTCCCGCAGGTGGGGGGAAGTGATTCACACGAAGCGAAGATGGTTGGTTGTTCCTATACTGAGGTAGATGCTTTGGACAGGACTGCAGAATCCGTACTCCGTGCCATACGTGAAGGCAATGTCACTTTCGGAGGTCGCAGAACTCCTGCTTCCTATGTTATCAAACAAATGATAGTTGGTAAAATAAAAAAAGCGAAGCTTGCCTTAGGAATTCGAACCGGATAATTTGAGATACAATTGCGATCATTATCAGAGCTCTTACTATTCTTTATCCCAACATAAAATTATATGCCAGCCAATTATTCCTGAATATATTCTTCATTGAACATCTTTAATACCAAAAGGAATGTTGATATCAAAAGTGGTCCTACTACGATACCTATGATCCCGAAGAGATAGATGCCCACAAATATTCCCAACAGGGATACAAAGGGGTGCATTGCTCCTACTTTTTTCTGAATTAAAGGCCTGAGGACATTATCGATATTGCTGATAATAATGCCTACTACAAGTATTGCAATACCTGCAACATAGTTCTTTAATGCAAGTTGTATGATGGCTGCAGGGATCCAAACAAGGGGGGCACCGACCACTGGCAAAAATGACAGTATCGCAGTGACAGCTCCCCAGAGTGTTGCTCCTTGTATTCCCATTGCATAGAAGGTCAGGCCAATGAGAGTTCCCTGAAGGAGTGCTATTAGAAGTGTGGCAATGAGGGTGGACTGTATGACGTTCTTGAGCTCTCTTAGAATTATCTCCGTGTTCCTATTATTGAATGGGACAAATTCCTTGAGCTTATCATCAAAACCTGTGTTAGTGGACGTGAACAGGTAGTATAGTAAGAAGAACATGATGGTGAGGGAGATTATCTGACCGCTGATATTCTGCAGTGCTGATAAGATATACTTGCTAGTGTATGTACCTACAGTGGATGCGATGTTGACCACCTTTTCCTGGATGTCCAGGTCAGGTGCTATCTCATTCAGGTAGTTTATGTTCTCTGTGATGTCAACATAGCTAATGTTGGTGGCAATGCTGCTGATGACAATTTCGAGCTCTCCTACGATAGAAACGAACAGGAAATAAAGTGGTATGAGTACCAGTATTATTGACATCATCATCACGGAAAGCGCAGATGCATCCTTGCGTAGTTTGAATCGCTCTGTAAGCAGGCAATATACCGGTTTGAATATTACATAAAGGATAAAAGCTCCCAGAAAAGCATTGATGTAGGGTAGCAGTGCATAGCTTAGCACGATCGCAAGTATGATTATACATAGGAGTGCTAAAACCATCTTTACAGATCGTTCTTTTCTCATCATAATTAATCCAGTCTGATTATATTTATAGTGTTCGAACAGAAAAAAAGGAAGTAAGCGATGAAATGACCCCGTGTCAAACTGGAAGTATGATTATGAATGTTGTGCCAACTCCTTCCTCACTTTCCACAAAGATCTCTCCCATATGTGCTTCAACGATCTTCTTACAAATGTGCAATCCTACGCCAGTACCGCCATATTTTCTTCGGGTCGATCCGTCTACCTGATAGAAACTGCTGAATATATTCGGTAAAAGTTCCTTTGGAATACCGATACCTGTGTCTTTTATCTTGATCTCTAAAGTATCATCGTAGGTTGAGGCAGAAAATATGATCTTTCCTTTAGAAGGTGTAAATTTTATTGCATTATCCAGAAGGTGAGTAAACATCCGTTCCAGATGTTCGATGTCTCCCAGGATTGCAGGAAGGGTTTTTGGAACATGATTTTCAATTGTCAGTTCCTTCTTTTCTACATATAAGGCCCGATCTTCAATGATGTCCTCAATAAGTCTTGCAGGATAAAGTGGTATTATATTATACTTTATGTTCTGATTGCGTTCTCCACTTACGTATAGGAGAGAGTCAATCAGATGTCGAAGCCTCTCTGAATTCCTGAGAACCGCATCCAGTGCATTTTTTTGGGAATCATTTATTGTCCCCAGCTTCTCTTCCATTAATAGTTCGCAGAAACCTTTTATGGATATAAGTGGCGTCCTGAGCTCATAATTAAGATTTGTCAGGAACTGGTCCTTTATATTATCGAGTAGCTTAAGTTCCGTGTTCGCCTCTTCCATTGCTTTTTCTGCAAGCTTTCTCTCTGTGATGTCATCGCCAGAACTGATGGTTCCCACGATGTTCATTTCGTCGTCCCGAAGTACTACGTCGTGCCAGAGTACCCATTTTTCATCTTTATTTTTGGTAATGATAGGCTTTTCCGAGAACTCCGGAGGTTCAATGGTACCATTAATAACTCCTAGATACCCTTTCTTTATGTCATCTCTGATGTATTCCGGTACGAAAACATCGAACCAGTTCTTTCCCATTACCTCATCTTTTGAGTAACCAAGAATATCACAGGCTTTCTGGTTCACAAGAGTAACTCTGAAGTTCCTGTCAACAACTCCGATGATCGAACCTGCGACATCAATATATCTTTGTACCTGGTCCCTTTCTTTGACAAGCTCTTCATGAAGATGGCGCATTCGAAGAAGTGAACGTACTCTCGTGGTAAGTTCCAGTTCGTCAACAGGTTCTATAAGGATCTCATCAGCATTTTCCTTGATAGCAGCTTTCCTCTCTTCATTTTCGAGAAGGGAAGTAACCATAATTACAGGCAATAGCTTGTTTTGGAGCTTTCTCTTTATTTCCTTGCATATATCTTGCCCTTCTATATCGGGTAGGTTGTTGCCAAGAAGAATAAGTTCGGGATTTTCTTTTTCTACTAGGTCAAGAGCTTCATTGCCTTTTGCAGCTCTTATTATGTCGTAGTCGGCTGAAAGAACAAGGCCCAAGCTTTCAACATCAGGATCATTTGCTTCTACAACAAGGATCTTTGATTTCTTGTTTTCGCTATGTTCCCTGGTATTTGTCTTCATTAATGCTCCTGTGGGGTTCCATCAATTGGATTGTATTACCGTAAATAAAAATGTATAATAAGGTTATGGTCGTTCTTTTGGTTTGAACGAACTATTATCTCAAAATTTTGATAAATACAACACATATTACTTGAGAATTCCTATGTTCTCTTTCTTGATCACGTGATCGTAGTTCTTGTATCCAAGGATGTCTGCTATTACATTCGTTTGTTTACCCTTGATGGCTTCAAGCTCTTCGGAGGTGTAGTCTGTGATACCTTTTCCAAATACTTCTCCATCACATTCCAGTTTTACTATGTCGCCTCTGTCAAAGCTGCCGATGATCTCGACAACGCCGGATGGGAGCAGACTCATACTGTTAGTGAGGGCATCTTTTGCTCCATGATCGACTATGATGGTTCCGGATGCTTTTCCAAGTATTATCCATCGTATCCTGTTCTTGTGAACGTACTGGTTTGCAAGGAAGAGTGTTCCGATAGTTTCTCCGGCAAGTATTCTGCTAATGCCATTATCCACATTGCTATTGGCAATTACCATGTAGCAGCCGGCCATATTGCAGATCTTTGCAGCTGCTATTTTAGTGCGCATGCCTCCAACACCTTTCATGCTGGTAGGGCTTCCGCCATAGCTTTCGATGGTAGGTGTGATCTCTTCCACGGTATTCAATAGTACTGCATCATCATGTCTTTTTGGGTTCTTATTGAACAGTCCGTCGATATCGGTCAGCAGTATCAACAGGTCAGCTTCGGTCTTACTTGCAACCATTGCTGAAAGTTTGTCGTTATCGCCAAGTGTTGCTTCGATCTCATGAACGCAGATCGGATCATTCTCATTGATGATCGGGATAACGCCGTAGCTTAAAAGTGTGGAGATACTGTTCCTCAGGTTCAGGTACGTTAATCTGTTAGTGAAAGAATCGTATGTCAGGAGTATCTGCGCTACGTTAAGGTCATGCTTGTGGAAAGCTTCCGTCCAGTGTTGCATCAATACTCCTTGTCCGACAGCGGCAGCTGCCTGGCGCACGGGTATCTCCTTTGGGCGACAGTTCAGGTTCAGGATCTCTATGCCAATTCCAATTGAACCGGAACTGACCAGTATTACCTGCTTCCCTGCATTATGCAGCTCAGAGACCTGTTCTGCAACCTTTTCCATAAATTCAGTATTAAGGCTTCCATCTTCCTTGCTGATCGAAGTTGTACCTAACTTGATGACTATTTTCTTAGCATCACCTAGTATCTGTTGCCTGTTGATCAAAGCGGACACCTTTTTGTTATTATCAGTTGTTCAAAGCATCAGATAGTTTTTTATCGATCACTCTGTGGGTAAATGGCTTTGGCTCATCTCCTGCATAATCGGAAACCTTGTCCCCATTACCCAACAATACATATTTGTAAATGACAAGTCCTTCCATTCCTACCGGACCACGTGAATGTATCTTGTTAGTGCTAATACCGACCTCTGCACCTTTGCCATAGCGGAACCCATCTGCAAACCTGGTGGATGCATTCACCATAACACTTGATGAGTCCACAAGATCGATGAACTGCTTTCGTTTTGCTGCATCTTCTGTGATGATCGCATCTGTGTGGTGTGATCCATAGCGGTTGATATGGTTTATCGCCTGTTCAATGGTGTCAACGAGTTTTACTGAAAGGATCAGTTCATTGTATTCTGTTTTCCAGTCTTCATCGGTTGCCCTTTTGATGTTCTTCAGGCCAAGGTTTTCTGCAATGGCGTATGACTCCTCATCAAAACGAAGCTCAACGTCTGCTTCATCATACCTTTTCATCATTTCTGGCATGAAGTCCTCGGCGATCTCTTTGTTTATGAGCAGTGTTTCCATGGCGTTGCATACTGCAGGGTACTGTACTTTTGAGTCAAAGCATACATCATACGCTTTGTCCATATCAGCACTTGTGTCCACATAGACGTGACATATCCCATCTGCATGACCGAGTACCGATATCTTTGTATTGTCCTGTATATATTTCACGAATTCGTTAGAACCGCGTGGGATGAGGAGGTCAATATAATCATCAAGTGCGAGGAGGTTCATGACCTCTTCTCTTGTTTCCATGAGCTGGAATGCACCTTTTGGTATTCCTTCGATGTTCTCCATTGCCTTGACGAGTATGTCGAATATTGTACGGTTAGAGTTCAATGCTTCACTACCACCTTTGAATATGGTGGCGTTTCCACTCTTGAGGCAAAGTGACATGATCTGCGGAACAACATCCGGGCGTGACTCGAAAATAACTCCTATAAGTCCGATAGGGCAACTCACCTGATAAAGGTCCAGGCCAGTATCAAGCTCAAGTGTTTTCATTGTTTTACCGGAAGGGTCCTCAAGTTTGATAACATCGCGAATACCGCTGATCATTCCGTCGATCTTCGAATTGCTGACCTTAAGGCGATCTACAAGTGCCTGTGAGAGTTTACCTTCAGCCTTCATTCTCCCGGCTTCTTCGAGGTCAGCGCCGTTTGTTTCTATTATTCTATCGCGGTTTTCGTCAAGTGCATTGGCCATGGCTTCAAGAGCTCTGTCCTTTGTCTGAGTGTCTACACTTGCAAGTGTAATGGATGCCATTTTTGCTTCCATTACTTTCTTTTCTATCTCTGTAACCATGAAGTGATCCCCTTGTAAAAAGATAATATTGTAATTTGTTCGAAGTTTTGTTTCTCCGCTCCGGTTTGAATGCTTTTGATGATGATTACTTTACTGATATAATTATCGATTTACCTGCTTTATTTTCATATTTGTGTTATTCTTAATATGTTGGTGCTAAAACGATTTCCATCAAACAAAGCTTTCGCTCATGGAAAAATATTATGTCATAATTAGAAAAGCGGACTATACGTCCAAGTCAAAAAAGATAGAAAAAAGCAGGCAAAGCCTGCCTTTTCAAATTTATGTTTATTTTGCTGGGATGATGAGTGATCTCTCACCAGCTGGCTCGAACTCTCTGATTGCGCCTCTTCCAAACTCTTTCCTTGGTGCGGTAAAGTCGAATGGGAGAAGGTCATCTGCGAAGCAGACCTTGATCAGTGGGTTGACTGCCCATGCATCTCCACGTCCAGCGTGTGCTGCTGAAGCGATTGCGGTGTAACCACCCTGGTGACCTACGTTCATTGCGTAGTTAGGGTAGTTTGGACCACGGAGCTCAACAGGCAGACCTTCGTCGGACTGGAAGGAGAATACGTTTGTAGCTCCACACTGGTCCTGCAGGTCGAATCCGAAGAAACCAAGACGTCCGTGTGCTTCCTTGTGCAGGTACATTGAAAGGTACCATGCGGAAAGACCAGCGTTTCCGTTTCCGGTTGCGAGTGCTGTTGCACTACCTGCTGCTGCGGAGAGTACTGTTGCTCTCTGGGAACCACCAAAGTGGTCTTCGAGTGCTGTTGGGTACTTCTCGTAGTTCTCGAGACCATAGATTGTGGACTCTGTTGCGATGTCCTTGACAACATCCATTGTTGCCTTGACCTTGTTGTCGGTACCCTTGTTTGCTGCACCATCGTACTTGTCGTTGATGTAGTCAACGTTGTAGTACAGGTTGTCGTCAAGGATGTTGTTGGTGTATGCAGCGGTTGCATACTGTGTGAATCCGACACCACCAGACATGTAGGAACCGAGCCAGATCTGATCGTAGAGCATACATCCTCCACCGACTACCTCGAGAGCTACGTGTGCTGGGTCTTCTGCGTCAACACGGCTTGTCTGAATGATATCAGCCATGTGACCGAAGGAAATTCCACCAGGCTCGTTTGGACCACGTGCACGTCTTGCTGGAAGCATATCTCCCATTGAGATTACACCAGCGTGCTTTGCTGCGTATGAAAGGTCAGCTACTGCTGCTTCACCAGCACACATGTTGTATGCTGCGATGAAGGACATACCGACCTGCATTGCCATCCACCTTGAGGTCTGTGCACCATCTGTTGTTCTGCTAACAACGGTTGGGATGTGTGCTGCCTGCCAGGTTGTCTTTCCGATAGCTGCTTTGAGTGCTTCTGCCTGATCTTCTGGGAACTGCTTGTTGATGTCGATGAGGAACTGGCTGTCGATCTCATCTGCAAGTTCGTCGTCACCGGTGAAGATCTTCACGTAACAGTCATCTACAAGAGCTGGGTGTGTTTCGACCATGTGCTCCTGAACAACTGCTCCGCCAGGGAGTGCGTGGTTGAGCACTTCAAGGTAGTGGTTGATTGTTTCTGGTGTGACTTCGATACCGAGACGCTTCTCGAGTGTCTCGTGAGCCATGTCCATACCGACGATTGTGGTTCTTCTGATGTCATCCCACATCTGCTGCATTGCAGCGTTGTTGACGTAGTGAAGATCATCGGTTTCTACCATGATGTCAGTACCGGAAATGAAGGATGGTGTGATTGCTCTCTGACCGAGTGGGATACCACCACAGTGCATCATTGGGTTGTAACCAACGAGTCCTCTAGCTGCAGCCATTTCCTGGCCAGCTTTCTTCATCTCGACTTTTCTTGGGTTCTGGTCAACACCAAGACGGTAGTATGTCACTTTCTTGTCAGTGATCTCTCCGCCTTCCATCTTGTTGTCGCCGTGTTCTTTTGTGAATTTGATTTCCAAATCTTTCTGGAACAGTCTCTTTCTATCATCTGCCATTTTTCTCACCTCGCTTACTCTGGCTTGAATCCATATGCGGTTCTCTTCTCAAACACTGTGTGGACCCACTCGATGACCTCTGCGTCATCTCTGAATGCAACATTGTCTACACGGTAGAATGTGGTTCTCTTGGCAGCCTCTTCCTCGGACATTGGTTTTCCGAAGTCGACCTTCTTGTCGATTGCCCTTCCTACCTGGTCCTTGTGCATGATTACTACGCCATTCTCAAGGCGGCATCTGTCAAGCATGTCGAACATGATTCCATCTTCTGGAAGACGGAGTGAGTGACCGTGAACAGTTGCGCCACGAAGGCTAGCAAGTGCTGGGCATGTCATTTCTGTCTCGAGCTGGAACTTTGCGATCTCTTCCATGTCTCTTTCACGAGCTTCAACGACCTGACGACCGGAAAGTGTACCTGGGTCGACACCTCTGTAGTTGATTGCTGCTGCGTATGACCTGAAGTATGGTGTTGATGGTGCGTTGTACATTGAGTCAACGAACTGAACGTACCTTACCCTGTCACCAGCTTTTGCGCCTGGTGTTGGTTCGACCATTTCTCTGACTGAGCATTCTGGTTCACCCATCTCAGCGAGTGGTGGGTGTGTGCTTGGGTAGTCGCTACCTGGTGCACGGTGTCCGAGTACTAATGTAAGATCGTCGTCAGAGACTTCCCTGAGCTTTTCGACCTTTCCGGACATGTGCTTTCTTCTGTTTTCTGCAACGGATGTTGCACCTGGATAATATTGTGCTTCGTATGCCATATTATACACTCCTTAGTTATCAATAGATCTCATTGTGTTCTTTACGGATTTCACGAGTTCGTTCAACTTGTCTCTTGAACATGATTCTCCTCTTGTGACTCCTGACACAATATCCATAACTTTTCCTTTTGTTAGGGTCTCGTTATTTTTAGGTTTTACAAATTTGGTCTTAATTCCTCCCTTAGCAAAATCCTCAAAGTCGACATTTGTCTGACAGACGATTATTGCCGGGATCTCTGCATCCTTTAGAATTTCCCTTACTTTTTTTACCACATGGTCTCGTATGTTCCCTGTATGGATAACTGCCAGTTTATGCCTTGATATCTGCGCAACTTCTTCAGGTGTTATCCCGAATGCGCCTGATCTCATTGGTGTATCAGGTATGCCTGATCCTGAGTTCAATACCAGAACACTGACCTGTATATCTTCCCTGCGCATGCCGTATGTGAGTTCACATATCGGTTTTGTGATGTGGCGTCTGCCGGGACTCATTGCTACTGTGATGACATCAGGGCGTCCGGTCTCGGAAAGGGTGCCGCGTTGTGCGAGCCCTCCACCGCGTCCCAAGCCCATTCCATGCCTGCAGTCTACAACTTGTGTTTCCCGGTCAAACATTTAACATCATTCCGCTGGATTTAAGGAACAAATACGATTACCCACTTTGCCTTTCGGATCTGCCAGTCCGAGGACTGTTGGATCTGCTCCAGGACCACGTTTTGCATAGTCGGAAACGGTCTGCTTGTTTGGTAAGAAAAGTCCTTCTCTGAACTCGAGTCCCATCGGAAGTATTCGCTCACAAACTTCCCCGATGTTGTCTCTTATCTCTGAGTTGAGGACTTCCAGCCTTATGCGGCCAACAATCACAGCCAAGCTAATGTCCGTTTCACCGATACTGATCGTGTCACTGAACTTATGGTTGACATCCTGTCCTGTCGCAGGACCATATGGTACGGTCACTGGAAGTCTTGGGCCCTGTACGAATGCCCTTGTGATGCCTTCTATTTTGCTCAGTTCGACGAGTAGTTCCTGTGCGGTTTCCGGGCTGAGTAACCTTCGTGGAAATATCTCGATCTGTATGAGGTTCTCTGTGTTTGATGCAGAATCGACCATTATTGATTACCTTCAAGATCTGTTAGAGCTCTTTATTTAGAGTGCCCCTGCAACTGCTTTGATTGGCTCTCTGAATTCTTCGATTGAACCGAACACATTTCCAACAAGTCCTGATGTCTTCTCGATGGTAATCATCTGAGTACCTGCATCAATTGAACATGCAGCGGATACACAAGGAATTGCGAATCCTCTGGAGTGTCTTGTTACAACGTGGTTACCATTGAAGATACCTGGTCCACCGCCACCATAGATTGAGTGACTGAAGAAGGAGAATCCGACTCCAGTACCCTGTGCTCTACCCATGTCACAGCCTGGAAGACCTGTTTCCTTCTCGAGTATATCGTTGAAGTACAGGATGGTTGATGATACGTTCTGAGCTGCTCTGCCTGCTGCACAGTTTACGAGTGTAGCTGCGAGCTGACCTGCTGCTGCACATGCGTTCCACATGGAAACGTCATTTGCCTTGTAGAAGTTGTATCCGGATGGTGCCTTGTGGTCGACCTCGATGATACCTGCTTCGAGTGCTTTCTCGACAACGGTCTCGACGACTGTACCGACTGTACCGGTCTTGCCGTTCTCTTTGACCATTTCGTAAACGATGTTGTTAGCGTTAAGGCCCTGGTATGCGAATCCAAGTAACTGGTGTCTCGCGAATGAACCTACTGCGTTACCCATCTCGAACATACCTGCCTGCTCGTATATTGAGGAGAGTGCAGCAGCGTTCATTGCCTTTCTGCCTGTGATAGCAGCGACGTGGTTGGTCATGATGTTCCTAAGGGAGAAACCGAGACCTTCATTCTGCTGTGGTATGCTGAGAATTGATGCAACGTTACCGCCGCTCATGTCCATGGTCTGTGGATAGCTACCCCAGACAGCACCCTTTACGAGTGGTGCATCGAACATGTCGGTGTTGTATGTGTCAATGATGGTCTGTACAACAGCTGCTGCACTTACTGTACTTCCTGAAACGAAGTCAGCACCAGCGTCTGTCCTTGCGCTTGGAACCTGCACAAGAAGCTGTTTTCCGCCACCGATCACTTTTACGTTTGTGTCGTCGTCGTCGCTTACCTTTACAAGGTTTGCAACAGACTCTGCGATTGCATCTGCGTTCCCTACGATATCATATTCGAGACCACGTCCGAGAATCTGGCGTCCTTTTCCACCATACTTGCCGGTTGCGAGACCTTTCTCGATACCTGCAAGGTTGACAGCGACAGTCCTCTTTGTGTCTTTGATGATCTTTCCGATTGCTGCATTTGTTGTTGGTGCGAGTGCCATTATGTCGACGCCGCTTTCCAACAGTGTACCTCTGTCGTCATATATGTCTATTTTGTCAGACACGATATTTCCTCCTAATTTTATTCCAGAAATCCCGATGGAAACCACAAGATTTGAGCGATGGCCCAAAAGTTCCCTAATGGTGCCGTTTTTGTGTTAAATGATGTTTCCAATTGGTCATTCTTCTAATTGATTCAAAATTGGAACGTTGTTTTCAGGTTTAAAGCTTTTGGATTTGGGGTAAGGGTACGAGGGTTTTTCATCATTAATAATTAAGTTAAGTGCATTTAATGCGGTTTAGTTTGAATTATTCTGAAACTTTGGCATACGAAATGCATACGTATGTATATTTTTGTGTGAAAAAGAAGATCATCCTCATCTTCCTAAATTAATTCTGTGTGGGATAATAATCAATGTCTGTCCTCTCCCATTCTTTGCACCACAAAGATTTAGTACTACATACATTAAGGTACCCACGATCGATATGGAAATAGTTGCAGATGTCGGTGGAAATCCCGGCGTAGATTGTCGTGGGTTTTGCAAGTACTGCTACTTCAAGAAAGTAAAAGACGTACCTGCTTTTGGTTGTAAACATTGTTTCCCTTTTTCAAAAGGGTGCGACTATTGCACACGCGGTGTCAAAGAGCTCTACTCAGGCTTCAAACCTGTTCAATATGTTATGGGTGAAGTTTCACAAGCCATGCATTTTGGTTCAGGGGAAGCTGATAAGTTTACCATAAGTGGTGGCGGTGACATCAGCTGTTATCCTGAACTTAAAGAACTGGTCTCTTTCTTATCACAATTTAAAAAACCAATACATCTGGGATATACCAGTGGGAAAGGATTTACTTCGGAAGATGATGCTGCCTTTTTTATTGAGAACGGTGTCACTGAGGTATCATTCACTGTATTTGCGACCGATCCGGAAATTCGTGGGGCATATATGAACGACCCTGAGCCGGAAGCTTCCCTTGCTGTACTTCGTGACTTCTGTGCACATTGTGAGGTATATGGTGCAATTGTTGTAATTCCGGGTGTCAATGATGGTGAAGTTCTTGAGAAGACACTTTCTGATCTGGAAACCATGGGTGCCTCAGGAGCGATACTCATGCGCTTTGCTAACTCAAGGGAAGAAGGACTGATACTTGAGAATGCACCTATAATGGAAGGTATCGAGTCTCATAGTGTTGAGGAGTTCACTCAGATAGTCCGTAATGCTGCTAAAAACCACAGTTTCAGAATTACCGGCACACCTCTGGAAGATCCTCTCTTTGGGTCTCCATTCGCGATAAGGGTGCATGATGATCTGCTCACAAAGTTGCCTGAGGTTACAAAAGAAGCTACAATAATCACAAGCAAGGTTGCAGAAGAAAGGCTTTCCGGGATATTCGACAAGCTGGGGGGCACTGTGAATGTAATTGGGTTGAACAAGGACATCGGGTGCCTGATCACCATCGATGATTTCCGTGATCTTGATCTTTCCAATGTCAAGGAGACCGTTATTATTCCTGGCCGTGCTTTTGTCCATGACCCCGAAGTTAAGGGATTGCTTTGCAGCGATGGTGTGGACCGGCTCGTAAGGCGTGGTCCTGATACATTGACAGTTGACGGCGAGATGTCAATAGGTATGAGCGAAGAAGATGTTCTCGAGCTCGAAATGAATATGTTCACAGAGCTCATTCAGCAGATCAATGCCATAGGCATGCCTGTACAGTGATGCTTGTTGGTAATAGACTTGTTCGATCAGTTGGTTAATATGCCGATCTGCTAACGGATATGTTATACACTGATCGGTTATATTTGCACACTAATATGTTGCAGCGCTTGCTGCAATCTTTTTTTACATAAAGTCTGAAAGTCCCATCTGTTTGGATCTGTCATTTTCAAAAAGTGACTTCATGTCGTAGCCTATCAGTTCAATGCGCTGTTTTGTGTAACTTGAAACATTGTACTCTTCTGCCACTTTCATTGAGACCTCAAGGTACTTTTTGACAGCACCCTCGTGAACCGTAAGGATAACTCTGCCACCACATTTTTGACAACTGCCTGTAAGTGGTGGTCTGCGGTACTTAGCACCACATTTTACGCATCTTGTCCCCTGTCTTGAGAAAGCTCTCAGGTTTCCGAACATATCTGGCAGGAAGTGGGATATAAGCACCCTCTCTGCGACATCTGAAGCATCAACAGCGCGTATCTTCTTTCCAAGTTCAAGTTGTGCATCCATCTTCTCGACCATACTTCCAAGTGTCTTGTATGCACTTTTGAGCGGACCTGCCGCAATGTTGGATGTATCATGGGTGAACATGAACTTTTCATACTGTAATGGGGTACCAAGTCTGCTGCTGACCAGGTCAAAAGTATCTTCGAACTCCTTGGGGTTTGCAATTCTCAGTGTAGCTTCGTAGAATTCCAGCGGGTATGATTCACAGACATCTATATTATGTGCTTCCTTGTCAACCTCACTGGGGTCGAGGCGTGTGGTCAGAACAAGGGGTGCATCCATCTTTCCTCCTCTTTTGTCCGGCAGGTACTCGCGGGAGAAGTTGAGCAGACCATCCATAAGCAGCATGACGCAATCTTCATCCCCGTCACAATTACGCCTTTTTGCAGCATGGAAGAACGGATGTGCATATCCGACTGCAGCTGTGGTAAATCCTACAAGCCTTCCAAGCACACCTGCTGATGTATGTGGTGCAAGTCCCATAAGGAGGGTGCCAACCGTGTCATCCCTTGTCTTTGCATTATAATATGGATCTTCTTTATAATATTTGACAAGAAGATCGTCAATGTATTGCATGGTCCTTAGAATATAATCGGCGCAATCGTATGATATTACAAGGTCCTGAACCTTGAGGCAGAGCACCTGCTCAGGGTCTGTAAGTGGTTTTCCATAGATGTCTTCCTTATAGCCAAGTTCCTTAAGCTTCTCGCATGTGACTCCTATCTCGGAAGGTCTGATGTGTGTAAGTGGTATGTCCGACATGTCATAACGCACTGTCCCATCCTTGAAGGTGAACAGGTCATGTTTTGCCCGTAGGATCCCTTTTTCGAGAGGTTCGGGTGTCATGTCCTTTGACATCATTTTCTTAACACCTTTGAAGGAATCGAGTTTGTCTCTTTCACCGACCTTCTCGAATGCTTTCTGGTAAATGCTTTTGAAATCGATCTTTCTCATACTTGTGCAGGTTGTCTTTGTGCCACATTTTGGACATTCCGCTTTGTTCACAGAAATGCCGCATCTGGGGCAGAAAAGTTTTGGCATGGTATATTCGCCGCAGTCACACCTGTATTCGAAGGTCTCCACTCCACATGCCGGGCAGATCCTGTTCCCAATCTCTACAGCTATCTCTCCGACCTTTGCATTCGTTGATGCCTTGAAGCTGGCGGCATTTTCAAGTTTTCGTGTATTTCCTCCGGATTCTGCAATGGGGAATAACACATGGGGTGCTGGTGACATCTTCCTTTTATCAGATTTCTCCGGTCTTCCCATCCTTGCACCGATGCGTGTGGGAGCTCTTGGGCGTACTTCAAATTCCGTTATTTGATTGATATTGTCAAGTACCTCTTCATGTTCAAGAGACTCCCACTTCTTTCTGAGCCCGTCATCCAGTCCAAGGGTATAGATGAATGGCAGTGGTTCCTTGATCAGTATCATCCCATCGCTTATCCTGTGAAGTACAAGTAGTAGCTCAAGTGTTCTCTTCACTCCGCTTGAAAGTGCGGCATCGTGTGGTAATTTTAGTACTGTTCTCTCGCTTTCAAGGATCCCATTCTCAGAGATGAAGTCCGCAAGCTGTTCGAACTTATCATTTTCAATATCATGCCACAGGTATGTGAACTTGGGGTGCAGGGCTACCCCATACTTTTTACTGGAATCCAATGCAACATCCTGGGATGGGTCCTTAAGAACTTCTTCACCATCTGTCTGCTCTCCTCCAGCTTTCCTGTATTCCTGTATCCACCACTCGAAACAGTACGGTGATGGTGCAAGTGGGTGGTTGTTCTCAAGGAAATCTCCATAATTTATCAGTATCTCACCAATGTCAATGATCTCCTCGACCTCTGAGCGTAATTCATATGCTTCATCTATGCGATCGATCCTGACAACATCTCCTGACCTGAGTTTTACTGTGGGACCTTCGATGGAATCTACCGGAGCCATACCTGCTGCTTTTCCAGGTCTTTCAACTTTAAGCTGCGTTCCCGGTGCGATGAAGTCGTCCATCACAAGCATTCCGGAAGGATTTATTCCTGCGGCTGCAAAGGATGTATTGCGCGACCTTCCATAGCGCAACCGGAATCCTCCTGGTCGGGATGGGTGGGAAAATACAGGTCTTCCGGCGATCAGGTCTCGCATATACTTATCCTTCGGCTTGATCTTCGGTTTCTCATCTTTCTTCTCTTCGCCACTGTCGTCAGATGCGCTCTTTGTACCGGAGATCAGTTGTTCGAGCCATTCCCAGCCGTCGATCTTAAGTTTTTTTACATGCTTCTGTATCTTTGGAGCTTTTAGTGCCAGGCCTTCAGCAAGTACCAGGGCCATTCCGCCACGTACTCTGTTAGTATCTATCCTTTCGAGATTGCGGTGTCCTTCAACCTCTTCTGCTTCAGTTGGTTCTCCATCGATGCATATTGGGCAGTTCTCCACGATCAGCCTGATCTCTTCTTCGGATGGGGTGTACTGGAGACTTGCAACCCTCTTGTAGAGCATGATCTCCTCAATGTAGCGTTCAACCTCTTCTTTTCGGGGTTTGTATCTGTCAATGCCAACGCCTCTGCGTACATAATCGCCAACAAGTACGGATAGTGCCTGTGCAGTACCTCCTGCACTGCGTATCGGGCCGGCATAGAAAATGCTGACGTATTCAGACCCGTCATCGTTCTTTCCGATCCCTGCACGGTCAATTCCTTCAATTGGGGCAGCAACAACTCCTTCTGTCAGCATGGCAACGGACACACGGATCGCAGCTTCGATAGCTTCGGATTTAGAATCAAATGTGCCAACTTTTCCCTGAGCTACTTCTCTTCCAAGGGCCAGTGCAGCTTCTTCTCTTGACCTGGTTTCTTCCAGTTTCCGGATAAGCTCTGCTACACCTTTAACTCCGATAAGGTTCTCCACTCTGTCGGCAAGGTCCTTTGCAAGTGGTATTTCAACATGGGGTTTTGGGTCTTTTCCCTTCGAGCGAGCATTGTTGACTATCTCTATCTCCTTTTTCAACGTGCCCTCAAGTGTATTAAAATACTCATGCATTTCTTTGCTTGCTACAATTTCTGCCATGTTGGGTTGTTCTCCCTGATTTCATTGACTATGGCTTTTGAAATTAAAAAGATGTTGATGTTCTTTTAGATTGATCCATCTGATTTTTATATTCATTCAATGTATACTAAGTTTGACGTATTTGGTTTAATGAGGTGTATTATATGAAATTGGGCATACTAACAATTCTGTTGATAATTTCAATGTTTTCAATTCCTGCATCTGCAGATCTTTTTGATGAACTGGACCTTGCTGTTAATGAATATAATCTGAACGTTGATGGCGTTCCTACAAGTGTCAGATATGTTATAGGGGATGAGGAACTGCTTTTGCTCATCGATATGAATGACTCAAGCAAACTTGGCATAAAAGCAGTTACGAATGTGGACCTGGAGGTTAATACATTTGAAAAAGTGGATGCTGTTGATCCTGGGTTTGAACCTGCTCTTACTATAACTTCCAATGAAGCTGTGGTCAGGCAACTCCTGGACTCCGATGATGTTGTCACAGATTTCAATGATGCATATAACAATGGGGATATCAAGATCGTTGCAGCAAGCACTATGGACAAGGTCATTATCTCTGTAGGTGGAGCTTTCTTGAAACTTTTGAGTTCAGTTGGACTTGTATAAATATCAAATTCACATGCAGATCTTAAATTTTCTTTTTTTTATTTTGTTTGGGCTTGTGGGGTATTGATAATTCTAATTTAATGTCTCATTATATTATAATCATTCATATTATATTATTTGCAACATACTTCTGATTTACGTTTTACTTATATATGCATACCAGAAAGTACATAAAAGGAGATGTTTAATTATGTCCAATTTAAGCTTATCATGAATACAACCCCTGGATCGGGTCTAAATAGATCTTATTATGAGGTAAAATTATGTCAGTAAAAATCACGGAAACAATCCTTCGAGACGCACACCAGTCTCTTCTTGCGACACGTATGCGAACCCGTAACATGTTACCGATCGTTGAAAAGTTGGATGAGGTCGGATATTACTCACTTGAGATGTGGGGAGGTGCTACATTTGATACATGTATCAGATACTTGAATGAGGATCCGTGGGAGCGCCTGAGGGAACTTAAAAAGCAAATGGTGAACACTCCGGCACAGATGTTACTTCGTGGTCAGAATCTTGTGGGGTACCGTCACTATTCAGATGATGTTGTGGAGAAGTTCGTAACAAAGGCTCATGAGAATGGTATCGACATATTCAGGATATTTGATGCGGTCAATGACATACGCAACATGGAAAAGTCAATAAGCGTTGCAAAGAACGTTGGTGCGCATGTTCAGGGTACCATTAGCTACACCATCAGTCCGGTACACACCGTAGAAAAGTATGTTGAATTTGCAAAAGAGCTTGCGGATCTGGATTGTGACTCTATCTGCATCAAGGATATGGCAGGGCTGCTTGCACCTCACGAGGCGTACGAACTTATAACCTCTCTCAAGAAAGAGGTCGGTCTTCCTGTTGCACTTCACTGCCACTGTACATCTGGCATGGCTTCAATGAGCTATATGGCTGCATGTGATGCTGGTGTCGATGTTCTTGATACGGCATTATCTCCTCTTGCAGGCGGGACTTCCCAGCCTCCTACAGAGTCAGTTGTTGCAGCACTTGCAAGGACAAAATATGATACTGGCCTGGATCTGGGACTTCTGACCGAGTCTTCAAGATACTTCAAGGATCTCAAAGAAGAATACCGGGGTATACTTGATCCTATATCAGAACAGATCGATACTAACGTCCTGCTTTACCAGATTCCCGGTGGTATGCTTTCCAATCTTGTTTCACAGCTCAAGGAGCAGAATGCTCTTGACAAATATGATGCTGTTCTGGAAGAGATGCCAAAGGTCCGTGAGGAACTTGGATATCCTCCACTTGTCACTCCAACCAGCCAGATCGTTGGAACTCAGGCTGTATTGAATGTTCTTATGGGTGAGCGCTACAAGGTCATACCTAAAGAAGTGAAGGATTATGTTCGTGGTCTGTATGGAAGGTCACCTGCACCTATCAGTTCAGAAATGATCGCAAAGATAATTGGCGACGAAGAGCCTATTACCTGTCGCCCGGCAGACCTTCTGGAACCTGAATATGAGTCTCTTAAGAAAGAGGCAGAAGAACAGGGTCTTGTGAAGAAGGAAGAGGATGTTCTGACCTACATATTGTATCCTGCTATCGCACCAAAGTTCCTGCTTGGTGAGGCAGAAGAAGAGGAGCTCCTCCCTGTAACTGTTGCGCAGGCTGCTCTACAGGCCCATGTGGAAATACCAACCGATTACCGTGTTGAGATCGATGGCGAGGTATTTGATGTCAAGGTAGAGCCTACTGGAGGTTCTGTCCAGGTCGTGGAGAGCTCAAAAACGACAGTTGAATGTGAAGGCGCTGTTACAAGCCACATGCAGGGCATGATCCTTTCGATCAATGTCAATGTTGGCGACACCGTTGAAGAAGGGGATAAGATCTGTGTTATCGAAGCCATGAAGATGGAGAATGCGATCCATGCTCCAGCTAGTGGTGTGGTAAAAGAGATATTTGTCTCTGAAGGCGATCCCGTTGGTACGGGAGAAGTATTGATGGCAATCAACTGATCCGAGGTATACATCATGTTCAAAAAAGTACTTGTAGCCAACAGGGGTGAGATCGCTATACGCATCATGCGTGCTTGCAGGGAACTTGATATCCCCACTGTGGCTGTATATTCAAAAGCTGATGAGAATGCTCTTTTCGCAAAATATGCGGATGAGTCATATCTGATCGGTCCTGCTCCTTCAAGCCAGAGCTATCTTAAAATGGATAAGATCCTGGAAGTTGCGAAGGAGTCTGGCGCAGAAGCTATTCATCCGGGATATGGTTTCCTTTCCGAGAATGCTGTGTTCGCAAAGAAATGTGAGGATGCAGGCATTACTTTCATAGGTCCTTCAAGTGATGCTATCGAGAAGATGGGTAGCAAGATAGCTGCCAGGTCACTCATGATAGAAGCCGGTGTTCCTGTGGTTCCCGGATATGATAAGGCAATAGAGAATGTTGATGAGGCTATTGAGATCGCAGACTCCATTGGATACCCTGTAATGATCAAGGCATCTGCAGGTGGTGGCGGTATCGGCATGAAGATCGTCCACTCAAAGAATGAGTTTGCTTCATCATTGGAATCCATCCAGTCGGTTGCTCAATCTGCTTTTGGTGATTCCACCGTATTTGTTGAGAAATACGTTGAAGAACCACGTCATATCGAGTTCCAGATACTTGCTGATAATTACGGCAATACTGTCTATGTATCGGACAGGGAATGTTCAATACAGCGGAGGCACCAGAAGCTCATGGAGGAAGCACCTTCTCCTATTATGACACCTGAGCTTCGCAAAGAAATGGGCGATGCTGCAGTAAAAGCAGCAAAATCAATAGGCTATAAGAATGCAGGTACGGTGGAGTTCCTGTATTCAAAAGGTGATTTCTATTTCCTTGAAGTTAATACTCGTCTTCAGGTGGAGCATGGTATCACTGAGCTCGTCACTGGAATCGATCTTGCGAAACAGCAGATCCTCATTGCAGATGGTGAAAAGCTTCCTTTTAAGCAGGAAGACATAAAGATCCAGGGTCATGCGATCGAATGCCGTATCAATGCAGAGGATCCTCTGAACGACTTTGCACCATCTCCCGGTAAGATCAGGGGTTATCGTTCCCCTGGTGGTCCGGGTGTACGTATGGACAGTGGTGTCTATATGGGTTACACGATTCCGCCTTACTATGACTCCATGGTTGCAAAATTAAGCACCTGGGGCAGTGATCGTGAAGAGGCTATTAACAGGATGAAAAGAGCACTTTATGAGTTTGTGATATAGGGAATTACTACCAATATACCATTCCATAAGGCTGTTCTGGACAATGAAGCATTCGTGCGTGGTGATCTGACCACCCATTTCATTGATGATCACAATATCATTGATGAGGTCGTAAAGGTTGTCGAACATGATCTTGAAAAGGGTGTTACTCTGGGATCAGTACTTTGTTCCAACTCTTCGAAGAAAGTTGCAGCTGCTAGTGTGGCTGTTGGTGCCTACGTGAATGCTGCAAAACAGCAGAGCAATCAACAGACTAAATAAGGTCTGTTGATATATTCTTTTATAATAATGATCTGATCATATTGGGGGTTGCTATCTTGGTCGACAGGAAAATGGATATTCTTATAGCTTTGAAAGAAGCTGGCAAAGAACCCATCTCTGGGGAAGAAATTGGTGAAAAGCTGGGTATTTCCCGAACAATGGTGTGGAAATATATTAAGATCCTTGAAGAGGATGGTTATGTTATTGGATCATCTCCGGGTTCGGGCTATGTTCTTATTTCTGCTCCTGACAAACTCTATCCTTCTGAGATCAGCATTGGTCTTGATACCGATATCATAGGGAAAGATATTCATTATTTCGAATCAGTGGATTCTACCAATGATATGGCAAAGAAAATGGGTTTTAAGGCCGAAGAAGGTACGGTTGTAATCGCTGAGATGCAGGAAAGTGGACGTGGCCGCAAAGGTGACCGTTGGGTATCACCTAAAGGTGGTATCTGGCTTTCGGTCATCCTCAAACCAGGCATCTTACCTGTTCATGCACCAAGGCTGACACTTATGGCAGGAGTTGCTGTTGCCAGGGTCATAAGGCAGTTTGGCGTCGATGCATCTATCAAATGGCCAAATGATGTCGTCATTGATGGCAAAAAGGTTTGTGGCATTCTGACCGAAATGGATGCAGAAGTTGATCATATCGGATTTGTTGTTATTGGCATTGGTATAAATGCTAATGTATCTGTTGATGAGCTTCCGGAAGAATTACGGGGTGGTTGCACTAGCCTTAGTTCTATTAATGGTGAAAATATAAACAGGGCAGCATTCGTGCAGGATTTGCTTAGATCCCTTGAGGCGGAATATCTGCGTTTCAAACTGGAGGGTTTCTCGACGATCCTGAAGGATTGGATATCTTTATCTGACACAATTGGAAGGCAGGTTGAAGTTATAACTCCCCAGAAGATCATTGCAGGGAAAGCAACTGGAGTTACTGCTGAAGGTGCTCTAATTGTTGAGACTTCTGAAGGTATGCAAGAGGTCATGGCAGGTCGATGCATCTATAAATGAATGGTGTGGGACGTGAGTTACAGTAGAAATAACTGGATACGCTTCTTTGTATCCTTCCTTATTATTTTGTTACTTCTTATACTGCCAGTGCTCGGAGCTCAGGTAAAGGCTGAAGTGCTAATGGATGGTGACAGTATTTTCGTTGAGACCGGAAGTTTCTGGGAGTTCAACCAGGGTTATGTCTTTGTTATCAAAGATGTGAATGCAGATGGGGGTGTATGGGTAGAACTTTCGCTTGATGGTGTTAGTCTGAAGGACGAAGTTCTTTATGAAGGAGACATTTTTGTTTATTCTCGTGATTCAACAGAACTATTCAATATGACCGTTGATACTATCTATTATGGTTCTGGTGGTGATCTGGTGACCTTTAAACCCGTTTTCCAATATCGTGATCGCTCACTTCCAGCTCCCATCCCGGAAGATTCTGAAGTATCTGTAAATGATTCCAACACATCTTCAGAACCGGATGTAACGTCTGATAATGACATTCCGGGTTTCGGTCTTATAACCACGATGTGCTGTATGGTCCTTGTTTTTATTTGCCGTAGCTTTTTTGAAGTGAAGTGATCGTTTATCACAACCGAAGCTTTACTAAGTTAGTTCGATCCGGCATTAAAAGCAGTCAGAGTTATAGGGTAACAATAAAAATAACGCTAAACCTATCATAAAATGATACTAAGCAAACCATAAACATAATGGAAAAGGTATCAATAAACATAACAATAAATGTAGTATAGACGGAATGTAAAAATAATCTTTAATGTACTAATAAAAAGTAAAAGAAAAAAGAAAGGTAGGGATTAAGTTCAGAACTTAATATCTCCCTTCTCCATTAACAATTTGAGATCCTGCAGGCTCATCTTTCCTGTCTTTTCGAACTTCTCTTTTGCTACGTTATGTTTTTCATCGATCTTCTTCTCATCTTTTTCAAGCTGAATGTCGTTGAGCTTGTCAAGATATACGCTGAGTTCATCCCTGAGCTGTGATATCTTAGCTTTAAGCGGGTCGATCTTTTCCCTTATTGGGGATACTACAGCATATGTTTCCTTGATCTGTGAGTGGTACATATCCGCTTCTTTGCGAAGCTCATCGACCTTCCTGTAGCTATCAAGCATTGCAAGATGGTGTTTCTGTGACTCTTCTGCGAGCTCCTTAACGCTACCGCCAACGGTTCCATCGGATTTGTAGACTGATTCGGATTTCTTGTATGTTTCTACTATCTTCTTGTGGATATCGTCTGCATTGCTTGCAGAGTCGATCCTCTGTTGAAGTTCTGTCAGTCTTCCAAATATATCGATCTCATGCTTTAGTGGAATGTCAGCATTCAGGAACTTGTCAAGCTCTGCAGCATATGCTTTTGTGAGGGAGTCCACACTTCCGCGGGAAAGCTTATTGTACTCATCACGTTTTGCTTTAAGCTCCGATATGCTACCTGTGATCTTGTCCTTTTCACCACGTATCTTCTCATTTGAAGCTTTGATCTCAGCTATCTTCTCGTTCACTGCATCACGTAGTGTTTTTTCTTCCCGTGCTTTTGTTGCCAGCTCTTTTACCTGTGCATTGAGCTTGTCCCTTTTTTCTTTAAGCTCATCGATGTTCGTTCTGTGTAGCTTCAGGTCTCTGAATACAGCTTTCAGGGTACGCTCGTTCTGTGAGATCTTTGTTCTGTAGTCGTTGACTACATTTTTAAGGTCCCTTTCGTTCATGGTTGCTGCATCTGGTAAGTCGCTCATGCGTTTGCCTCCTGGGTATTTTCTTCACTGGCTGGAAGCGTTTCCCAGTATTCAAGAGCTTCATTGTGACTCTTTATTCTGTTGTCAAGCCAGCCGTGGCGAGGTGAGACTTCTTTGAGCTCATCTCTTGCTTTTTGGAAGGCATTTTCAAAGTTCTTCTCAGTACCGAATATACTTGCAAGCTCGGTACTGGAAACGATGGCTTCATTTACTCTTGTCCTTATCTGTTGAACGGCTTTCTGAACGTCTTCATGGGTTCCCATGCCATCCAATTTTTGGAGAAGTTCATCCACGATCTTCTTCTCTTCATCGATTTTAATAGCACGTTTTACCTTTGTGATGTCATCGTGGATGCCATGCATAAGCTTGTTATCCAGCAGTTTTTCATCGATAACGTCGAACATTTCCTCGAGTATGTTCTCTGCCTGGTGGTATAGCTGTTGACGCTTTTCTTTTAGCAGTTCAGTTCGGCTCAATACATCTTCCTTGTCTTTCTTGGAAGATTCTATCTTTTCGTTCAATGCCTTTACTTTTTCTTCGAGTCCACTGAACTCTTTATTGTATTCTTCTAAAAGGCGTTTGTGCTTTGTGATCACATTCTTGATCAATTCATTTTTGTCAAGAATGGAAACTTCATTATTTTGTGTACTCTCACTCATAGTTCCACCAAATTTATGTCATAATTGTAATATTTTATAATTTATATAATTGTGCATGTGGTATTCCTTCAATATATATAACGCATCCGGATTCGATCACGCCGGCATCGATGGCGCATTGGACTGCGCGACTGCCAAATATATTTGCGGTTGTTGCATTTGATATGGCTTCGATGATCTTCTCTTCAGATGCTATCTCGCCTTTGTAGAATCCTTCACTGATCTCTATGACCAGTTCGCCTTTTTTAAGCTTTTTACCTATCAGTTCTTTATCGCAAACTGCAACGATCATCTGATTTCCGGACTTGTGTATTTTCAGGTACATGTGTTCACTTTATCATACTAATTTTATATGTTTATTATCGGGTGCAAGGAGATCTCCCTGCCTTTTCATTTTTGTGACAAGCTCTTCTGCTCTTTCCCTGTCTATATTTTCAGTCTCAGCCTCTGCAAAGACCTCTTCAAGGGGTGCCTTTGAACCTGCATGTCTTTCACTGACGCGTGTAATGATCTCTTTTATAAGGTGTATCTTATCTCTCTGGCTCTTGCTTGTTCCGGATGCGACGACGTCTACATCGAATGCGCCTGTATCTGGATCTACTCCTACCTGTCGCATACATGCCATGGATATTCTGGTAGTTCTTTTCGCATCATCCATTGTAACTACATTACTTAAACGTATGCGAGCACTTGCTTCAGCAAGTCTGACAAGGGCCTCGAGCTGTCTTGCGGTGACAGGCACTGGTGAATCTTTGCCTTCTCCCTGCCTCCTAAGGTCGAGATAGAAATTAATTATGTGTTCACGGGCATCGTCTTCCATTATTGGGAAAACTTTCCTTCGTGCATAAGCTACATATTTTCTCAACAGGTCATTTTCGATAGTAGGAAGTATGACATCTATATGTGCTTCTACATCCTCATTCGTCACCTTGGACGATGGAAGTCTACTCTTCTGTTCTAAAAGTTCTCCGGCATACTGGGATTTCAATATGTGGTTTGCGATGTTGCTATCCTTTGTGCGGTCTGGAACATCGAGAAGTATGAAAATAAGGTCGAACCTGGATATCAATGCAGGTGGCATGTTGATCTGTTCGGCAAGTCCTTCATATTTGTCGAATCTTCCATATTTAGGATTTGCAGCACCAAGGAGCGCACACCTTGATTTAAGCGTTGCTAGGATTCCTGCTTTTGCAACACTTATTGTTTGTTGTTCCATTGCTTCGTGCAATGCACTCTTATCTTCCCTGCTCATTTTATCCATTTCGTCCACTGCTGCAAGACCCATATCTGCCATTACCAGTGCACCGGCTTCCAGCGTCCAGCGTCCGTCTCCAAGGTCGTCTTTGACTGCTGCAGCTGTCAGACCACTGGATGATGCGCTTTTACCTGATGCGAACACACCACGGGGTGATATTTTCACCATGTAGCGAAGTAACTGACTTTTAGCGATACCCGGATCTCCTACCAGCAGTATGTGTATGTCTCCCCTGACACGTGAACCATCGGGTAGCATTTTAGGGACTGCCGAGAATAGCTGGAGGCTGAGTGCTTCTTTTATGTCCTCATAACCGTAGATGGACGGTGCGATCGATCCAGTTATATTTTTATAAATGTTTGGATCATTGCCCATATCGATGATCATTTCTTCATCTTCGGGAGTTATGTCGAGTTCATCGAATTCCTGATCTACATATTCGATGGAATTCGCGTGAAGGACGAGATCGTAAAACGTGGATTTTCCCTCTCTCAGGGTTCGCTGGTGTGAGCGTAGTATTCCGTTTATTACAAGACGGTCGCCAGGTTTGACAAGTCCTGCAAGATCATCCTCTGCATCAACATCAAGGCTTTGTGGTTGTGTGCCGCCCTTAAGATTTTCTGGTGCTTCCTGTACCTGAAGTTTTTGTGCATCTACAAAGCTGGACTGGTCGATAAGCAATTTGAAAGGTCCCTTTTTGCCGCATGATTCATTCTCACACTCGTTCGGTTCTACGAACTTCGGTCCATCCTGTGGCTCATAGCTTGTGTTCTCACACCGCATACACATGAATGCTGCATTTGTGATCTTTGGCCTGACTTCCGTGGCTTTGCGTATCATTCCTTCAATGGATATGAACTTCAGCAAGTGCTTACTACGCAGATCTCTTATTGCGACACGGTTTGGGATGTTAATGAACTGTACGTGAGCATCATCGAGGTCTTTCTCGATAGGTATGTCAATTTCACGAAGCGCTTGCTCAGCATATGGTATCACATCATCGGGATGCTCGAGTAGCTCATATGCAAGATCTGCATCGAATTGCTCAAGGTCCGGAAAATCGACTGTAATGCTACGTAGCTCAGGGTATTCATTAGCAAGCAGGAGTATATCGTCCCAGCAGTATCTTTTTAGAAAATCCCTGAATTTTTCATCCCATTTAACTTCACTCATTTGATTCACATTTTTCCTGTTTTGGAATGATACTTCATTTATCGAAGATTACAACACATCATAATACATATCAATATTTCGAGTCGGTATCATATTAAATAATAATTTGAGAAGATCGTGTACTGGTCAAAATCTGTTTGATTTTCATTTCAGCAGTTGCTGTATCTTTCCAAAAAAGCCTCTCAATGTCTGGACTTCTCTTGGCATGAGCTCTGCTCTTCCGAATATCCTTTTGAACATCAGGTGTGTTTTTTCCTTTTTGTGTTCCGGGTATTGGATATCGTCAAGAAGTTCTCCGATATGCTCATTTAGGAGCTTAAGATCAAAACCATCAGCAAGCTGCTGTTCACCTGCTTCTATCTGGCTCATTTCATATAGCATGATAGTTGTGGCATGTGACAGGTTCATTATTGGATATATCTCTGAAGTTGGGATACTTACTATCATATCGCTTAATTTGAGCTCATCATTGGTGAATCCATTATCTTCCCTGCCAAAGAGAATAGCAATAGTTCCATTCGTGCCATTGAACTTTTCTTTAAGTTCATGTGGTGTATATGGGGGCATACGTATATGTTCATCTGTTTTAAGCCCGGTGATGCCTGTTGTTGCAACCACGACATCAGCTCCTTCAATGGCTTGTTCGATGTTGGTGACTAACCTTGCGCTGCTAAGCACATCCCATGCATGCGATGCCAGGGCTCGCGCTTCATTTTCCAGTTTGCATGGATTTACCAGCACAAGGTCACTGAATCCAAAATTTTTCATAGCTCTTGCTACTGATCCGACATTACCCTGGTATAAAGGTTCCACCAGAACTATCCTCAAATTAAAAGTCATCTCATCCTTCAATATCATCAATACATGTATATTTTGCGCAATCTGGAATATCATTCATTACTGGATATATATGCGGAACTGCTATTAAACAACAGTATTTGTCAGTATTCCATAAACGTTATGAAGAATCCTGCTAATCTATACTATGCAATTTGTATCAAGGAGGTAAACAAATGAGTTTAGACAAGATTCTGAAAGCTACTTTTAAAGGTGAGACTACTGAAGTTGGATGGTACCTTGCAATGTCAAAACTGGCAGAGCGTGAAGGTCATTTTGATGCTGCTCTCTATTTCCGCCAGATCGCTATGGATGAGGCATGGCATGCTACAGAGGTTGCTGAGATCCTTGGTGCTATAAAAGGCACTACTGTCGAGAACATCGAGATGATGCTCGAGGGTGAAGCCATGGCTGAGCAGGAGAAAGCTGATGCTGCACGTATCGCTCGCGAGGAGGGTAACGAAGCTGCTGCATTGTTCTTTGCAAGAGCATCACTTGATGAGGCAAGGCATCATGCAGGTCTTGCAGGTCTCCTCAAGAAACTGAAACAGATTGAGTAAGTAAAATATTAAAATCTTAAGTCGGATGTGGAACTATTGGTAAAGGATCTGTTAAATAAGGGTGCTATACTTCAGCGTGACAAGTGTTCTTATGCTATAGTTCCACAAACTCCGGCAGGCATCATAAGTCCTGGTGAATTGCAAAGGATAGTGGATGTTGCAAGGAAATATGGTGTTGAAGTTCTTAAATTTACATCGGCACAGCGTATTGCTATTGTCGGCTTAAAAGAAGAGGATCTTGATAATGCATGGTTGGAACTTGAAATGGAGCCTGCATCTGCGATCGGTAAATGCGTTCGTAGCATAAAGGTCTGTCCTGGTACTACTTTTTGTAAAAGAGCACAGCAGGATGCTGTTTCTCTTGGTTCTATTATTGATGATAAATATCATGGTGTGCAGCTTCCCTCAAAGTTCAAAATGGCTGTAAGTGGGTGTATGAATTCCTGCTCCGAACCGGCTGTAAAGGATATTGGCATAATGGGAACTCCCCGGGGCTATACTGTGATGGTCGGGGGGAATGCTGGTATTAGGCCAAGACTTGGTGATGTTATCAGTGAAGGTCTCAACGAGACTGAGGTTCTTGAACTTATAGAAAAAATCATTGGTATTTACAAAGGCTATGCTAAAAGATATCGTATTGGCAGACTTATCGATGATATGGGTCTGGATAATTTCAAGAAGGAACTTGGCTTAATATAATTTCTATTTTCCTTAATCATCTGATAGCTTTATAATCTGTAATGAGTTTTTTTCTCTATCTTTTCAAGTTTCTTATCTGTCTTTAAACATTCAGTTATTATAAAAATCATTTCTGATCTTGAAATGGGGCTCTATCTTGCCGATTTTAGACTATTTTTAACTCTTCTGATAAGCACTCTGCTAATGAAAATATTTAAATACAATAGGTTCCACCAATACACAAACCGTATTCGGTATCATTATAATTTTTAGAACTATGTAGTAATAATGTTTCGTAGCAATATCAGGAGAATAATTTATGAGTATGGAATATTTCAGTGGACTTACTGAGTCTACGGAGATCGTAAACAGTTTCGGGATGCTTACTGAATCTATGAGGATCACATTTGCAGCGGTCATGATCATGGCCACAATCTCAATCGCGATCTTCATGGTCGGTATGTATATCAATCTTAAAAAATGGGGCGAAGGTTCCGAAGGATACAGTCTTAAGCCTTCAGGAAGCATACTTGCATTCCCTAAAGCGTTAGCCTATCAGATGAGTGCAAAAGGGCATGGCCATGGCCAGAACATATTTGTTACACTTATTCTTGATGCTCTCCTTCAGAGACGTGCTTTACAGCGCAGTCCTGCAAGATGGGCCATGCATCTAGCCATCTTTGGTGGATGGATCGCTCTTTGTATCATGTCAATAGCTATGTTCGTTGTGGAGATCATCCACATGGTAGGTATTCACATAATATCGCCTGAAGTTTTCAGAGAGATGCTCAGTTTCCCTAATGATGTATTCAGCTATATCCTGTTGTTCGGTATCATCATTGCAATTTTCAGGAGACTTTTCGTAACAAAAGCCCGTGAGAGCACTATTGCTTTTGATTCTGTCCTTCTTATCGGACTTACTATCATTGTCATCACAGGTTTCATTGCTGACGGTGTAAGGAATGGTACTTTCTGGGGTATGGGAATGCAATCCGATCTCGCACCACCTGCATCACTGTTCCACGTTGTGATCTCATTGTTCTTCTGTATCGCATATATCCCATTCAGTAAGTATATGCATATGATCGCAGGACCACTGACCCTTATGGCTAACAAGGGAGGCGAATGATCATGAAAGGTGAACCTTCAATTAATACAAATAATTTTACTGCTGTCCAGCTCATGGAGCTTGATGCTTGTGTACGCTGTGGTGAATGTGTCAACTGGTGTCCAACCTATGATGCTGCCAACAAAGATCCAGGACTCGCACCAAGGGATAAGATCCTCAGGTGGAGACAGTTCATGAACAAGTCCTATGGTCTTCGTGCCAGACTGTTCGGTCCAAAGGCAATCCCTGAGGAAGAGATCGAGCAGTTCAAGGATGATGTCTATGGCTGCACAACTTGTGCAATGTGTGCAACTGTTTGTGAAGTCGGTATCAACACTGTTGAACTCTGGGAATCCATGCGTGCAAATCTTGTCAAACGTGGAAATGGTCCATTCGGTAAGCAGAGCATGTTTGTCAAGCTCATCGGTGAGTATCTGAATCCATATATGGCTGACAACAAGGACAGGCTTAACTGGATACCTGAAGATGTCAAGATCGCTGACAAAGCAGAACTTCTTTACTTCGGAGGATGTACTGCAGAACTGAGGCAGACAAAGCTTGCATTTGCTACAGCACGTGTCCTTAACTACCTTGGAATCGAGTTCACAATGCTTGGTGAGGATGAGGCTTGCTGCTGTTCCGCACTTGTCAGGACAGGTCAGTATGAAATCGAGGATATTGCACGTAAAGCTGCAAGGAAGAATGTTGACGGTATCGTTGCAAAGGGCGCAAAGACCGTTGTCTATGCATGTGCAGGATGTTTCAGAGCTTCCCTTGTTGACTGGCCAAGGTTACTTGGTGAAGAACTTCCATTCAAGGTCGTTCATATCACAGAGTTCCTCGAAGGTCTTATCAAGGAAGGAAAGATCGAATGGGTCAAGCCATTTGACAACATTACAGTAACATACCACGATCCATGCCACCTTGGTCGTCACGTAGGTGTCTTCCAGCCTCCAAGGAGTGTTCTTAATGCTATACCTGGTATAAACCTGAAAGAGATGGACCGTATCAAGGAAAACCAGCGCTGCTGTGGAGCTGGCGGTGGTGTAAAGGCAGGTATTCCTGATCTTGCTCTCAAGGTTGCTGAGACTCGTGTTCAGGATGCTCTTGCAAAGAACCCTGATATCCTTTCAAGCGCATGTCCGTTCTGTAAGAGGAACCTTTCTGATGGAAGGGACTCCCTTGGTGCAGATGAGCTTGTTGTTGAGGATGTTATTGTCCTTACAGCCGAAGCACTTGGAATCAGACTTGATGATTGTGTAGAGAGCTGAGCTCTCTACTTTTAATCTCATTTTTTCTTATTTTTATTTTTAAGGTAGTTCCCTTTCACAGTTACTTTTAAATATTGCTACTTCCTCTCTGATTCATGGAAATTCCCTATGAACTTCTGGGTAAGCTATTCGTATATATGCTTCTCTTTGCTCTATTGGGAATTGTTGTGGCATTACTTGTCGGATTTTACAGTTTTAAGAAGAAAAAGGTCGTCTTCCCGAATTTTGTTCTATTCATGCTTTATCTGTTCTACTCGCCTGCCAAATGGATGTGTGGTGTCTTCTCGATAAGGGCTACTCTTGTGGATGAGATCCTGATTGAGGTAAGGAATGCGGTAATGCGTGATGATTTTATCAATGCAAAAGGTCCCAGGGCTGTATTTTTGCCTCAGTGTATGCGTCATGCCAATTGCAGGGCCCGATGTGATCCTATAATTGGATATGAATGCAAAAAGTGTGGTCTATGCGATATTGGAAGCATCTGTGAAGCTGCTGATGAACATGGTTTCAGGGTTTATGTGATCCCCGGTGGTAGCTTTGTAAAGAAGATAATGAAAGCACACAGGCCCAATTCATGTATTGGTGTGGCATGCTATACTGACCTTTCGGAGTCTATGGGGGAAATGTCATTTATGCCGGTTCAGGGTGTTTGCCTCTTGAAGGATGGTTGCTTCAACACAAAAGTAGATGTTGCTGAAGTGATCGAGAAAATGGAGCTCTGCAATGTATAACTTGATCGGCAAATTACTATTGGTCTTTTTAGGGCTATCTATTTTTATTTCAGCTCTATCGCTTTATGTTAGCCGTGTAAGTCTTACTCGAAGCGTCTGGCTTTCTGGTTTTTTTGCGAATGTACTGGATTTCTTTTTCCTGCCACTTAAATATTTCTTTTGTAAGTTCTCAGATCCAAGAAAACTTGATCGGTGGATGGTTTCTCTAAAGAATTCTGCACACAAATCTGATTTTGCAAAGACAAGGAAACGACTTATGTTCGTTCCACATTGCATGCGTTCACTTGATTGTCCTGCATATGCAACGAAATATGGTATACAGTGCAAGTCCTGTGGTAAATGCGTTATGGGCGAGTTGAAAGAAGATGCAAAAGAATATGGGTATGATCTCTACATTGTAACTGGTTCTTCTTTTGTCAAGAACATCCTGAAGGACCACTATGCAGATGGTGTACTGGTCATTGCATGTGACTATGAGATAAATAAGGGAATGAGGTCACTTGCAGGAACAAGTGTTGTGACCTATGGTATTCCTATGCTTAACGATGGTTGTTATAACACAAAAGTAGATTACGATCTGGTCACTGACACTATGAAGATGTTTGACTGATCGTTCCTGTAACTTTATTCCTGAAACAAAAAGTGTGGTTTGTGAGTGAGGAGAGTAAGCTCCCTTCTGTTGGTGCAAAATTCCTTATCCGCAGGGCGGGCAGGGAAGGTCCTTATGGACTCTTGCACTGACGACATTCGGCTAAGCGTTAATAACTTCGGGACGGTCCAGAATCCCGTTTAATCCCTACTTCCAACTTGCACCCACGAGGTTTCGCCGTTCCATCCACTTTCCATGCGACCTCAACCTTTCAGTATCATTGCATTATCATGGGGTGGTATCGTTTCTGTGCCAGCGCCCTGGCTCTCGCCAGACACCCTTCACAGGTGTTCGTGTATCTGGATGATGGGGAGACTTTCCTCAGGCCAAAGGCCCGGTAGTCGTCCTTCCTCTCTCGGGTGTAATGCTGTGTATGTTAGATATATATCTGACGATAAAATCGACCTTCTCTTTTGATTGTTTTTTTTTTTCTTACTTTAGATTTTGCTTAATTTTATTTATTTTTGTCCTGCCGGTTGAGTTTATTTCTGCATTTGATTTTACAAAGATTATAAATGGTATTATTTATATACATTATATTGTTATTAGTTAATCTGAAATGACTTTTCCGGTGGTGGAAATATGTCTGAAAAAACAGTGTTTGATCAATATAAGGAAATGGTCGAGAAGACCAAACAACTTCATTCGGAACTAGTGGTGTTGTCTTCAAAAGTAGGTGGTATGGTGGACACTATGGATTCAGGTCTACCTGGTTCAGTTTCACCTGCACAAGGGGTTACTTTGCGTGGTTCTGATATTAATGCTGTCAATGGTTTTGGGAACCACTCCTCGAAGTCTGCTTCTTTGAAGGGACGTGAATCGGACATCAATGACTGAATTTATATTATCCTTTGATTGATTATCCTCTCATTATATTTTTAATAATTTTTTTATTGTCCCTTCTGGTCAAGTTCTTTATTTTTCGAAGGAATAATTAAAAAAGACATAATATTTATGTACTGTTTAACATTAATGCTTTATTGTAATGTCTATGTCATGTGAATTCATTGTTTATGAGGTTGATTATGGTTTCTGTTGCATTGAACAAGAAAATAATGGTAGTTGATGATGATGCTGACACCATTTATCTTGTCAGTTCTCTTCTTGAAACAGAAGGTTTCGAGGTGGTGGGAGCTGGCAGTGGTGCTAAATGTCTGGAAATGCTTGATATTGAAAAACCAGATGTTATATTGCTGGATCTTATGATGCCTGATATGGATGGATGGGAAACTTTTCATAAGATCAAAAAAGAACTGCCTGATGTTCCGGTCTCGATCCTCTCTGCAAAAGGGCAGAAGTTCGACCAGATGCTTGGACTTAATGTCTTGAATGCAAATGATTACATTACAAAGCCATTTAATAATACTGAATTTGTAGGACGTATCAAGTCCCTTGTTGGGGATGCTTGATACGAAACTAATTCTTATATGTCTATTTTATGAAATCTAACTTTTGAACTTGCAAGTTCAATGCATTATCTTGCATATGATGGCTTTCCCATCCTTTGCAAAAAGATGTACTGTGCCTGAATCCATTAGACCTTCCTCTATCTCATTTCGCATTTTCCAGTATTTTGCAGGATCAATTCCTGCTCTTAATATTACTGTACCAACATCTTCTTTCCGGAGTTCCTTATTAATTAGTGCAGTGTCCAGCTCCATCACCTTAAGTACTTCATAATTGTTTTTTGCAATGGTGTTGTTTATTGGAGATTCGGAAGTAAGCAGAATCCTCTTTTGGTCAATGTTAAAAAGGCTTACTTGCGAACTTGAATCTGTCATGATCGCAGCTGCAAACTCTGGGAGCAATTCGGCTTTGACGACCGAAGGTTCCGGTTCACAAGCAAATGGTCCAATCTCTTCTGTTTTTACTACTTCTGCCTTTGGGTAATTCGAATCGATCCTTTTTTCGGAGGGTAGTGAAACTGCTGAACGGTCGCATGATTTTATATCTCCAAAGTAAAGGTTCAATCGATTTAACTGTCCGTTAAGTGACAGGTACTCTTTCTCACAATCGAAAGGGATCCTGTCAGGACTCATTTGTGGTGGTGCTTCGAATGCAAAATTATTCGTTTTTTCTGCATAGGCAGAAAGTACATTTGGAATTCCTGGTTCAAGGCTTGAAACGTGACGCTTATCTTCTGATGGTGGTCTTGCAGGATCTGAGAACAGGATATCTATCTTTGGGACTTGTTCGATCACTTCCTCTGAGAGTGCATCTCCGCAGATGAATTCTACGTTGTCCAATCCATAACGTTTGCAGTTCTTTTCTGCATATTCTATCTTTTGAGGATCTATCTCTATAGCGTAGACCTTTTCACATTCTTTTGCAAAGAATATGGTCTGCCCGCCAATCCCGCAACTTATATCTGCGATAGTTCGGCATTTGAGGCGTTTGGCACGGTAACTTGCAACTACTTCCGGTGTTGCAAAACGCAGGCCATCATTATCGGCTTTAATTCTGTTATCAAATTTTTTTTTTCGTGACACTTATGATCAGTATGAAAGAAAGGTTCAATCGATTTAAATCCATCCAATGATTTGAGCTATATTCTCCGGTACATTTAATTATGTCCGGGTATGTTCAGGTAATATCCATTTAAATCTCTGGATATGTTTAATGATTATCTCTATTTTTCATCGGTTGTGTGAAAACCCTTGGTCGTATGCATTTTCGTCGGACCATTTAATGGGGGATTTGTGCAAAACCTTTATATATAGAATCTGACATTTAGGAACCCTAAGTTAGGATTAAGTATGTAATTTGGCCTCGCCACTTTACAAGACTAAAGATCATAACGTAGGAATAAGCAAGTGTGAAAAGTCGGATTTAACAGGAAGTGTTCATGGGCCTCTTCACGGAATGCCCGCTCTTGTGTGCAAATGTGTGCAAGGGAGCACCGAATGGCTAGATCTTTTAGAGATGATTGAGTACGAACGTACGGAAGGGTTCATCCTATCCGTTATGACCAGTATGTTAGTTATCTTGCTTTCCGCGTAATGTGGGCAGTTGGTCTGCATAGCTCTGTTTCGGGCTATGGGGGGCATTGCATACATTCTGGAAATTACTCTTTTTTCACTGTCTTGGCCTACATCATGAAAAAACGAAACGTTGTTTCAAAAAGAATCGTAAAAGAAGGAGAATACAAATGGCAAAAGGACACAGACCAAGACGGGGTTCCCTTGCATTCAGTCCACGCAAGCGAGCACAAAGTCACATTCCAAGGTTTAGATCATGGCCAGAGTCAAGCGCCGAACCTAAACTGCAGGGTTTTGCAGGTTACAAGGTTGGTATGACTCATGTTATCATGATCGATGACACAAAGAACAGTCTTACAGAAGGTACCGAAATATCCGTTCCTGTAACTGTCATTGAGACCCCAGCAATACGGGTTGCAGCAATTCGTGCATACGGCGAGAACACTCATGGTGAGAAAGCTCTTGCAGAAGCATGGACAAATGTTCTGGACAGCGATCTTGACCGCAGGATCAAAGCTCCAAAGAACCATGACGTTAATGCAGCACTCGAAAAGATCGGGTCACTTGTCGAAAACGGCAAGGCAACAGATATCAGGGTCATTACATACACATTACCTTCAACACTTACTGGTGTTCCAAAGAAGGTACCTGATGTAATGGAAACTGGTGTAAGTGGATCTGATGTGGGTGCAAAGTTCGAGTTCGCAAAAACCATTCTGGGAACCATGGTGGATGTTTCAGATGTGTTTGACAATGGCGGAATCATCGATGTTGCAGCTATCACAACCGGTCACGGTACACAGGGTCCTGTAAAGAGATGGGGAATCAACCTCATGAAGAACAAACACTCCCGTCAGGGAAGTTTGAGACAGGTCGGTACCCTCGGTCCATGGACTCCTGCACACGTTAGCTGGAGAGTTCCGGCAATGGGTCAGATGGGTTACCATCAGAGAACTGAGTACAACAAGAGGATCTTAAAGATGTCTTCAGACGCTGAAGAGATCAATCCTGCAGGCGGATTTACCAACTATGGTGTTGTTCGTGGCAACTATATCTTGATCAAAGGCAGTGTTCCAGGTCCATCAAAGAGACTGATAAGACTCAGGGAACCAACCAGATCAAAGGTATCCAGCATGGGAGAACCTCAGATCGTTCACATTAGTACACAGTCCATGCAGGGGTGAAGTGAATGACCACAGTAAATATTATTGATTTATCAGGAAATGCTAAAGGCGAGATCGCATTGCCAGAAGTCTTTAATGAGATTTTCAGGCCGGATCTTATCAAGAAAGCAGTTCTTTCTGCACAGGCTAACAGGCTCCAGCCATATGGTCCTAAGAAGTATTCAGGTATGGAAACATCAGCACACTCCTGGGGATCAGGCAGAGGTGTTGCACAGGTTCCAAGGATATCCAATGGAAGCCGTGTCGCAAGAATCCCACAGGCAGTGGGTGGAAGGCGTGCACATCCTCCAAAGCCGGAGACTGACCGTACAGAAAAGATCAACAAGAAAGAGAAGCGTCTGGCTATCAGATCCGCAATTGCAGCAACTATCGATGCTGACCTTGTAAAGGCACGCGGACACAGATTCGACGCAGAAGTTCCTCTTGTTGCAGAGAACGCCATTGAAGGTCTTTTAAAGACAAAGGACGTAATCAGCTTCCTTCAGGCAGCTGGTGTCTATGATGATGTTATCCGCGCAAAGGAAGGTAAACACATAAGGGCCGGTAAAGGTAAGCGCAGGGGCCGTAAGTACAAGACAAGGAAGAGCGTTTTGATTGTGACTGGAGAGGAAAGTCCTATCCTTAAAGCAGCTAACAATCTTTCAGGTGTCGATGTTGCTACAGTAGATTCCCTGAATGCAGAAATTCTGGCACCAGGTACCCATGCAGGCAGACTTACTATATGGACTGAATCTGCAATAACCAACATGGAGGGTATGTTCATATGAGTGCTATTAGGTATCCATTCATTACTGAGAAAGCAATGACGCTTATGGATGATAATAAGCTTCAGTTTGTTGTCGACACTCGCTCTAACAAGAAGCAAGTGGCAGCTGACGTGGTCAAGATGTATGGCTTTTCTGTAAAGTCAGTACGTACTATGACCACCATGAAAGGCTTAAAGAAAGCATTGGTCACATTCGAGGAACCGGATGCTGCACATGAGATCGCAACAAGGATCGGTTTGGTGTGAGGTGAAGGTACATGGCTAAAAGACTTATATCACAAAACAGAGGTCGAGGAAGTCCAACATACAGGGCTCCATCACACAAGTACAAAGCCGCACTCAAACACCCACGTGTGGATGAAGAGAGCGTTCTCAATGGTACAGTTATTGATATTACACATGATCCTGCAAGGTCAGCTCCTATTGTCAAAGTAGCCTTTGAGAATGGTGAGGAACAGTTGATCCTTGCTCCAGAAGGAATTGCTGTTGGTGAGAAGATCTCCTGTGGTGTTTCCGCAGAGGTCAAACCAGGTAACATCCTTCCTCTTGCAGAGATCCCCGAGGGTATTCCTGTATGCAACATTGAGTCAAAACCAAATGACGGTGGTCAGTTTGCACGATCTTCAGGTGTTTATGCAACACTTGTTTCCCGTGAAGCTACCAAGGTCGTTATCAGGATGCCATCCGGTGTTTTGAAATGGTTCAATCCAAAATGCAGGGCAACAGTCGGTATCGTTGCTGGTGGCGGAAGGGTTGACCGGCCATTCCTTAAGGCAGGTAAGAAATACCACAAGATGAAAGCAAGGGCTGCAAAGTACCCACGCGTATCAGGAGTTGCCATGAACGTTATTGATCACCCGTTCGGTGGAGGTAACAGAAAGCACCCAGGAAGGCCAACTACTGTGAGCAGGAATGCACCACCTGGACGTAAGGTTGGTCAGATCGCAGCACGTAGGACCGGAAAACGTTAAACAAAGAGGTAATATACATGGCAAAGAAATCAACATCAAGATTACCAAAACGAAAGGGAGAGTTCACATTCCGTGGTCTTACGGTTGAGCAGCTCCAGCAATTGAGTTTTGATGAATTTGCAGAACTCCTGCCTGCTAAGGAACGCAGGTCTATACGCCGGGGTCTTTCTGATAATCAGAAGGATATTCTGCAACAGTTCAAGGACGGTAAAGAAAGCGTACGAACTCACTACAGGAACATGATCATTTATCCAGAAATGATCGGTAAGACCATCGAGGTCTACAATGGTAAGACGTTCGTAGCAACAGAGATAATGCCTGAAATGATCGGGCATAGATTCGGCGAGTTCGCTCCAACACGTAACAGGGTTTCACACGGAAGCGCTGGTGTCGGTGCAACACGTTCGAGTAAATTTGTACCATTGAAATAAGGTGATGTGAATGGCAAGAATCAACTATACAACAGATCTCGATCCAGAGACCAGTTCAAAGGCAATGGGTTCAGAGCTTCATATCTCACCTAAGAAATCACGTGAACTCTGCAAAGCAGTTAAAGGTATGAAAACAAAGGCAGCAAAACGCTATCTCGAAGATGTGGTCGTTTTAAAGCAGGCAGTTCCTTTCAGAAAACACAATGACAGCCTTGGTCACAGAAAGGGTCCAATGGCAGCAGGTCGTTATCCTGTAAAGGTTGCATCTGAAATGCTTAAGTTGCTCAAGAACGCAGAGAGCAATGCAGAATACAAGGGTCTGAATGCAGATCACATGTACATTGCACATGCAGCAGCAAAGCGTGGACGTGTGATTCATGGTATGAGACCAAGGGCTCGCGGAAGAGCAAGTCCGAAAAACACGGAAACTGTCAATATTGAGATGATCATAAGCGAGGTGCGCTAATGGCTGTAGAGAAAAAGTTCGTCCAGGATGGGTACATAAAGGCATCCATGGATGAATATTTTGCAAAACAATTAAGCAGGGCTGGTTATGGCGGTATGGAACTCAACCGTACTCCAATGGGTACCCAGATAACAGTCTATGCTGAGAAACCAGGTATGGTTATCGGAAAGGCTGGTAAGGTTATCCGTAAACTGACCCGTGATGTAGACAGGTTATATGACCTGGACAACCCTCAGATAGATGCACAGGAAGTCAAGAAGCCTGAACTGAATGCACAGATGATGGCATCAAGACTTGCTTCATCCATCGAAAGAGGATGGTATTTCAGGAAAGCCGGTCACAACACTATGCGTGCTATCATGAACGCTGGTGCGCTTGGCTGTGAGATCGTCATCTCCGGAAAACTGACCGGTGCAAGGTCAAGGGTGGAGAAGATAGTCAACGGTTATATCAAGCACGCAGGAAAACCTGCTGAAGATATTGTTGACGACGGTTTCGCTGTTGCTGTTAAGAAACTTGGTACCCTCGGATGCAGGGTACGTATAATTCATCCTAATGCAGTCCTTCCTGACGCATACAGAATGAAGACCGCCGAGGAACTTGCAGCATCAGGTGTCGTTGCTCCTGCTGAAGAAGCAAAGAGTGCAGGCATTGAGGAGCTTGTAGAAACTGAAGGTGCAGTTGCAGAGGCTGAAGAAACCGTTGTTGAAGCAGCAACAGAAGTAGAAGCTGAATCTGTAGAAGCAGCAGTAGAAGAAACATCCGATGCAGAAGTTGTAGCAGAAGAAACGATGGCTGAATCAGCAGACGATGAATCCGAAGCTACAATTGAGATCGTTGATGGGGAAGAGCGCCGTGAGGTCAACAATGTATGGCAGCACAAACATGAAGGTCACGACTATTGGCACCCAATGGCCCGTGTCCACAGGGAGGGCTAATCATGGCAATTCTTCGTACAAAAGAAATAAGGGATATGACTCCACACGAACGTGTGGACGAACTTGAGAAGATCCGAAGTGAGCTTATCCGTGAGCGCGCACTTGCATCAGCAGGTGGAGCTCCTGATAATCCAGGTAGGATTGGTGAGCTTAGAAGGACAGTTGCAAGGATCAAAACGATCCAGAACGAACTGAAGGAGATCTGATTTGGGAGCATCGGCTTCTAATCTGATTTTCCACGAGCTTATCGGGCTTGTTACGGAAATAATCGAGTCAACAAATCCCACACTAAATAACATAAAAGGCAGAGTGGTTAACGAGACACGCAATATGCTTGTGATCGAGACGGAAGGCATGGAAGAGAAAATGGTTCCTAAAGAGGGAACTGTTTTTATATTTCATATACCATCCCACTCTGCTAATCAAAATCAACGTGTTATGATAAACGGGAAATTATTGCTCTCACAACCCGAGAATAGAGTCAAGAATCTTAAGAAAATACGCATGAGGTAATAATCATGGCAAAAGATATTGGATTGGATGTACCTGAGCCGTCCAAGGAATGTGATGACGTTAATTGTCCATTCCACGGCAATCTCTCCGTAAGGGGACAGATCCTCGTCGGTACTGTTGTAAGCGACAAGATGGACAGGACAGTGGTCATTCAACAAAGGCGTGAAAAGCTGATAAACAAATACCAGAGATATGAGAAGAGGCAATCAAAGATCCACGCTCACAATCCACCATGCATCGATGCAAAGGTCGGAGATGTTGTGACAATTGTGGAATGTCGCCCTCTCAGCAAAACCAAATCATATGTAGTCGTTAAGTCGGAGGTGCAGGCGTGAGGGGAATTCGTTCAACGATCCCACGTGCACTGAATGCCGGCGCCAAGATCGAATGTGTTGATAACACTGGTGCACGTACTGTAGAGATCATTTCAGTCAAGAAGTACCGAGGTGTAAAGAACAGGATGCCAAAGGCAGGTATTGGTGACATGTGCGTCGTATCTGTAAAGAAGGGTACTCCTGAGATGCGCAAGCAGATCCTTTATGCAGTCGTTGTACGCCAGAAAAAGGAATTCCGCCGTCCAGATGGCCTTAGAGTAGGCTTTGAGGACAATGCGGTAGTGATCACAGATGACAAGGGTATCCCAAAGGGAACCGACATCAAAGGTCCTGTTGCAAGAGAAGCAGCAGAAAGATTCCCAAAGATCGGCACAACAGCATCCATGATCGTATGAGGTGTTAAATTATGGTATCAAATCAGCCAAGAAAACAGAGGAAAGCACGTTACAATGCACCCCTCCACATCAGGCAGAAATATATGGCTGCACCTCTTTCAAAGGAGCTTCGCGGCAAGTATGGTCGCAGTGCAAGCGTTATTATCGGTGACACTGTTGTGGTAATGCGTGGTGACCATGCAGGAACTAAAGGAAAGGTCGAAGCATTATCCTTGAAGAGCGGAACCATCGTAGTCGAAGGTGTTTCTGTTAGCAAGGTAGATGGAACTGAGGTTCCAAGACCGATCTATCCTTCAAATGTGATGATAACATCACTGGAATTGAACGATAAACGCAGAGAATCAATATTATCTAGAGGTAGGTGATTCTAGTGGGCAATCATCAAAAGAGATTATCTGTCCCAAATAGCTGGCAGATCTCAAAGAAATCCAACAAATGGATAACATCCACAAGACCAGGTCCTCATAACAGATTACAGAGTATTCCTCTTGCTGTTGTGCTTAGGGACATGCTTGGTGTCGTTGACAACCGGGCAGAAGCAAAAAGAGTACTTTCAGAAGGCAAGATCCTTGTTGACGGAGTCGCAAGAAAAGATCTGAGGTTCCCTGTAGGGTTGATGGATGTAATTAGCATCCCATTGAACAATACAGAATACCGCATATTGCTTGATGGCAAGGGAAGGCTTGTTCTGAACAAGCTCGAGAATATGGGCGCAAACAAATTGTGCCGCATTGAAAACAAGACAGTAATCAAGGGTGGAATCGTGCAGATGAACCTGAACGATGGTACAAACCTTAATGGTTCCAATGATTACAATACAAAGGATTCAATCATACTTTCCCTTCCTGGCAAGGAGATCGTAAAACACATCAAGTACGAAGTGGGTAATCTTGCAATGATCGTTGGTGGAAGTCACTCTGGTGAGATCGGCACCATCAAAGAGATCAACAAGGTAAAGAGTTCTAAGTACAACACAGTGACCATCTCCGGTGAATCCGAGTTCGAGACTATCGAGAACTATGTTTTCGTAGTAGGTGAGAAGGAGTCAGAGATCAGCTTAGGTGGTGAGTCAATTGAGTAACTCAATGAGAGATCCTAAGGTCGATAAAGTGGTCGTTCACATGGGTGTTGGAGAAAGTGGCCAGCACCTTGTCGATGCAGAAGGTATCCTTGAAGCTGTTACCGGTCAGACCGTTATAAGAAGCTATGCAAAGAGAACTTTGCCTGCTTTCAGTATCAAAAAGAACGAGCCTATCGGATGCAAGGTAACTCTCCGTGGAGATGCTGCAGAAGATTTCCTTACAACATCTCTGGAAATTGTCGAGAAAACGCTCCGTGCATCACAGTTCGATGACTATGGTAATGTTTCCTTTGGTGTTGAAGAACACACCGATTATCCTGGCATGAAGTACGATCCTAATATAGGTATCTTTGGAATGGATATCAATGTGGTCGTAAACCGTCCTGGTTACAGGGTAAACAAAAGAAGGGTCATGAAGCGAAAGATACCAACTTCCCACAAAATCTCAAAAGAGGATACGATATCTTTCTTTAAAGAAACTTATGGTGTGGAGGTAGAATAATGACTCAGACAGAGAAGAACTTTGGAAGAGGCGCAAACGAGTGTAAAAGATGCGGCAGAAAGCAGGGTCTCGTACGCAAGTATGGTATCTACCTTTGCAGGCATTGTTTCAGGGAAATTGCCCATGATATGGGATTTGAAAAATATACATGAGGTGAACAGGTATGGTATTATTAGATCCTCTTGCTGACGCGTTATCTACTATCAAGAACGCTGAAGCTGTTGGTAAAGATTCCTGCACTATCAAGCCCGCATCAAAGCTCATAGGAAATGTCCTTAAGGTCATGAAGGATCGTGGATATATCGGTGAGTTCGAGTTTGTGGAAGATGGTAAGGCTGGAATATATACAGTAGAACTTATTGGACGTATTAACAAGTGTGGAGCTATCAAGCCACGTTATTCAGTTGGAGCAACCGAGTTTGAGAAATGGGAGAAACAGTTCCTTCCAGCAAAGAACTTTGGTGTTCTGATCCTTACGACCCCTCAGGGAGTAATCTCCCAGTATGAGGCTCGTGAGAATAACGTTGGTGGCCAGTTATTATCATTTGTGTACTAATTTAAGGGTGAGATGATATGGCAAAAGAAATCAAAAAAATAATCTCGATTCCTGAAGGTGTGACAGTAACGTTAGAAAATAACGTTCTGTCCGCTTCAGGGCCCAAAGGTACCAACACAAGATTCGTGTGGTATCCAGGTGTAAACATTGAAGTGAACGGTTCAGAAGTGGTCGTTGACTCTCCATCATCGAGGAAAAAACAGAAAGCAATGGTCGGAACGCTTTCTTCCCACATCAATAATATGATGAAGGGAGCTGTGGATGGATTTGAGTATCACATGAAAGTGGTCTACTCTCACTTTCCAATGCAGCTTAAGGTCGAAGGAAAGCAGTTTGTCATCAGTAACTTCCTTGGTGAGAAGAAGCCAAGGGTTTCCAAGATCCTTGGTGAGACAACTGTAAAAACAAGTGGTGATGAAGTCATTGTCTCCGGTATCAACAAGGAAGATGTCGGTCAGACCGCTGCTAATATCGAGCAGAAGACAAAGATCAAGCGCTTTGATCCACGTGTGTTCCAGGATGGTATATACATCGTTGAGAAGAGGGTATGAGAGAGAAGTGTAGGTGATCTGAATGGAAGATACAGTTAATGAAACTAACATGAAAGAAGCAGTGACCACCAAACTTGCACTTGATGATGAGTCCAAGAGACTTTTTAAAGTCAGGAAAGTCCAGAAGGCTAAGAAACCTGCATTCAAGAGGACTGATTCACACAAGTACAAGCGTCTGGATTCCAACTGGAGAAGACCAAGAGGTCTTCAGGGCAAGCAGCGCAGGCATATCGCCGCAAAAGGTGCTCTTGCACAGGCAGGATATGGTAGTCCTGTAGCAGTAAAAGGTCTTCACCCATCTGGGTATGCAGAAGTCCTTGTGAACACCATTAAAGATGTTGATGACGTTGATGCTTCCTTTGAGGCTATAAGGGTCGGAAGGACCGTTGGTGCAAGGAAGAAAGCAATCATCGAAGCAAAAGCAACTGAAATGGGTATTAAGATATTGAACCCTACCAGGAGTGAGTAAGATGACCGATCTTACAAACCAGAAAAAACTTGCAGCAAAGGTCCTGGGTTGCGGAGTCCACAAGGTCTGGTTAGATCCTGAAGCTTCTGCTGAAATAGCAGTTGCTATTACAAGGGAAGATATCCGTGGTCTTATTGCAGGCGGAAGCATAAAAGCAGAGCTTGTAAAGGGAGTTAGCCGCGGACGCGCAAGAGAAAGGGATGCAAAACGTAAATACGGCCACCGCAAGGGTCATGGTTCCCGTAAAGGTAGAAAGGGTGCACGTAACCCGAGGAAAGAGCAGTGGATGAAAAAGATCCGTGCTATCAGGAGGAGGCTTAAAGAGCTTCGTGCAGATGGTACACTCGATAAGTCCACATACTGCAAGGTCTACCGTAAAGCAAAGGGTGGCGAGTATAGGAACTTAGCTCATATGGAAGCGCATCTTAATATTAAGAAGACAGAATGAGCCTGAGGAATAAACAATGAAGACAAATTTATATGTTAAGTTGATGTGGAGGATCTAATATGGCTACAGGAGCCCGTTATAAAGTCCCATTCAGGCGACGAAGGGAAGGGCGTACAGATTATCACCAGAGACTCAGGTTACTTCTCTCAAAAGAGGATCGTGTGGTTGTGCGTAAGAGTGCAAGACACATGCAGTTGCAACTTGTGGCACCAGATGCAAAGGGAGATATGACATTAACGTCAGCTATCTCTACTGAGCTTGAGAAATATGGATACGAGGGATCAACCGGTAACACAACCGCAGCATACCTTACAGGTCTCTTGTTCGGATACAGGGCACTTAAGGAAGGCTATGAGAGCGGTGTACTGGATATCGGAATTCAGGCATCATCACCAGGATGTCGCGTGTATGCAGCACTCAAAGGTGTTGTTGACGCAGGACTGGATGTGCCTCACAATTCTTCAGTATTCCCATCTGATGAGCGTATAAGAGGAGAACACGTTGCAGAATATATGGAAGGATCCAATCTGCCGGAAGTGTTCGAAGCAGTTAAGGAAAAGATCCTTGCAGAGTTCAGTTAAGGTGTGGTTATATGGCATATGAATATAATGAGGAATGGGTACCCAAGACAAGGCTTGGTACGCTTGTTTCAGAAGGACAGGTTACTTCCATGGATGAAGCCATGGATTCCGGTCTCCCTATAAGGGAATCAAAAATCGTTGATATATTATTACCTGATCTGGAGGACGAAGTTCTCGATATCAACATGGTTCAGAGGATGACCGACTCCGGAAGACGTGTCAAGTTCAGGGCAACCGTTATTGTTGGAAACGGCGATGGTTTTGTTGGACTTGGTCAGGCAAAGGATGTACAGGTAGGACCTGCTATCAGAAAGGCTATTGACAATGCAAAGATCAACATCACACGTATCAAACGTGGATGCGGTTCATGGGAATGCGGTTGTGGACTTCCACATACCGTTCCTTCCGAGGTCAATGGAAAGGCAGGTAGTGTCACTGTAGTATTGAAGCCTGCACCACGTGGACTTGGACTTGCTGCTGGAGGCACTGCAAAGAAAGTGCTTGAAAAAGCAGGTGTCAAGGACGTATGGACCCGTACAGAAGGTCAGACAAGGACCACTCTCAACTTCGCAAAGGCAACATACAATGCTCTGATGAACACAGGCACTGTAAGAAGACCAATTGTATTTGATGAGACGGAGGACTGAATATGTTCGCAGTAGTCAGAATGAGGGGCCAGGTAAATGTTCGCGGTGAGATCGAGGATACTCTCGGTATGCTTCGCCTTCACAAGGTCAACCATTGTGTATTCCTTGCTGACAACCCTAACAACAGGGGTATGATCCAGAAAGCAAAGGATTACATTGCATACGGTACTATTGATGCTGATACTCTGGCAGATGTAATTGCCAAGCGCGGCAGGCTCGAGGGCGATGAACGTGTGACAGATGCTTATGTGAAGGAGAATACTGATTTCGACTCCATTAAAGCATTCGCAGAAGCTCTTGTCAGCGGTAATGCAAAGATCAATGACGTTCCTGGTCTGAAGCCGGTTTTCAGGCTTCACCCACCAAGGAAAGGTCACGCTGGTATTAAGAGGACCGCTCAGCAGGGCGGTGTCCTTGGAAACCATGGCGAAGACATAAAGACACTTTTGAACAAGATGAGGTGATGTTACTATGAGCAACAAAACCAATACAAAGAAGTTCAGGGGTTCACGCACCTGCGGTGGCGGTACTACCAAGAATCGCCGTGGTGCAGGTAACCGTGGTGGACGTGGTAGGTCCGGTGAGAACAAACATCATTTCACAAGGGCTTTACAACTCGGATACATACGTGGAAGCAACCGTGGATTCTCTCGTCCATTAAAGATGATTCGTGATGTTTCAGTGGTTAACGTCGGCGAACTTGACGAACTTGCAGATCAGCTTGTAGAAGATGGCTTTGCACAACTCGAAGAAGGTGCATATGCTATCAATCTTGCAGATCTTGAGATTGAAAAGGTTCTTGGTACCGGAAAAGTAACAAAGAATATGGTTGTTACAGCAAGCAGCTTCTCAGGAGTTGCTCGGAACAAGATCGAGAATGCAGGTGGATCCTGCGTAGAAATTGAAGAGTAATGTCTTTACAGACATTACTTTTATATTTGTTGCGTTTTTATTTAGTGCAGATTAATTTATATTATAGCAAAGTCCAATGGACTTTCAATCCCGTATAAAGGTGTAGTTAATGAGTCTCAGGGAGAGTTTGGAACCGTTTTTTAACAGATTGCCCGCCGTTGCAAGTCCGGAGGGGCATGTGCATTTTAAGAACAAGCTAATGTGGACTCTTGGAATATTGGTACTTTACTTTGCACTCGCAAATGTACCCCTTTTTGGTCTTTCCAAGGATTCTATTGACCTGTTCGAACAATATAGAGCGTTCTTTGCTGGAGCATCAGGATCACTAATGCTTCTTGGTATAGGTCCTATTGTTACCGCATCGATTGTCCTTCAGCTTCTTGTGGGAGCTGACGTTATCAAGCTCAATATGTCCGATCCTGCAGACCAGGCGTTCTTCCAGGGTGCTCAGAAATTTATGGTCTTTGTAATGATCGTTCTTGAAGCTCTTCCACAGATCGTAGGAGGCTATATACAGCCGGATGCCGGAGTAGCATCTGCTCTTGGAGTTGGTCTTGGAGTTGTTACCTCCATTATATTCATCCAGATCTGTATAGGTGGGATGCTTATCCTTTTCATGGATGAGATCGTGTCAAAATGGGGAATTGGTTCCGGTGTGGGACTGTTCATCGTTGCTGGTGTTTCACAGCAGATCGTAACTGGATTATTCAACTGGGGACTCGACACCGGAGGTCTTCCTATCGGAATTCTTCCAAAGTGGATATATATCGCTCAGAATGTAGGGCTAGATTACATTTTCACAGGCGATGGGGCTATGTTCCTGCTTATCAGAGGTGGAATCCTGGCACTTGTGAGTACTGTTGCGATCTTCCTGCTGGTAGTATATGTAGAAAGTACCCGCATTGAGATTCCATTAGCACACAGCGCTGTAAGAGGTGCAAGGGGTAGGTTCCCTGTAAAGCTTATCTATGCATCCGTTCTTCCAATGATCCTTGTAAGGGCTCTTCAGGCGAACATACAGATGATAGGTCTGCTACTTTCAGGACGTGGTATTACTCTGTTTGGTGAATACTATGGTTCCACTCCTATCAATGGGGTGATGTACTATCTGGCACCTATAAACAGTCCTTATGACTGGATACCTTCACTTGTAAGGGAAACATTTACGGGATATGGTGTTCCGGTGCCTTCAATGTGGCAGGTAGGATTACATGTTCTCGTTGATGCAACATTCCTTATCGTTGGTGGTATTATATTCGCTCTGTTCTGGATCGAAACTACTGGCATGGGTGCCAAACCTACTGCACAGAAAGTGTTCAATTCAGGAATGCAGATCCCTGGTTTCAGGCGTAATGTTGGAAGTATCGAGAAGGTCATGGTTAGGTACATCCCGAAGGTAACCGTTATTGGTGGTGCCTTCATTGGCGTACTCACACTTGTGGCAAGTTTGCTGGGTACTATTGGTGGTGCCGGAGGTACAGGGTTACTGCTTACAGTAAGTATTGTATATCGTTTGTATGAGGATATTGCATCTGAACAGATGATGGAAATGCATCCAATGGTCAGATCTTTCTTCGGACAAGAGTAAACGAAAAAAATGGAGATATTTAAATGAACGTTGTGTTATTTGGTCCACCGGGTGCAGGAAAAGGCACCCAGGCCAAGGAACTGGCTAAGCATTATCAGATCCCTCACATATCTACCGGTGATATCTTGAGGGCTAACGTGCGTGATGGTACCGAACTTGGGCGTGAAGCCAAGGGATACATGGATAAAGGTGAACTTGTGCCTGATGAAGTATTGATTGGTATTATCAAGAACCGCCTCACAGAGTCTGACTGCAAGACCGGATATCTTCTTGATGGGTATCCAAGGACAACTCCTCAGGCAGACGCTCTGTCAGGTATCCTTGATGATATTGGGATGCCTCTTGAAGTCGTCCTCAATATTGATGTTGCCGATGAGGAACTTGTAACCCGTCTTTGTGGAAGGTACATGTGTAATTGTGGTGAGAGCTATCACATCAAGTTCAATCCTCCAAAAGAAGAGGGTGTCTGTAATGCATGTGGTGCACAGCTCTACCAGCGCGATGATGATAAAGAGGATGTCATCAGGCAAAGACTCGATTCCTATAAAGAGAAGACTCAGCCTCTTATCGATTATTACAAGGGTAAAGGTATCCTTGTTAATATTGATGGGGCTGGTGAGATCGGCAGGGTATTTTCAGATATCTGCGAAGTACTTGACCAGTACAAGTAAACTAATAGAAGGTGATGATGCATGGCAGATTCAAATTTCAAGAAAACAGCAGAAAGGTTTGTACTGGCGGTCGGTATCTCTTTAATGATAGGGATTCTTGTTCTCGGTGAGGAGGGCAGGGAGGGTATCGGAGCTATCGTTGGCATCCTGATGGACCCTATAAGTGCTATGGTCGGTGATGGCAACTTCCATATAATGTTGTTCATCATGGCAGCAATCACTGCTTTGTATGCATCACTTATTCAGAAATATACCATTAACTGGCAACTTATGCGCAACACACAGGAGCGCATGAAGTCCTTCCAGAAGGAATTCCGTGAGGCACAGCTCTCACAGAATACCTATATGGTCAAGAAATTAGAAGAACAGCGTGCTGATATGATGTCTGACCAGATGGAAATGTCAAAGCAGCAGTTCAAACCGATGGCATATATCAGTATTATATCTTTGCCTCTTTTCATGTGGGCATACCATTACATTAGCCTGCATCCGGGTGCTTCACTCGTATTCCCATTTTGGGGAGAGCAGGAGCTTGTGACCACTGTTCTGGGTCCGATCCAGTACTGGATATTCTGGTATTTCATCACATCACTGGCTATCAGTCAGGTAGTGCGTAAAGCACTGGATATTGGTGGCGTCTAAGTATGCTTTTAACTATTAGTGGACTGCCGGGCAGTGGGACCACAACCGTGGGTAAGCTACTGGCAGAACATTATGGCGTGGAGATGATCTCCGCAGGTGATGTTTTCAGAGGTCTTGCAAAAGAACGCGGAATGACACTTGCAGAGTTTGGCAGTCTTGCAGAGTCTGATCCTTCAATAGACATTGAGATCGACAAAAGACAGCGCGAGATCGCCAATCGTTCCGATGATCTTATTCTTGAAGGGCGGCTTGCAGGACATATGGCTGCAAATGCTCTGAAGTTGTGGATCAAAGCTCCCATGGAAGTGCGTGTCAGGAGAATAGTCGAAAGAGAAGGCTCATCCTTTGATGTACGTCTGAAGGAGACTATGGGGCGTGAAGCTTCAGAAGCATTACGTTACAAAGAGATCCATTCAATTGATATCAACGATCTTTCTATCTATGATGTAGTTATTGATTCCAGTCGCTGGGACCAATTTGCGATCACAGACATTCTTATCCGGGCCATCGATGGCTATGGCGGATTTAAATAAATAATTTACAGGTACTGCTATGGTTTCATCAAGAATTTCTAAAGACGTGGATATGATGGTCGTAAAGGCACATGCCACCACGAATGCCGCATATGGTTGCAAGCCGGAAGATCGTCCTATTCTTGATTACATTAATCTGGGTGTTGTGAACATCGACAAACCTGTAGGTCCTACCAGTCATGAGGTGACGGCATGGATCAGGGATATGGTGGGTGTAAGCAAGGCCGGTCATTCCGGTTCACTTGATCCCGGTGTTACAGGTGTACTTCCAGTGATGCTTGGGAAAGCTACTAAAGCAGTCTCAGCACTGCGCCTTTCGGGCAAGGAATACATTTGCCTCATGCACCTTCACAATGACGTTCCTGAAGTTAAGATCAGGCGTGTCTGTAAGGACTTCAACGGTCCCATTTACCAGACCCCTCCTATTATCTCTGCTGTCAAGAGGCAGTTGCGAATCAGGAATATCTATTATCTTGATGTTCTAGAGATCGACGGCAGGGAAGTGCTCATGAGGGTAGGCTGTGAGGCGGGGACATATCTGCGCAAGCTTTGCCATGACATTGGTCTCATACTGGGCTGTGGTGCTCACATGAAGCAACTACGCAGGACAGGCACAGGTCCATTCAGGGAGGACACTCTGGTGACCCTCTATGATCTCAAGGATGCCTGTGTTTTCTGGCAGGAGGACAACGACGAGACTGAGCTTCGAAAGCTTATACTCCCAATGGAGGCTGGTTTGTCTCATCTGCCCCGCATTGTTATACGCGATACTGCCGTAGATGCGATATGCAGGGGTGCATACCTTGCAGTTTCAGGTATCGTTTCTTTTAGCAAGAGCATAAAAAAGGACGACAAGATCGCGTTATTCACCTTAAAAGGAGAAGCTGTAGCACTATGCAAGGCATCTATGGATTCCGACGAACTACTGAACAATGATCACGGAATAGCCTGTATCACCGAAAGAGTAATAATGGATGCCGCTATTTATCCAAGTTGCTGGACGACAAAATAAATGCCAGTCAGCACGAATATGGCTTTTTTGCCGAGGTAGTCTAGTGGTAGGGCGCAAGCCTGGAAAGCTTGTGGGGCCTGTCCCCTCGGGAGTTCGAATCTCCCCCTCGGCGCTTTAATATTTTTCTGAAATTAATATTAAGCTTTTGATTCCTATTTTTCTTCAATTATCTAAATCTTCTTTGGAAATATATATATCTCGAAAACTCACATTATTCTATGTGATAGGTATGTTGGGGGAAATAACAAAAACTATAGTAATAGTTTCAACAGTTTTAATTTTATTTACAACTGTGTGTATAGCGGTAGGCTTTGATGACTGTGCGGACTGTCATCAGGATTCTTATAATCTGTGGAGCTCTTCTGCCCACAATATTGCAGATTGTGGAATCTGCCATTCTCCTGCTGAAAGTGGTTTTGAAGGTCACATTTCGAACCCTTCTGATTCAGTTCCAACTGCAGATCTGTCTTCAGAGGTTTGTGGGGATTGCCATGCTGCCATCTTTGATGAGTGGAATGAGTTTGGCGAGGTGGGATTCGATATGGAGGCAATGGCAAGCCATTCCGAGCCGACGGAGATCGCAGAACCTTACGTACTGCACTCGGATGTCTCCTGTGTAGTGTGCAAGAGCACTGATGGTGCAATATTGAACCTTGAAGAGGCAGAGGTATATATGCTGAACGAGGAAGCTGCTCATGACCTGAATGTAACGGAATGGACAATATCATGTGTTGCCTGTCATGATCCTCATGAAGGTGGCCTCTGGTTGGAAAATAGCACACTTCTCTGTGGCAACTGCCATAATACAGAGGGCTTGGTTGCAGATGGTAACACACCGGTCGTCAGGCATGCGCAGTGGGAAATGGTCAGTACGTCGGGATATGTTGATGGAACTCACCCCACAGCAATAGGTTGTGTTGATTGCCATATGTCAATGATACCTTTGGACGGTGAAGTTACTACAGGTCATGACTTTGATTTCGATGCAGTGGCGCTTTCAGACCCAGATGCATCCAATGGCTGTTATATGTGCCATCAGGACTCGTTGACATCACTGATTGAGGAAAAGCAAGCTCCAATTTCACAGAAACTCTCTGATCTCAATTCATTAAAAGAAGAAGCAAACATTGCTCTTGAAAGTGTCAATGGAACGGATTCCTATGAAATCCAGCTTGCCAACTATAATGACGGGCTTTTCTATCTTACAGAAGTTGAAAACGACGGCAGCGTTGGTATCCATAACCTAGTTCGTGCCCATTCCGATCTTGATATGTCCGAAAATTTCTTCAACTCGGTCATTGAGGGAAGTTCGGGAGTTGATGAACCTGCAGACCAGGTGCCCGCACCAGGTGGAATAGTTGTATTAATGGTATTTGCTACAGTTGCCTTCTTACTGAAGAGGGACTGATTTGTGTCCCTCTTATCTATCTTTTTTAATTGATGGCTTTAAGGACTGCTTTTCCGTATTCCTTAGCACTTTTAGGATCTCTTCCTGTGACAATCTTTCCATCTGAGATCACTCCTTTATCCTTGTGCTTAGCTCCCCTTTCCTTAAGTATCCTAACTGTCTCATCGTTCTTGAAAACCGTACTTTTCTTTCCTTCAAGAACACCGGCATTTGCGAGTACGACAGGGGATATGCATATTGCAGCAACGACCTTGCCCTGATCCTTTGCTTTTCTTACAATATCCTGCAGTTCCTTGTTGTCCCACAGGTATTGTCTGGAACCTCCGCCACCTGTGATGGATATGGCATCATATTCGTCTATGTTCACATCAGAGATGCTGAGGTCAGGTTTCACCTCTCCTCCGAGAATTCCTTTTGCTTTTTTCGTTGTGTTGCTGGCAACGGTGACCTTAGCACCATTTTTCTCAAACACTTCCTTTGGTTCAAAGAATTCCTCGTCCCTGAAGTTTTCCTGTGCAACTATCATGAGTATTTTCTTCTGGTCTGTCATTTGATCACCTTCTGGATATTTCTGATATTATCATTTTAAGAACTGTAGCTGTTGACATAATGTTCCTTCACTATCTTATAAATCAATGGCGAATTTCCTTCGGCTTTTCTTCTTTCTATCATCCATCTCCACCTTACCTTCCTCTCCATTTTCATACTCTCTTTCTCTTTCTCCTTTTTTTCTTCTTTAGAAAAGTGTATAAGCTAACAGTACTTTAGAAAACTAGGTGTGAAAGAATGGAGCGTATCTACAAATATTATCCAGAGGATTTTGGAGAACTGACAGTAAAGGTCATTCATATGGACCTTTTGTTCGATGTTTATGATGATCACACTTATGTGAGTTCGGATCTCAAGGTCAGAACCCTTGGAAAGCCGATAACATCACTTGATCTTAACTGCCGTGATCTCGATATCAAAAAAATTAGCTGCAAAGAATATGATGTTTCTTACGATTACAAGGCAGATGAATACATTCTCTCAATTGAATTCGGCTGCCAGGTTCCGGCAGACACAGAAATTGTGATCCATACGGAAACAATATGCAAACCGACCTGGAACATCCTTGAAGGTCTTTATTATGACGAGACTCCTGCAGGGGCACCGCCACAACAGATAACACAATGCCAGCAGTGGGGATTCCAGCGTATCGTTCCATGCATCGATGACATGACCGCTAAATGTACTTATACTACTACCATCATCGCAGACGAGCGTTATACCAATCTCATAACCAACGGTGATGTTGTGGAGGAAAAAAATTCCGTTGGTAATGGCAGGGCCAGGATCGTCTATGACAATTCCGTTACACCAATGGCAACTTACCTTTTCTTCCTCGGGGTTGGAACTTACCGGACATTTACAAGGGAGTTCGAGTATCCTGATGGGCATACTTTCGATCTTGAGTTGCTGGTGCCGCCGGAATCTGATGTTTATCCAGCAGAAAAGGCACTGGATGTACTCTATGATTCAGTGATGTGGACTTACCTTTTCACAGGTCCTGAGCAGTACACTGACATTGATAAAAGGAAGGAGATATATGATCTGATCCGGGTCCGCGATGCTCTCAAGGCTGAAGGGAAGTCCGATGATCTGGTATTCTTACGGGATGAGCTCAAAAAGCTCGACAGCTCTCTTACGATGGGGTACAAATATACAGGTACTGTCTATCGTGAGATCGGTATGCAAAACTCTGATTTTGGCGGTATGGAGAATGTTGGCAACACCACGATCACGACCAACCGTATCATGCCATATCCGGAAACCACTGATCCCTCATTTGAGTATATGGTGCGTGTCAAGGTCCATGAATATTATCATAATATAAATGGTTCGGAGGTCACAGGCTGGAGTCCGTTCGAGATATGGCTCAACGAAGCAGTGACCGTTCACATCGAGCATCAGTTCCATGCATTTGTCTTCGGAGAGAACTACAGTCGTTTGTCCAACGTTCTTGATCTTCTGGCGCCCGGGGTAGGTACCTTTGCGCTTGACAGTGGTGCTGCTTCCATGTCCATTGTTCCTGAAGGCTTCAATGATCCCAATGACCTGATCACAGCGGTAACGTATGTAAAAGCTCCTGAATTCGTGAGAATGCTTGAAACCCTTATGGGCAAGGAAAATTTTGCCCGTGCTCTTGATATCTATCATACCAAGTTCAGCCATTCTAATGCAAAAGGTTCTGATTGGTTAAAGACCATGGAAGAAGTTTCCGGAATGGATTTTTCCGAAATGTCGGAAACATGGCTAGCACAGACAAAATTCCCAATGGTTCAAATTGATACTTCTTATGATGCGGAAAGCATGTTCTTTACACTGGATATCCATCAGGAAATTCCGGAGGGTGGAAAGCATTGGGAGTTCCCCTTTGTCGCAGCTTTGGTGGATGGAGATGGAAATGATATTGTGGAAATTAATGAATGGATCTCTTCCGAGGATGCTAATATTGCCATAGAGAACGTTGAAGCGCCTGCATTTGTATCTGTAAATCGTGGCTATTCCTTCTATGGGAAGGTCATTCGTGAGGTTTCTGATGAAGAACTTCTTCTGCAGGTAAGGAAGGACAGCGATATGATCAACCGTTTCATTGCCTACTATACACTTGTGGACAGGGAGAAAATGAGATTGCTTGCTGATCCTCAGGCAAAAGTATCTGAAATGTTCATCGAACTGTTCAATGACCTCATTGGTGATGATGTCTTGATGGAAGAGGTGGGTGGTCAGTTCCTTGCCATCTTTGAATCAGTTGAAGATGAAAGATTAGCACATCGTTATCAGATGCTCTATGATGTGAAAAAACGTATCCTTGAAGGCATTGCAAGAAATAACACAGTATCCCTCCTGAATCTTTACCACAAGTACCTGAAGGTGTCGATACCGCAGGATGATACGCTTGAAGAGTATGCTCGTGTTATTAAAGCACGTCAGGTGAAGAACACTGTGTTGCGAATCCTTGCTACCCTTGACACTCCATTTGTGCATCAGTTATGCAATAAGCAGTTTGTTGAAGCATCATGTGCAAGTGACCGGCTTGTAGCATTTGACTGCTACATTAACAGCTCTGCTGAGGACAAGATGGTATTTTTGGAGAATTTCATGGAAGAATCCAGGAAGAACCTTGTTGCATGGGAAGCTTTCCTTTCAATAGTTGCAGGAAATAGTAGTTCCGATGCTGTTTCTCTTGTGAAGAACATTGAGGCTTCAGAGTCCTTCCGCATTGAGCAGGCCAATGATCAGCGCGCTCTATATGGTGGTTTTGGAAGGAACCGGAAGATATCCCTGCAGACGGAAGGTGGGCGTGAACTTCTTCGATCCATTCTGCTTAAACTTGCAGCAGTTAATGAGTATAGCACTACAAATCTTCTCAATGTATTTGCTAACATCGACCTGATGGAAGATGAATATCATGTGCCTTTGGTCTCAATACTTGCAGAGATGCTTGACAGCCTTGATGCAGAGAAAGTTCCAAGTGTCTACAACAGGATCAGAAAGCTGTTACAAGGTGCACCCAATGCAGTGGAAGTTTATGAGGCACAGTTTGGTAAGATCAAAGCAATTTGATGGCTAATTAAAAGGAGAATTCGGGAATATTCTCCTTGCTCTTTTAATTTATGTGGACAAAGTCCAGAACATCCGTAATTCCTGACAATATTATGTCTGCTTGAACTTCATTTGAATGGTGCAGACGATCGCCATAAGCAGCGTAAGCAGTTATCATTCCTAGTTGTCTTGCAGGTTCTATATCACGATGAGGGCTATCTCCTACAAAGATTGCCTGTGATGGTTTGACTTCCAGAAGGTCAAGTGCAAAATGGAAGACTTTATGGTCGGGTTTTTTAGCGCCTGTCATATCGTTGGTCACAATGAAATCAAAATATTCTATTATTTGCATTCTTTCCAGTCTTTTAGTGGCATTGTGGGAGTGGGCATCAGTGACAAGTGCCAGAGAAATTCGTTCTTCTTTCAGGACTTTAAGTGTATGCTTCACTCCGGGATAGAGCACAATAGCTTCCAGCTTTATGGTTTCGTAGATCCTGCAACAGGTCACATAATTATCTTCGGAGTAAAGCCCATTGTCCTGAAGGTAGTCCTTAATGTTCTCAAGATCTTCAAAACCGGGAGTGCCTCGCAGGAAATATCTGAGCATGGCTTCCGGATCTCCTGCACCGAGGTGCTTTACCATTTTTTTGCATGCAGTAAGTTTAGCTTCAAGAAAATCAAATAGGGTGTTGTCCATATCAAAAAGGACAGCCTTTATGTTCCTTTTCATGGGGCAGGATTTCCTCCACTTCAATACTCGAAAAAGGCAAGATATCCGGGTAACCCCAAGTTAAGAATTGGTACTAATATGACAAGTCCCAACCATCGTGACTTGTTGACTGCATATGCTATTTCTCCCCAGATGTAGGCAGCATAAATGATGTTTATAAAAGGTATGAAAAATGGTATCAATGCTATACCTGATAGTCTGCATATTCGTACCATCAGTAGAAGGTTCAGTATCGGTATCCATGCCATCCATACATTTGCTGTCTGTGTCTTTGTAGCAATAACCTGTAATGAATAGGCGAAGTATATGTAGAAAAATAAAGCTGCAAACAAATGTGAGATACCAAATCCCGGGAATAGTAATCCTATATCCATATCATTCACCTATATTCAATAAATTGTCAGATGTTGTATTTATCCATACTGGTGATAATAGCGATACTGGAGATGTTCTATATAGTGTGTATTCTATATGAACGATTATGGGTTCAGCACCGATAAGGGGCTATCTGGAGATCACTTCCGGGTGTATAATATATGGGATGGTGGGCGTATTTCTTGCTTTCATACATGATATGGGTACTCTGCCGATCATATTTTACAAACTTTTGATAGGTATAGTATTCATGCTGTGCTATCTCTACTTTACCGGAAAGACAGGGATCCTGAGGTTGGGTGGGAAAAGGCGTCATCTTATGCTTCTTGGCGTTTTCAAGCTTATGACCATATCTTTCTATTTTACGTGTATCATTTATTCAGGGCTTTCAATAGCAATACTCTTACTATATACTGCACCTATGTATGTGACCTTATTGTCTCCAATCGTACTCAAGGAGAAGCTGACACGGTCTGGTCTTGTCGGACTGGTCCTGTCCATGATCGGGATATTCCTTATTGTGGATCCTGCAACGTTTATTCGCTCTGGTATCGGGGATATTCATTTTATCGGGATTTTGGCTGGTATTCTGTCGGGAATCTCTTTTAGTTGCATTATCATGACCGCCCGTTATGTCAGGGATGAGTATTCCGGCTTTTCACAGTTTTTCTGGGCAACTGCCTTCTGTGTCGTTGTGCTTATTCCATTTGCCCCCACGGTGTCTATTCCGATACTTAGGGAGAACTTCCTGATGCTCCTGCTTTTCGGGTTGGTGAATACAAGTATCAGTGGTGTTCTGTATTTCAATGGCCTTTCAAGGGTTCGGACCCAGGCTGCCAGCATACTTGCAATGTTGGAACCGGTTAGTGGTATCTTTTTTGATTATACTATTCTTCATAATGCGATCTTTGCCGAAACGGTAGTTGGGTGTATGTTCATTATTGCAGGTGCTCTCCTTGCCGTTACTGAACATATTTCATTTGGAAAATATCTTGAATTTGGGACTTGAAATTCTGGTTATATGGGTTTCGATATTGGAATTTTAATTGGATTTTATGCTGGGATTCGACATGGCTATATATGATATTGTTATTTGTTAGTCATATTCTGGTATTATTTGGTATGGAATGCACTTATTGAACATGCCAAAGAATTGCAATAAATAATGTTATATACCAGAAATTGTATATTCAGCGGAGTCGCTTTTGAATTAATAAAAATTTAAAAAGCCACATGGCTGTGTCGGAACGAATGTGTTCCGAGGCTACGGGGTGTTATTTACACCCTTAAGGAGGATATTATATGGCAGACGAAGAAATTAGACATCTGGTTCGTATAATGAATACTGACCTGCAGGGAAGCCAGCGGGTTAAGTACGCATTGACCGGTATCCGTGGTATCGGGTTAAGAGCCTCTCGTGTTATTGTAGATAGTACTGGTGTCGATCCAAATGCAGTGATCGGTTACCTTCCTGATGAGGACGTTGAAAAACTTGATACTGCAATTGCGCAGTTCGAGCAGCACCTTCCTGTATGGATGCTCAACAGGCAGCGAGACCCAACAACCGGGGACAACAAGCATCTTCTTGGTCAGGATATCATTATGACCCTGAAGGAAGACCTTAACAACCTTAAGAAGGCACGCGCATACCGTGGTCTCAGACATGAGAGAGGTCTTAAGGTCAGAGGACAGAGAACCAAGTCCACTGGAAGACGTGGTAGCACCATTGGTGTAAGGAAGAAGAAATAAAGGTGATGCAATATGGTATATCCTGGTAAAAGCACAAAATCTTATGATACACCAAAGCACCCCTGGCAGGCTGCTAGGATGGCAAGCGAGGTTGAGCTCGTCAAAAAGTATGGTCTCCGTAACAAGAGGGAACTTTGGAAATCACACAGTGTACTGAGAAGGTTCAGGGCAGACGCAAGGCGTCTTCTTGCTGAATCTGCAGAAGCTGATCTTACCGGTCATGCAAAGACCGAAGCAGATCAGATCCTTGCAAAACTCATCAGATACTCAATTCTGAAATCTGATTCCAGCATTGATGATATTCTTGGTCTTCAGACCGAGGCTATTCTGGAGCGCAGACTTCAGACACAGGTCCACAGGCTTGGACTTGCCCGCACTGCACGTCAGGCAAGGCAGTTCATCACCCACGGTCACATCTCTATAGATGGGAAGAGGGTAACTGTGCCTGGTATGATGGTCACAAAGGAGCAGGAAATGACAATCGACTACTATGGTAAGTCACCTATTTCCAAGGAAGCTCACCCTGAAAGACCTGCACAGATCGCATCATCACTCGTTGAGGAATAAGGAGGAGTAAAATATGGCAAACGGAATCTGGGGTGTTGCAAACATCAAATGTTCATTTAACAACACGATCATCACCGTGACAGATCTCACCGGTGCAGAAACCATCGCAAAATCCTCTGGTGGAATGGTTGTAAAGGCAGCAAGGGATGAAAGCTCCCCATACACTGCTATGCAGATGGCAAGCCAGCTTGCAGATATTCTTAAAGACAAGGGTATCGAGGGTGTTCACATCAAAGTAAGGGCACCTGGAGGAAACAAGCAGAGAAGTCCGGGTCCGGGCGCACAGGCCGCGATCAGGGCATTTGCAAGAGCAGGCGTCAGGATCGGAAGGATCGAAGACGTTACACCAGTACCCCATGATGGAACTCGTCCAAAAGGCGGAAGGCGTGTATAATCACAAAGAACAGAGGTTTTCCAATGGAAATAGATATACTTGAGTTATCCGATAGGTCAGCAAAGTTCATTTTATCAGACACTACTGCAGCTTTTGCAAATGGTGTCCGTAGGGCAATGCTTGCCGATGTACCGACGCTAGCGATCGATGACGTGAATATCTATAATAATACTTCTGTTCTGTATGACGAGCAGCTGGCATTGAGGTTGGGTTTGATCCCCCTCACATCCAGTCTTGAGGACTTTGTGCCGCAGGATAAGTGTACCTGTGAAGGTAATGGCTGTCCTGCATGTACTGTCTCTCTGACTCTCAGCGCCGAAGCAGGTGAAGAGGGGCAGGTCATCGTTCATTCCGGTGACATTGTTTCATCTGACCCTAACGTACAACCAGCAGACAAGAATATCCCTATAATTGATCTCAGGACCGGCCAGAAGGTTGTGCTTGAGGCAATTGCTCACATGGGTTATGGAAACGAGCATGCAAAATGGCAGGCAGGCGTTGCTTGCGGCTATAAGAACATGCCAGTTATAACCTTTGAGGGATGTGACAGGTGCGGCATATGCGTCAACGCATGCCCAAGAAACATAATTCAGCTAGGTGAAGAGACTGCTGAGATCTCCAAAGATGATCTTCTCAAGTGCTCATTATGCAGATTATGTCAGGATTCATGTGATATAGATGCTATTACCGTTGGTGTGGATGAAAGATCTTTCATTTTCACGATGGAATCCGATGGTTCCTACACTGCTCAACAGTTAATCTTAAATGCAGTGAATACGATTAAGGGAAAAGCCTCTGAGATGCAGGGCATCTTAGATACACTGTAAATTGGAAATGCCAATTTCCTTTTTACTTTATTTAATTTCATAAGCATCCCGCGTGCGGGGGTTGCCCAGCCAGGCCAAAGGCGCTAGGTTGAGGGCCTAGTCTCGTAGGAGTTCGTGTGTTCGAATCACACCTCCCGCACCATACTACTTTCCGGTAAAGACCGGAACAATACGGTCCTGAGATCTTTCAGGATAGTAACTCGATAACTTAACAACAACCACTTTGCGGGGGTTGCCCAGCCAGGCCAAAGGCGCTAGGTTGAGGGCCTAGTCTCGTAGGAGTTCGTGTGTTCGAATCACACCTCCCGCACCATACTACTTTCCGGTAAAGACTGGAACAATACGGTCCTGAGATCTTTCAGTATGGTAACTCGATAACTTAACAACAACCACTTTGCGGGGGTTGCCCAGCCAGGCCAAAGGCGCTAGGTTGAGGGCCTAGTCTCGTAGGAGTTCGTGTGTTCGAATCACACCTCCCGCACCATTTTCATATTCTCTCGTTTACTACACATCTTTTTAATGGCTTGGAGTCTACTTTATCTATTATTAGTAATTTTGAATATTACTTTATTATCTATTTTTGGATGGATTTTTTGTTTCAATTTGACCTCCTCAACATTGGGTGGGTAATTAATATTTTTATTTTCCAATATTTGGACTTCAACATTTGTGGGAAATTAAAAATGTGGGTGTGGCAAGACAATCTCTTGAAAAATGGTATTATTGGGGGAACACACAGCAATATCAATGACGTTATCACGTTAACAAAGATAATAAAAAAGAATTCTCATGGAATTTTGGAATCAATTAAGCAAAGTATTCGTAATGGTGGTGTTGAAGGGTTAAAGAACAGATCTAACTTTCTTTTAAGGGGTCGTACGGGTGAAGACTGGGGTGTATGTGGATATGATGTTTTTCTTGATGGCTGGTAACTCAGTTTACTCGCACGATCTTAAAGGGGACAACAGTTTTAATATGTATATTTAAAAAGTAGACTGAATACTTTTATTTTTTTCATATTCTGGATACTGTAATACAAAATGGTACTTCTGTATATCATGTTCGATTTTTTTAATATTATTTTCATCTACTATAATTCTAATTATACTTGTTTATCTTAAAAGTATAGTATTTTAGTGGTTCAAGATCATCACTTTTGTGCGATGTGTGCTTTCACAATGCTTCTTGTGATATACTTGTTTTATATGTACTTCTAAATCATTTATATATGCATTAGTATATTTGTATATATTAGTATCATTAATTACTTTTCTTATTTATTCAGCTACTTATATCTATGTTATTTATATTAGTCGCTAATTTTTTAAATCTTGTATATACGTTTTTTATTTTTATATATAGGAACTTTTAAATGTAATTACTGCGATTTATGTCTGAATAGTACAGCTAATCTTTGTTAGAAGGATGTGTGAACTTAATGAATAATAAAAATATTTTAGCAATAATGAGCGGTTTGCTCGTGTGCCTGTTGCTTGCAGGCACAGCTGTTGCTGCTGATCCTGTGGTGCTTAGTGCTACCACTATGGATGCAGATGGCAATGGTCATATAGATGCATATGATATCACTTTTGATATTGGAATTACCGAATTCAACGACTCCAAATGTGTTGTTGAAGGATATACTGTTGAGGGCAATGTGACAGATGGATCTGTATCTGTAATCCTCAATTTAACAGAAATTGAAGACTATGACACCGGTGCTCTTCCTGCGTTAACAGTAGATGGCATTGATGTCGAGGAGTTCGATGGTGCTGCACCTGTCCTTTTATCCGCAACTACTGTGGATGGAGATGGTGACAACAAGGTCGATGGATATGACATGATCTTCACCGAGCCTCTTGATCTTACCTCTGTGACAACAGACAAATGGGATTTCAATTATGATGGTCGTACTTCTTATTCTCTTGACTATGCAGAGTTTGAAACTGTTGTTTATATGACTTTCACAGAAGATCCTGATGCATTCGATACCAGTTCAACCCCATACCTGGAAACAGTAGGTGAAGTTGATGACCTTCACGGCAACGACCTCGCTCTGGGAGAAATAATAGGAATTGATGGTGTATCTCCTGTTATCGCTGATGCTTACTCTGATGCTACCGAGGAAGGAGTTCTTAGAACTGGTGACTCAATCACTTTCACAATAGAGCTCGTAGATTCTATGGATGTTGAGCTTTTTGCTGAAGCTGAAGCAAATGCAAGTTCTTCTACTTACAACGGCGCTGAGCTTGTCTGGTACCAGGATGAACTTTCAGGTCTTATCACTGCAATATACACTGTAGGTGCTGACGATGCAGATCAGACAACTCCTCTCCAGCTCTTCAACATCAATGTAACTGATGCAGAAGGCAACACAGCTGCTAACGTAGATATCACAGATGTCCAGAAGATAATCGATGCTAACGCACCGGTAGTCCTCAACGCAACAACATGTGATCTTAACAACAATGGTAAGATCGATGCTTACAAGATCATTTTTAGTGAAGCCGTCAATGACTATAGCTATGTTGATTGTGCTGTTGCTGGTTACTCTGTACTTGGTGGAGATACTGGTGAAACAGCAAACGACAGCATACTTTATCTTATCTTTGAGGAGGGCGGTTCTTATGACACCAATGTTCTTCCAAACATAACAGCACTTGAGGGTGCAATCTCTGATCTTGCAGGCAACGGTATTGCTGCAGTAGGAAATGACAATATTACGGAAGAAGACGGTGCAGCTCCTGCAATTATCTCTGTTGGATCTATAGCATACAATGATGATGGTGGACCTGCAGAAGATGTCCTTGGTCTGAACGACTGGATCAACTTCACTGTAACACCTTCAACTAAAGATGATGTAGATTTCATCAACACTTCCACCTTCAATGGTGTGGAACTTGTCTGGACCGAAGAATTGGATGGAACCTGGACTGCAACATACACTGTACTTGAAGGTCACACAAGCAGCATGGATGCGCAGCTTACAGGCGTTTTCGCAACAGATGAATTCGGTAATGCTGGTCTTGAGAATGTAGATGAAGCTACTTACATCATCAACGCAGGCGGTCCAATGATTATGGAAGCATTCACTATGGATGCAAACTACAATGGCCTGATCGATGGTTACAACGTTACATTCATTGATGCTATCAATGACAGCACTCTCAACATCACCAACTGGAATGTTGAAGGTCACACAATCCTCAGCTGGGACACCGGCGAGGCAGCAGACGATTCAAACCTCTTCGTATACTTCGATGAGATCGCTGCAGACAACACAGCTGCACTTCCAAACCTTACAATCCCTAACCCAGAGGTTGCAGATCTGGATGGCGATGTGCTTAACGGAGCTTTCTGCGATGAGGAAGGTATTGTAGAGTCCGATGGTGCAGCACCAGTATTGATGTATGCTTATGTCGATTCAGATGACTCTTATGGATGCGAGGGATACGAAATCGATGTTAACTTCAGTGAAGATGTAACTGGAATTGAAGGAAACGTCTCCTTTAAAGAAGGATACGAATCTCTGTATTATGATGGGTATATTATCCATATGTCGTCATATGAAGGAACCTTATGGGCATTCGATTACGATGGACAGCTCCAGACTGGTGACTCTCCTGAGATTACCGCTATCAATAACATGATGGATGCTGAAGGAAATGCTGCAGTGCTCTATGGTGACTCCGGTGTAGTAGTCAACACTTTCAGGAAAGAGATTGTAGCAGGTTACAACTTTATCTCCTTCCCAATAGCTGATGAGGGTACTGTAACCCTTGCAGATGTTGGTCTGGATATCGATGCAGTAGAGTCTGTATGGACATACAACCCACAGGATGGCTGGGTTTTCTCAATTGATGGTAGCTTTGAGGTCGAAGGTGGAGTTGGATACATCGTTGTTGCAACTGATGATTTCATCCTTGCTCCGAATGTAAACAACTATCCTGCTGAGTTCGAAAGTCCTGCATTGACCACTGTCTATGAAGGCTGGAACCTTGTGGGTCATTACAAGGCACATGACCAGTGCACCTATGGTGCTTTTGAAACTCTTATGCCAATGAATCCAATTGATACTGCTAGCCTTAATTCAGTAATGTATGAACAGAGGACTGCTGGAGAGCTTGGTCTTAGGGAGCTTAATGCATTTTCTGATGATGACCGCGATGTTGTCACCGGTAATGCTTACTGGATCAATGTGGACTGTGAAGATGGATACTCTGTAGGATCATCTTACGGATACTGGTTCGGGCTCTAAGGTGAAAAAATGAGAACGACAAACGTTGTTCTCATTGCCATTTTTCTTTTTTTGGCCAGTGTAACCATGGCGGCTGGAGCCGGTGAATTTCCGGGGTCTCCTCATGGTGTCTATGGGCAAATAATTGATACAGATGGCAATGGGATCCAGGGTGTAAATGTTCAATTCGTGTATGGTGGCGACACGGTGGCATCTAAAATTACTGATGCAGACGGTCACTATAAAGTAGACATAGCAGGAATTGATGAAGGTGAACTCGTTTCCATGTATGTGGAAGGTGGGGACACTGGTGAATCATTTACCTTTGAAGCATTTACAACAACTGAGATCAATTATGTATTGGATGGTGTCTGGGGAGACGACCCTCATGAAGTATCCGGTTACATAACTGATGCAGATGGCAACGGAGTAGATGGTGCTGAAGTTCAGTTCAAGGACGGCGGTACTACTATTATCGCTTCTGAGTTCACTAACTCCACAGGGTATTACGAAGTATCTATATCCGGAGTTGTTGAAGGTTCCACACTCTACATGTACGTTGATGATGGCGATGGGGCTACATATACTCGAAAAACGATCATATTCACACCTGGTCATGTTGACCAACTCAATTATCAGATTGAGGCAGATGGGGATAATGGCGGTTCTTCCGGTAGCAGTAGTGGTTCCTCCGGTGGCGGAGGCGGTGGTGCTACAGGTGAAGCCTTTGAGAACATCGCTTCAAAGGAAGCTCAGCTTCAGACAGTAACATCAGGTTCAAATGTCAGATACGAGTTTAGTAATGGTGACAACCCTATAACCTTTATCCAGTTTAAGGCAACAACCAATTCCGGACAGATCAAGGCGCTTATTGAGATCCTGAAGGGCACTTCTGCACTTGTGGATGAAGATGCACCGGGTAAGGTCTACAAATACCTCAACATCTGGATGGGCAATGCTGCCTTTAATAGTGACAACATGGAAAACCCTGTTGTCGGTTTCAAAGTAAGCAAAAAATGGATGAATGACAATGGTATAACTCCTGCAGCAATAGCTATGTTCCACCATGATGGCGGATGGAAACAACTGGAAACCACTTTGACTGATGAAGATGATGAATTCTTCTACTTCGAGGCAGAGACAACCGGTTTCTCACCATTTGCGATATCTGCTGTGGAAATGGAAACTACTCAGGACACAAAACCAGTTCCATCAGGTGATGATACTCCTGCTGATGATCCATCATATGGGGAAGAAGAGCCAGAAACCACTAACGGTTTACCTGGGTTCAGCTCACTTCTTATGATCGGTGTTCTTGGTATGGTTTATGCCATATTTGGAAGAAAGGACTAAGTGCGGTAATTATTACTGCACTTCTTTTTTTATTTTTGTGGGTACTTTTATAAAATCTATCATTTTCTTTAAATTTGCCGTCAATTCTCTCGGTCCGATACTTCATATCAGGTCTTAGGTGCCAACGACCAAATAAATTAATATTTTCGGGCAATGAAAATTTCAAATAAAAATAAATGGTGATGCAAAAGCATCTCTCTGGTTGTTTAATTACTGATCTTCTTCTCATTCGTCTTCTTCAATGTGCTCAGCAACACCCATTACAACAATCTTTGTTTCTATCAGTGTATCCGAACCTTCAAGGATCACTTCATCCTTCTTGATGTCGATCTTCACTGAATCCGGGTCAAGGCCTGCTTCTTTCATGTATTCATAGATAGTATCTTTTCCAAGCTTGAGTGCGTGTTCCAGTGCTTCTTCATACTCATAGAAGTTCTCTCTTCCTTTTTCGGAATAAACATAGAACTCCCAGTCTGGTGCTGCCATGGACACCGGGCGTATCAGTATCTCAAACCTTCTGATTCCCTTTGCAGCCAATGCGCCTGCAGCATTGCCCACATTTGCGAAATCCGGTAAGATGATCTCTGCATCGATAAGATTCTTCATCTCTTCAAGATATGCTATCACAGGCCCACCTATCAGCACCACCGGTACATGTACCTTGAACTGGATCGGTGATTCTGCATCGAATATATTGCGTATCTCTTCTCTTGATATCTTTTCGAGGAAGAATGAAACAAGGTCTGCTGCCATGTTCTTGGCAAATTCTCTCTTTACATAGGCGGCGAACTCATCTCCTTCCATCTTATAAAGGGGGGCCAGGTGCTCTGCACCGATGCGTGAAGCCTCAGCATTATATTCCGTATACTCTCCAAGCACATGCAGGGCGTCCGTGGGTGTGAAGCTAATGGGTTGTATCAGCCTTTTCTGCATGAGGGTATCCAGATGTTTTGATGCCGGGTATTTGTTAATACGGGAACGTATCTCCTTGAGGGATGTTGGTTCGGCAGGAATGGCATTGAGGATTTCTGTTTCCAGTTCGGTCAGCTCGAGTGGTTCATAGTCTGTCCTTATGTAGAACTTGGTGGGCTGGAAGTTTCTTCCCAGTAAAGCTTTGGAAGGCATTGGGTTGGTCGCGATCTGCTCGAGGAATTTTGGGAACTGTGCTGCTGCCCTACATAGTGGTATGACCCTTCGCGGTCCGAAGTTTACCTTTCCTGAACCGATCCAGATATCACTGTCACCTCCGAGCGCAGAGGTTTCCATCCTTATGGCCTTGACCCTTGTCTTCCATCCACCTACAACAGCACCGGATTCACTCATTTCCGGTACGCCTTCTCTTATAACTGACACGTCAGTACTTGTTCCGCCGACATCAATAACTGCACAGGTATCCCTCTTTGAAAGGAAGGATGCGCCTACCAGACTTCCTGCAGGACCTGAGAAGATGGACTCTATCGGCTTTTCCACTGCACTCTTTATTCCGGTTACTGACCCGTCACATTTGAGCATGAATATCTTGGCTTTCATACCTCTGTTCCTTATCTCAGTTTCCACACTGGACATGAACTTCTCTGTTATGGGCAACAACTGGGCGTTAAAGAACGCCGTCACCGCTCTCTCAAATGCGCCCAGGTCCTGCGATAATTCATGTGCACATACTACTGGCATTCCGGTGGTCTTCTTGATTATCTCTTTGACCCTTAGCTCATGCTGGTGGTTTCGAATACTGAAATACGAGGAAACAGCAAAAGCTGAAACATTTTCTTTTGCCTTTTGGGCAAATTCCCTTACTGCATTTTCATCAAGTGGCTCTGCTTCACCGCCCTTGTGGTTGTGTCCACCTTTGACTTGTACAAAATATTCTGTGGGCAGGTCAGTGCTGATAAAATAGTCTCCTACAAGGATGAGTCCCACAGGGAATCCTGTACCTTCCAGGATCGTGTTGGTGGAAAGTGTGGTGGATACTGATACAACATCCACTTCTGAAAGTATGTCCTGATCAACTCCGTCGAGAGCTTCCCTTATGCCATCAAGTGGGTCCGGGTATGTCGTCAAAGCTTTGTAGGAAGCAATTATGGCATCATCTGAGCTTCTTACAACAACAGCATCTGTATAAGTGCCTCCGGCATCAATTCCAAGATTTAGTTTCATGCTGATCTCCATTCCTATGAATCGTATCCATATCAAAGTTCCTTAAGCCTGTAATCTGAATAAAGCATATTTTCGATCTTATGCGGGTTCTTTCTCATTGATATAAGTCGTGTCTTGCCATATCTCCCCATGCTTCGGACAGGTGCGGAAATAATTCCTTTCATATCAAATTCTGAGACTATTCCTGAAACGCTGGTGCGCCCCAGGGGGTTAGTGCCTATCTGATCACAAAAGTTCCTGTAGAGCATTTCAATCTGGCCGGTTGTGATCTTATCGTTCAGTTCTCTGGTCAATTTGATGATGCTAAGCAGTACAAGTTTGGAATGTATTGGAAGATTTTCCAGTGAACTTACAAGATAGTTTTCTCCCATCTCTTCATTTGCGAGTATCACATGGTTCTCAGTAACTTTTTCTGCATTCGACGTATCTGCGATGTCCCCTGCCCTTTCTAAGAATCTCAGGGCTTTTCCTGGGTCATGTTCTTCTCCGGATAGCTCTGCACACAACGGGACCACTTCTTTGTCAAGAATATCTTCCTCAAACGCAATGGAAGAGCGGCTATTCAGTATCTGCTCGATCTGAACCCTGCTATATGGGGGATATACAATGTTCCTGTGTTGAAGTGATGAAACGATATTCTGATCAATTCTCCCCGAAAAGAACATGTCATCAGTAATTCCAATGATGCCTACGAATATATCATCTTCGATGCTCATATTCTCGCCGGCGTGGCTGAGGTCGTAGAGTATGCTGTGGTTCTTCAGCGCTTCGATCTCATCAAAGACCACAATTATTGTAGTTCTCTTTTCATTCAGTGCTTTCCATAGCGCTCTATAATATTTCCCCATGGAAAGCCCCGTCTTTGGGATTTCTGTTTCAGGGGATACTCGGTTCAGTATTTCAAGTATGATCTTGCTGGTAGTGCTGATCTTCCGGCAGTTAATAAAGACGGGAACAACATTGATCCCTTCTTTCTCAATGGTCCCGGTAAGCTGCTTTAGAACAAATCTCACAACAGTTGTCTTACCGGTTCCTTTATTTCCAGATATCAGGGCATTTATAGGTTCCCCATGGTGGAGTACTGGTCTGATCAGGGAAACTACGTCCTTTACCTGCTCTTCTCTTCCGACAAGCTGTTCCGGAAGATACTGTGGGGATAGCACAGACCTGTTCCTGAATATCCGTATTCCGTTTATTCCGAAAATATCATTCATGATGATTCCACTGATCTTATTCGATGCCACAGTATTCACTAACCTCTGCAAAAATGCCTTTGTAGAGGGTCATATATTCGTCTGTGGGTCTCATCTCATATTCCGACTTTACATTGTAACATTCTCTGAAAGGCTTACCTTCCGGAGCATGTGCCAGCAAGTTCTCATATTTTTTGTATATTTTTCGGACAGCTTCATCTGCTTCTGCAAGTGACAGGTTTGTGGCCATGTGTGCAACTTCTCCCATGAATCGGGATTCAAGTCCTGTGGAGTGGTCTGCACCTGCTCCGCGAGCCCCTACCGGTCCTATTAGCATGTCCCTTCCGGAAACAGTATCTCCAATGGCCTGTGCAGCGGTCTCATAGAACATCATGTCAGTGCAGCATCCTGCAAGGTTCCAGTAATATCGTGCTGTGTAGTGGTGCATGTTGCGTGAGACTGCAATAGAAGATATGTTAGATCCCCACATGATTTCCTTTGTTGAGGATGAATTTGTATTCACATGCACGGCACCTGACACGTGCACACTTGCACCGGTGAGTATCTTCGACTGGATGGTCTCTGCTACATCAACGATAGCAAGTCCTTCAGGTGTGCCTATACCTGTTCCTCCAAAGACTGGACATTGTCCGCTCAGGAAATGATTGCCATGTTCAAGGTGGAATATGGACTTGTAGAATGTCTCATAGTCAGTTTTAAGCTCATCCAGCTGATATACTTCCTGAACATCTGCACTGGAATAAAGTTCATCAGAAGATACCAGCATATATGCTGGCGAGATTGTTGGTGTTCCCGGCCCCATCAATGCAAGGCCTTCACGTCCTGCAAGTTTTGTTGCAAGCCTCTCCTCTCTCGCTTCTTTTAGGGCGGCAAGCATCTCGAAAGGTGTTTTACCGCGTATTCCTTTTCCCCCCATCTTTTCCAGGGCGCCTGCATAGAGACCCTGCACTATGGGCTCCATGGCTGAGCTTAAGTGAACTTCAAGGAAGTTCTCCTCGGAAACCGTACCTCCCATGGGACCCCCGATTATGACTGGTGGTTCAGAGTCCATTGTGTATCTGAATGGAACTATGACCTTTTCCTTCAGCCTTCCGATCTCAAGCATCTCGGAGGTGTTCAGGGCTTTGATGATATCCTCTTCGTCTATCTTTATTGTTTTCTTGGTGTCGATACAATAGATTCCCTGGGATGTCAAAAGCTGGACCGCAGCTTCAAATACCGAGTCTGCAAGGCTCGTATCAGTTGGTACGATACTCTCGCCATCATATTTGATATCATATTCCTCTGCCAGTTCCTGTGATCTCATAAACACTTCCATGTCATGTTTTTCTTCGGCCTTTTCTTCCCCTGTGGTGGCATATTTGAGGTATTTGTAGATATTGTTCATAATATTGACTCCTTTGTTTTTCATTCGTGGTTTTATTTTTGTTTTATGACAATTCCATGCAAATGCAGTATATACCTTAATTGACATGGAACTTCTTATATAGTTTTCCATTTTTTCCGCTTTGTCCGAAAAATCGATTTGTCCGAATATTCAAACTTTTGTCCGAATATTCATGTTTTTGTCCGATAATTCACATTTTTGACCGAAAAATGATTCAAATAGATGCAAAGTTGTTGATGTTTTCCCATGGAGATTACCAAAACCAGGATCACATCCAGTTGACAAAAGTCCGTTAGCTCCTACTCTTATATTCTACATTTTTTAAGCAAATGCGCTATTGGTTCAACATCTATATTCACACAGTTAACATATTTATCCGATGTATTCATATACACCCAATTAAAATATATTGTCAATGTTGGGGAGTTGTAATAGATGCAAATAAAATCATACCGTATATTTTGCATTGCAATGGTAATTGGTTTTTTGACTATGGTCACAGGTAGTGCGGTGGCAGATACGATTATTGTCGGCGATAGTGGGATTGCAGATTATACTACCATACAAGCAGCCATCGACGCTGCAAACAATGGTGATACTATCCTTGTTAATCCTGGGAAGTATTCAGAAAACGTTGATGTAGATAAGGAGTTAACAATAATAGCAGAATCTGGAAATCCAGATGATACGACTGTTCAAGCCGTAAACCCAGATGATCCTGTATTTCATGTAACTGTAAATAACGTGACAATCAGCGGATTTAATGTGACAGGTGCTAATGGCACTGAAAAAAACAGTCCTGCCTATGGAATATATCTTGAGGGTGCTCCTCAATTTGTTATCGCTAATGATGGCGAAGTCCAGAGTTGTATCATTACTAACAATAGATTGTTCAACAATAGCATAGGTGTCTGTTTGGAGGACTCCAGCAACAATATACTGAGTAATAATACTGCATCAGGCAACGATTTTGCCATTTTTTTGTCGAGTTCCAACAACAGTGAACTGAGCAATAATGATGTGGTGAACAACTATGGTGGCATTGCTATGCTTGGAGGCTCTAATAACACATTTAACAATAACAACATTTCGAACAACAGTTATGGTATTGTTTTGGTCATTTATAGCAACAACAATACGTTTATCAATAACAGAGCTTCGGACAACGAATATGGTATCTACATTAGAGAAGCCTCAAATCTCACGCTTATAAATAACACTGCAAGCTTCAACAAACGTGACGGTATCTACCTTGATCGTTCCTATTACAATGTGCTGGAAGGCAACACAGCAAATTCAAACGGAGAACATGGAATCTATCTTAATGATTTTTCCTGGGGCAATTATCTGGGAAACAACACTGCTTCGAATAATGAGCATGGCATCCTGTTGTATTATTACAGCGACCATAACTCATTGATCAATAATACTGTAAATTCGAACGAACAATATGGTATCTATCTGAATGAAACCAGTAACAACAGTATCGAGGGAAACACTGCAAACTCGAACAAAGTGCATGGGATATACCTGAAGTCTTCCACATTTAACATCATCATTAATAATACTGCAAACTTGAATGGCTATCACGGCATCAATCTCAATCAATCCAATAATAAAAGAGTGAATACCAATGTCGTAACACACGATTTCAAATATTGCAAGTTCCTTGAAGATTCCAGTAACAATAACACTGTGAGTGGAAATTATTTGATTGACAATGGCAAAGGTCTCGTTGCAAATGTTTCTGAAAATAACATTGGTATCAACTATATCAACGATAGGGGAATTGCTGAAATGCCTTTCATCAGTTCCGTGTTGACCTTGATCATGTTGGGAATTGCATTTATGATTATGAGAAGAGAATGAGATGTGTCGGGCTTAATTAAAAAACTGTTGAGAGGGTGACAGTTAAAACAAGGGAGATTGGCGTTTTTACTTTTTGACCGAAAATTTATGTTGTTGTCCGATAAATACCCTATTTTTCGGACAAAGCAGATTTGACGTTGAGTTATGTGCTTTAGTAGTGGTTGTTGAACATAAATATTATTGGTGACCGAGAGCCTGTAAGAGTCTATCTATTACATCAGGATCCATTTGCTTCAGAGATTCACCGTCATTGACAACCTTGTGAGTGAACTCTTCAATGTCTGATTCAGAGAGTATATCAGGTTCTTTTTCCTTCTGTTTATCGACTAACTGCTGGGCTTTTGTTTCATGATATTCCTGGACTGCGTCATACAGTTCATCATCAATTTTACCGATCAATGAAATAACCGCATCATACCGTGTTTCTATCGATTGGTCAAACAATTTATGCATCATTACGGCTTTGGCTTCCAGTTCAATTTTGTTTTGCACATTTTCTTTTTCATCGTTTCGTGGCCTGTTCCAGTAGGACGATTTACATTTGGGACATACACGCGGTTCTTTGGGAGATGAGGATTTCCACTCATAGTTACATCGATAACAGTGATTGCCCTTTATCCAGACATTATATCCTTCTTCACTTAATTTTATGAAGTCAATGTTGCTCATACTACTATGTTCATTTTAAGGATATATACCATTTACGGATATATTATTTTTCAAATCCGTGTTTAGATTGCGATTTTACCCAATTACATGTCAGAATGTTTTGAAAAGTAAACCTTATATTTGAGTACGTACTACCAATAACTATGCCTGATAGTAATATATTATTAGGTATAGTCGATTTATCGATGATTATTTAGGAGATAAATATGATGGATGAAAAACATTCAAAAAAGAATACAATTAAACATGAACAAGGTAAACTAAAACCAATCCCAAAGTAGAAAAGTTCGAGTGGAACTGAATGTGATAACGATATCGCAATTGATCCATTGGAATCTATAAAAAGCAATCTTGGGGAGATTGTGGAAGAGTGCATGGAACATTTCATGGAAATCGGTTCACAATACCCACAAGAACTCATTGAAAATAATGAAATGATTAACGGTCATCAAAATGCTGCCTCCAGAAAAAGATCTATTGACCAAAGAAGAAAAATGAAAGGATTGTTACTTGCAAAAAAGAAGAATGTAAGTGAAACAAAGTCTGGTTGGATAGTAAAAGGCAGCCATGGGTCCAAGCATTTAGTTACCATCAATTCTGAAGGGCACTATTCATGTAGCTGTGAAGATTTTCGAAATAGCAATTACGTATGTAAACACATACATGCAGTAAGAGCAGTAGAAAGTGGAATTATTCTCCCATCTATATCAACATTGGAAAAACAATTGAATAGCCTGCGTCCACACATAAAGGAGTGCACACAAAACTGGTCTGCGTACACCAATGCACAGAGTTCCGAAGAAAGACTGCTTTTTGAAATCTTGAAAAACATATGTTCAATGATCATAGAACCCACTGAGAAAAAACGTGGAAGACCAACCATCCCAATTCAGGATGCTATTATTGCAATGGTATGTAAGGTATATAGTATGAAATCGGGGAGACGTGCGGAACATGATATTGAAATTGCATATGAAAAAGGATACATAAGTCGGAAACTGCGTCATACTACAGTATCAGATTATATGATAAAGCCCGAGATGACATCAATATTAACAGCATTGATTGAACTCGTGAGTACACCATTTATCAACATTGAAACAACATTTGCAATGGATTCATCAGGATTTTCCACAAAAAAACACGAGCCTTGGAAACAATTTAAGTATGGAATAGAAACCAAGAAACGAAAATGGTTGAAAGCTCATATAAATGTCGGCGTTAAGACAAATATCATAGCAGCAGTAGCCATAACTGATAGTAATGAAACAGACCAGAATAAATTTGAACAACTATTCACTGCCACTTTAGAAAATTTCCATGTTGATGAACAAATGGCAGATGGTGCATACTGTACTCGAGACATCTTTGAAGCAATTGATGGAAGTGGAGCCAAACCTTTCATCCCGTTCTCAGATCATTCAACAGGTAACCCCAAGGGTGTCTGGGTATGGACAGAGATGTATGAGCTTTTCCAGCAAAACAAAATAGAGTTTCTCAAGCATTATCACAAAAGGAACAACGTAGAAACCACATTTCATATGCTAAAATCTAAATTTGGTGAAACACTAAAAAGCACATCTGAAAGTGGACAGGTCAACGAAATTCTCTGTAAGATCCTTTGTCACAATATCTGTGTGTTCATTCACGAACTCTATGAATTAAATGTGTCAATTGATGATCTGTTCGAAAAAAAGCAGAGTATGCCATTCATGCATGTTGTTAATAATAAGGGAATACATGTGAGCTATTCTCACTAACATTATTTCTTGAAATGAATCACGCTGAAGGTGATTCATTTAATTCGCTTTTTAATTTGAATTTGGATTAACAACAAGCATTACGTCATGCGAACCTACCATTTTTCCTAAGAGCTATAGCCAAAAACATAGGGCAAATATTGGTATTTCTTAGCTTGTCCGAAAATTCGGGTTGTTGTCCGAAAAATCGATTTGTCCGATAATTCACATTTTTGTCCGAAAAATCGTATTTTTGACCGATAAATACACGATTTTTGGTCAAAGCGAAAAGCATCATAAAAACTTTATACCCGTAACATTTACTAAATATTATGGGAACGCTAAAAATTACAATATTAGTTTCATTATGCATAATTTCATCGCTTTTTCTAGGTTGTGTTGAAGATTCAACTGTAAGTACAAATGCTACATTAAATACAGAATCAGTCGATGATTATGATATTGCAGCTGCAAACAATGCTTTTGCTTTTGATATGTATTCAATGATTAAGAATGAAGATGAAAATATCTTCTTTTCACCATACAGCATCTTCACCGCGATGGCTATTTGCTATGATGGTGCTGAAGGTTCCACAAAAGAGCAAATCTCAAATGTGTTTTACTATCCTCTCAGCAAACCTGTTCTCGAAATAAGTTCAAAAGAGATGATAGATACAATCAATTCTGACAATGATAACTATGATCTTAATACGGCAAATGCTCTCTGGATACGAAAGAATTATCCTTTAAATAAACAGTTTGAATATAACTTGAATGCCTATTATGATGGAAAAGTAACAAATGTAGATTTTAGCAATGAACCAGAAAAGTCTAAAGACACCATCAATGAATGGGTTTCAACAAACACCAATGGCAAGATCGAGGACATAATTTCGGATGAAATGATAGATCCCCACAACACAGCCATGATCATTACAAATGCAATTTACTTTAAAGGAAAATGGGTCAATGAGTTTGACGTAGGCGATACCCACAAGGAACTATTCTATAAGTCATCTTCAGACAAAGAAGGAACTCTCATAGATATGATGTATGCAAGGTAGTATTTTAATTACAGTGAAAACGACGATGCAAAAATAGTAGAACTGCCTTACAAGGGTAAAGATCTATGTATGTATATTGTTCTTCCTAAAGAGAATAATATTGGAGATTTTGAAAACAGATTTGTGCTTTCTGATTATAATAAACTCAAGTCAACTATAGATTTCGAAAAGGATGTAAGGATCTGGTTACCCAAATTCAAATTTGATACAAAAACTGAATTATCAAATACACTGAGAGATATGGGAATGGCAGAAGCTTTTACGGACAACGCAAATTTCTCAAGTATTTATGATAGCCAGAAGGTGTCAGATGATTACGGTTTGTCCATAGATGATGTGGTTCATCAGACATTTATCGAAGTGAATGAAAAGGGCACTGAGGCAGGAGCAGCGACTGCTATTGAAGCAGTTGACAGTGCACATATGCCAGGACAAATAATGGAATTCAAGGCCGATCATCCTTTCATGTTCTTTATTGAAGATAAGAGAACAGGATGTATCCTCTTCATGGGAAAAGTCGAGAATCCTGAATATGAGGAAATGTCATAATGACATTTTCTCAATATAATTTTCATCTTCAGTCTAAGATCATCATTCCTTCACTAATTGACCGAATAATACTGATTTTGTCCGAATATTCATGATTCTGTCCGATAAATACCCTCTTTTTCGGACAAAGCGCATTTTTTCAGCTTCTAACCATAATTGACATGGAAAACTCTTCTGTTATTATGCCTGGTTATTTGATATTTTTAACAGGTGGATGAAAAACGCAGAATACTTTCACCCCGCTTGGCAGTCCTTAATATATTCAGAAGTAATACTGGTAATTGAGGTGAAATATATGGATGATTTCTTTACAGAATTAGTAAACAGGGCAAGATACTATGAACAATTCGAAGAATTCGTAAGAGCACACAAATGAGCTCGTTTAAGTACTGGCCGTAGTTCCTCCATCCCGTCAGGATTGTTTACTTTCGCTGCGGCCCTCTTTTTTAAATTGTTTTTCTGTTGAATAATTCCTGTTTACTTCTGTTTTGATGTATCCGAATGTGTTCGGTGATCAATATTGACTTTTACTCGTTTTACGAACCTTATTAAGGAAACGTGTTGTACGATGTTTTTGCTTCATTTTTTGTTCAGCCAGACGTGACTGGTATGTGCGAATTGAACGTAAGAAGTCGATCTTGCGGAACTCCGGCCAGAATGGTGCACAGAAGTATGCGGCGCATTCGTTCCCGTTGGCCTGCCACGGAAGGAAATTTGAGATCCTTTCATTTCCTCCTGTGCGTATTATAAGGTCAACGTTAGATACAGCTGCTCCTTCTGCAGGATAGAAATGATCGCCAATTGTGTTCTCGTCAATATCTTCCAGTGATAACTGGTTCTTCAGTACCTTATCTGCCATTTTCCTGACAGCCTGTACGATATCCTGTCTTCCGCCATAAGCGAGTGCAACGTTCAGGTTGAATTTGTCATAATCCTTTGTCGCCTTTTCGATTCTTTCAGCTGATTCCTGAAGATCCTCCGGTAGGAGGGTGCGTTCTCCTATCACTCGCACTCTGATCTTTTTTTCATGTGTCCGTTCGCTCTCTCGCATATGGTCAAACTTCTTTCCTATAAGCTCAAAGAGTTGAACAGTTTCATCGGTGGAACGATTGAAGTTCTCCGTAGAAAATGCATAAATAGTAAGTTCCTTAACACCGATCTCGTATGACCATTCTATAACCTGCTCGGTTATATCGGCTCCTCTTGTGTGCCCGTAATTTGTCTTTTTCCCAAGTTTGTTAGCAAACCTGCGATTTCCGTCCATTATTATGGCTATATGTTCGGGAACATGTCCACTCTTAACGTCTTTTGAAAGGGACTTTTCATATGTGCTATAGAAAAGGTTCAGTATGGATCTCATCATGAAGATTCCACCCAATGAACTAGTAAAAAAGATTGGTTAACATCCTGTAGATGTTTAATAGTTGTCAAGAACCGCTTTAACTATAGGTTTATAGTCTTCTTTCAGCAGGTATATATTATGGTCACCGGTAACATCTATACTGAGTATGCCAAGTCGTGTGTTCATGAGACCAACCATTGCTGAAACGCCTCTGTAACTCACATCAAATTTTTTCTCATTAAGATGTTTGTAGACATCGCCTGTAGTGAAGGTTCCTCCTTCCAGGAAGAGTTTCAAAACATCTTCACGTATACCTGTATCGTCGCGGCCTAAATATTTAATAAGCCTTGCTTTAACCCGGTCTTCAATAGTCTCCAGCACAAACACCTCATTTACATCTATGTAATTTCTATTTATAAACTTATGCTAATTTATTTGTTTTATGATACAGAACGCGTTTCCACTACAACATTAATCCTTATAAATGTTGGTATCAGAGTGGGATCACCTCAACGACCAGTCCGTTCTCAAAAGGGTATCTCTCAATGATCGATGGGACAAATCCTTCATCTTTTAATTCTTCTGCCATATCCTCGATGAGCCACCAGGGCAACTCTATAGTTTTTTCCTTTATTTCGAACATGTCGTCAGATAGTTCGAACTGATGTAATACCTTGACCATCCTGTCCGTTTCGGCACCTTCAATGGATCCATATACAATGGTTCCTTCTTCCGTTATCTCATCGATCTGGCGTGCTGTCTTTCTGGCTATCCTGAGCAGACGCTCACGAAGCTGCCCTGCATCCTTGTATCTTGACGAACAAAAATGTATCTTTGGAACATTGTCTGCAAGTTCGATCGCATATGCTTCCGATCCTTCCACGGCGTTGCTCATGTCGTTCTTAAGCAGGAATTTCCTCTCTTTCATAGCAATTGCATTTGTATCTGCGAATTCGAGTTCATTGAGGTTCAGGAAACAACCTGTATCTATGACAACATCCCTTACATCGTTCACTCCTTCTATGGAGGGAATTTCCATGCCCGCTTCCATGCCAAGTTCAATGGAATTTTTTATTGCAAGTTCAAATTCAGACCCTTTGAGTTTCTTCCATGATTGTTGTGGGGGATGGAACCTGATCTCATCGAGTCCTGCTTCGGCGAGGGATTTCAGTAGATTTCTGTCAGGGGCGATTGAAGTGTACAGATGTATGTGATGGTCTTTACCAAACTGTTCTTTCAGAAGTTTGATGTAATGCAGGACAAGGTCCGATCTTATAAGTGGCTCTCCACCTGTAATGCCTGTTCCCAAAGCATCCATCTGGAGCACTTCCTTGATAACATCCTCGTCACTTTTCACCAGACGTTCATTGGCATATGTCACATCCTTCTTTCGTTCCTCTGAAAGTGGACAATAGAAACAGCCTCTGCCGCATATACCGGTGATGAAAAGCACCATCTTGGCACCTTGCTGGCATAGTTTACAGCCTTCTGTGAGATAATTGTAGAAAGACCCTTTATCCGTATGGATGATCTCTTTCATATTGTCGTTCATATTTCCTCTTTGTATAAGTCTGATTTAGATGCAAAAGTGTATCTATTTTGTGATATTATTGTTTGAAGATGAGTCAGACAGAAGGCTGTATAGCTGTCATCGGATGCAATAATTGTGGCAAATGTGATAACATTTGTCCCTACGGAGCTTTACAACGCAGGGACGGAAAGGTAAGCATCGATTATAGCAGATGCACGGTTTGCATGAAGTGCATCAAAGTCTGTCCTGTAAAAGCTCTTGTCTATGTGGATTGATCTCTCTTTGAATGTTGTTTTTGATAATTCAATTTTGAATATCAATCCCTTATGATTGCTTTTTGAATATCGGGTTTTGGAGATCGTTTTTTGAAATGGTCTTTTTGTTTGTCGTTTTTATCTTTAGCTTGAAAGACTGCTTTCCGGATATTTTCATATAAGTCCTCTGAAGAATATCCTTGAGACTATTGCAGTGACAGTAAAAACGATTATGGAGATCGGCAGTGATTGCCCGAGATCGTACATGAATTGTGTTCTTTCTCCTCCATTTTCGATCGTGCTTGAAAATCTCACAAGAATTGCTGTAATTAATATCAGGTATATTCCAATTGACAGCATGAACAGGTCCGGTGATATTGTCTGATCAAGATTTTCAGGAGATATCTGCGCAGGTCCGGGGACGATGTTCTGGGGAAGTTTTGAAATTCCTTCTGCAACGTTCTGGAGGATCCTGGAGATAACTTCCGAGAGCGCTATGGTCACACCTGCGATAAGTGGTGCAAATATACAAGCGGTCGTTCTCATTGTTGATGTCATATCATACAATGAGTGCTTGATGTTCTTCTCCACGGCCTGCAACTCTTTCAGGTGATCAGCAAGTTTGATGATCGCAATACCTGCCGATAGATGACTTTTGTGCACACTTTCCGTGAACATGATCATTGTAGTCTGGATCCTGTCCGAATATATATCCTTGAAAGCCCCGAACTCCTCATCGAATATTGCTGAACGTATGTTCGTTCGCATGGTTATCAGGTTGATGGAGATCCTTTCGAACACTTTTCCGATATGTGATCCTTTCATGGTTTTAGAGGTGTGTGCAAATGATTCTTCCGCAGAACGCCCCTCTGATATCCTTCTGCCGAGTATGAACAATGCATCTGCAAATTCACTTTCCATCTTGTGGATATCGTCGCGTATCTTCTTGTATGGTGAATATGCCGCATTCATGTAGATGGAAAAAGCAATTACTATTCCCCATATGATGAGCAATGTTGGGGGCATTATTCCTTCAAGGGTCGCTGTTGAAATTATGTTCAGGGGATTTCCAAGATATGTGTAAATGTAGCCTGAAAAACTGACGAATGCCCCGATCATAATTGCCATGGTAGTTGCAACTTTTCTCTTTTTCCTTATGTCCTTTAGTTGGGGGTGGCTTTCCGGAATGGCCTGGGGAAGAAATGTTGCCGGTCGCTGCATCAGGATATATTCAGCGTACACAAAAGTCGCAAGTGGCAGTATCACATTGTAGAGTACTACAAGGGTGAAAGCATCGAACCTTATTCCTACAACTGTAATTGCAGGAAGTAATGCCACAAGTGCCAGGGGAATAAGTATGAAGATCGAATACAGGACGTATGTTGGGGTCTTCAGGCGTGCTGCATACTGTTCCATCATTTCCTTTGTACCATCCAGTACGATGTCAAGGGCACGGTTTAGTGTAATAACTCTCTGGGCTTCATCAGGTTCGCTGGTTGAACTTTTGATCAGGTGAAGGGAACGTTTGAAATGTTCACTGTTCTTTCCCCACATCTCTGCAAAATCCAGCAATGCATCATCCATGCTTGAATACATGCGCACCTGAAGGTTCCAGAGCATCTTCCTGAGATCATTTGCAAGTGGCCTGTTTGAGTTCAGTGCAGCAAAATGGATTGCTTTTTCCATGTTAGAGACCAGCCTCATGGACATTACCACGTAGCTCAGGACCTCGGGTATGTCTCCTATGGATCGTATTTTCATGTACTTAGCATGTATCTTCACATATTCGCTCAGGTAGAGCAGTATTCCGAAGGGTACAAGCAATGTCATCAAAGCTACGAATGTCAGTACCGTTGGGTTGAATGTGGTGATCTGGAACAGTACTGCATCCATGATGAGGAATAAGATAAGGGCCATCAACGAACCTGCGTAAGAGAAAAGCACGGTTTCGAATGGTTCGATCACAAATCCTGTAAAGATTATCGCATCCCTGTATTCCTGACTGACCGATCCTTCTGCCTTTTTAGAAAAAGCATCAATGTCTTTTATGAATCTGGAAAAGTGAAGTGATGTGAACTTGCACCCACGCACATACCAGTTCTCTGACATTCCTGTTCCCATTTTATCACTCCTCTTGGATTCTGGTGGAGGTGAAATTATCAAACCAACTGTTCCATTTATCATAGACTCTTTCATAGTCCGGTCCATGGGGGCTGTTCTTTTCCATATCCATGTACAGCCAGAATATATTGTTTGCTTTGCTCACCATATCTGCTTCCACAAGTCTGGAATCCAGTGAACCCGCATGGGCAATTTTCTGTTTTATCCTTGCTCTTATGCGTATGTTGAGCGATGCCTCATCAATAGAGATTCCCCATTTGCGTGCGATCTTCTCAATAAGCTGGGATTGTCCCCTGTCCAGTATGTCTGTGGGGATCAATGAGTCATCAGCAGCACTGTATCGCATGATCTCTGTAAATATCTCCTCCGGGTCAGCATCCTCATCCCAGGCAGTGGTAACCTCTGAGATCTGTGTGAGCCTGCGTTTCTTGCTCATGCCTCCTCCGACCCGTGTGTTGGTACAGACCACCACTGCATCAGTTGACTTGAAAGATGCAGGTGGTACTCCAAGGGTGTGCACTATACGCTCATAAACCGCTCTTGTGGATGCTCCGTGTATGGTTCCCAGGACAGAATTGCCTGCTGTACCTACCTGCATTGCTTCATAAAGCACTTTGACCTCAGGTCCCCTGACCTCTCCAATAACAAGCGAGGAATTTCCAAGACGCAGGGCTGCTCGTAATGCAACATCAGGGCTTACTTCTATACTGGTGTTCAGTATCGATGAGCGTGAGTTCATACCCTGTATCTTCCATCCCAGCTGCTGCAGTTCCTCAATGGGGATCTCTCTTGTGTCCTCTATTGTCAGGATACGGTATTTCTGAGGGATCTCCATCATCATTGCAGATAGTAGTGAGGTCTTGCCTGCTCCTACATCTCCTGCTACAAGTATCGATGCTTCCCCATCCATGAGGAAGCTCAGGAGGCCGGCTGTAAGCGGTGAGATCGATCCGGTATTGATGAGCTTTGGCAATGTCCATGGCGTTCTTGCATGTTTCCTGAATGCATAAGCAAGTCCATTGGCACTTAGGGGATCACCGATAACGGATACACGCACTCCAAATTCCGGAAGTTCCATCTCCAGTATGGGTGTTGCTTCTCCGAAAGGTCTGCCGCTAATAGCCCGGAATCTTGAGACCATGGAGTCCAGGTCGTCCTGTGAAAGAAAAATGTTGGTGATACATTCATCTCCATCCACTACCACATGGACCGGGTTGATGTCTGCAGGTGCGTTCACATAGACATCAGTGATCTTCGGGTCTGAAAGCACATCTTCCAGTATTCCCAGTCCGGTGGTGTATTTTGCAAGAATGTCAGAATATGTCCTCATTTCAAGTGGGTTAAGCGTTATCCCATGAACATTTGAATCCTCTTCAAGCATCTGTTTCCCGATCCTGCGAATATATTCTCTTGAGTTCACAGGATCTGCGAAGTTCATGTTGTCAGGGCGGAACCTTATCAGCTTTTTCCTGACCCTTTCGATAAGGCCGAGGTCTTCATGCTTCAGGTTGTATTCAAGGGGAATTGCCATGTACAGCTTTTCAGGTCGGTCCGTCATCTCATATATGGAGATCTGAAGCATCCTTCCATCATTGTTCCTGACGTCATAGCATTCCATGAATTGGGTATTCTCGGGTGGTTCCGTATATATACGGGATGATGAAAAGGCGGGTCTTACGTGAGGCTTGATCTGTTTATCGTAATCATACTCAATTCGATCATTATCATTGCTACCAATGCTACCAATGCTATCATCTTTGTCAGGATCGATGTCATTGTCGCAGACACTTTCACAGGTAATGTCGATGTTAAGTTCAGAAGCTATGTCCTGCATTTCCCTGATAATTGAGTGGTAGTTTGCAATACATCCGGGGCATTCCTGGTGGTCAGGAATCTTCATCATTTCAATGTCGCTCTTTTTTAGGAGTTTGTATGATGCCGTAGGTTCACTCTTTGAGCAACTGATGATATTATTTACCAGTTCTTTTCTATGGTGCAGGCAGTCGGCATGTTCTCTGTGTGAACAATTGCATGTGACTCGAACATTATTATAATTTGCAAGAGTATCTCCCAGCTTTGCAAGTTCATAAAGGGTAGCAAGTTCCTTTCCTTCATAATCTCGCTCGTAAAGATGAGAAAGAATAAGCCTGTTGGATATGGGTTCTGTAAGTATGATGTTGAATATCATCTCAAGGCAGACTGGATCATTAAGGGTGGAATTGTGACTGCATTGAGAACAATTTATCTCTATGGTCCTCTGGTTCTTCGTCTGGCGGACCTTGTACTGACAGATATTTTCAGATTCGGGTTTCCTTTTTCGGATCGGATTGTGCAAATAACTTAGGAGTTTCACGTTTTTTATCCTTGGATGATTTGCACAAGCATATTGTCAGCAATTATTAAAATATTCCTAGATTCTTTAGTCTTCATATAAATTTAATACTGGTTCTATAATGTAAGGTAGATTCAGTTGCTAAAAATGGGTGAAGAAAGGCAGGAATTCTGATAATTCAGTTTATTTCCTTTCTTCTTTTTGTCGGCTCAGTTCAGACTACTGTTGATCAGGGCTGAAGTGCCCTTATGTTCAGATCGCTCAAACGATCGGATGGTCGTTCTTGTCTCCCCTTCCAATTCCCTTGTACACAAAACCATTATTGATGTACGTGTCCGGATCCACAACATTTCTTCCATCGACAATTACTGTATTTTCCTTTCCGGTCAACTGCTTTAGTTGTTCTGGTCCAAGTTCAAAGTAACCTGAATGCCCTGTCATTATTGCAATAACATCTGCATCTTTTACAACTTTATTAAGGTCCTTTATGATCTCAACGTTCGGGTAACTCAGAACATGCGGGTCGTGTACTAAAACCTCTGCTCCATCCTCTAACAGAAGGTCCCTGTAAGGCTCTGAAGGCGGGTTACGTGCATCGTCGGAATCATTGAGAAATGCCCATCCAAGAATAGCTACCTTTGAACCTTTCACTTTCTTATCGATTCGTTCTAAGGCTTCGCTAGTAAGGTGATGCATGTGTTTTGGCATGAAGTCATTTACCTTTCTTGCAAGTACAAAAATGGAATCCATATCCTCCGGGTAATCCAGTGTTCCTTCGCTGGTTGTAACTCCTCTTTCGAGGTGGTATGTATCCTTGGTCAGGCAATGCCCTCCCACTCCTGCGCCGGGGTAAAGTATTGCACGTGTGATCCCTTCACCTTTGAGGCTATCGATCCCTGCTCTCACATCGTAAACATTTATCCCCATGGCTTCACAGTACAATGCCAGTTGGTTAATGGCTGCTATCTGCAGGTCCCTGAATGTGTTTTCCGCGGTTTTGGTGACCTCTGCAGCTCTTGCTGTCATTGGTATGATCTTGCCTTTTGTGAGTACCGGGCTGTAAAGTTCCACGGCGCGCTTTGTACTGGCTTCATCGATGCCACCTACAATGCGGTCATGTTCCTGTATGTTCTTCAGCAGGCGGCCTACCATGACTCTTTCCGGTGCATGTGCAAGTGCAAAGTCCTCGCCGGCTGTAAGTCCGGATTCCTCTTCAAGGATCTGCCTGGCAAGTGTATCTGTAGTTCCGGGGGTGATGGTAGATTCCAGTACTACGAGCATACCTTCTTTCAGGTATTTTCCTACATTTCTTATGCCGTCAGTAAGTGCACTAAAATCTGGCTGGAGGCTTGCAGGGTCTGAGAAAGGTGTTTGTATTGCAAGTGTAACTGCATCGAGTTCGGATATTCTTGAAAAGTCCGGTGTGCATTCGAACTTGCCCTCGTCAACTACGTTCTTTAGCAGCTCTTCAAGGCCGGGTTCCTCTCCTTTTAAAGGACTCTCTCCATTGTTGAGCATCTCGATCTTGTAACCGGAACTTTTGGAGTCCCTCTGGAATCCCAGAATATGGTCAAATTTATCGGAGTTGGCAAAAAGAGCAGCTGCAGGAATTCCCACGTATCCCATTCCAAGCACTCCTATCTTTTTGATAGGACCTCTGTTTTCAAGGATTGAACCTAATTTATTTGTCATGGTTACCACTATCTCAATTTTATATTAATGTATATACAAGTACCATAATATATATTCATTAAATAGTATTTAGTCTTTTCAAGTAAACGATCTATCACTTGATGAGGCCTTTAGATGAAAGGACAGAATTAACAGCATCAACCAGCTTTGTTCTTTTCTCAAAGGTTGAACTGATCGTTTCTGTCACTCTAAGGATCGGTACTCTGTATCTTGTTGCGATAATGTAACTTATTAGGGCCAGGACAATGCCTCCGATCATATCAGTTATCCAGTGTATTCCGAGATAGAGTATCGTAAATTGAATAGCAACTGTGGTTGCCAGTGAAAATATCTTAAACCTCGTAAGATCGGTTCTGAATATCATCAACATGGCCATGACGGATAATGCTGCATGAAGGCTGGGGAAGCAATTGTCAAGGAATGGGTCTACAATTGTAACGCCTTGCAGGATTATGGGACTCAGGTCATACAGCAGGGGGGCAACGTTTGGCAATGTAAAACCTGTTACAGGCACAGGTACATAAATGTAAAATGGCAGAGCTACCAGATAGATCGTGACGAAAGCTATGGTATATTCCTGCAATACTTCAAGTTTCTGTGTGTGCATTAGCAACAGGAATGTGAAGATCAACAGGAAAGAAAATCCGATCAAATATATGGCTGCACTGGCATATGTCAGCATAGGACTTGCAAAAATCTGGAAATAAGCGACTGCATCACCTTCGATGAGTATCATATATTTCGCATAGTTGGTGTATGCTCCTTTATCCAGAAAATTTACAATTACAAGCTGTGATTTCACAAGAATATATACAAAACATGCTGATATTAAATATGGTAATTTATCTAGAGATAGCATCCATCTGTAGTTATTTTTACCATTATTTTTGAAATCTTCCGGCACAAAGATATAATACGCCACAGCTATCATACAGATCAGTATTGGCGTCATTATTAGAGACATTAGATATGAAGCTGTCATTTCCTATCCATCCGTGTCGTTCAATAAATCGATCCGACAGGCTCTAATTAAGCATATTCCGGGTATAAATGGTTTATGTACATCTAATCAAAATGATGCTCAATAATAAAATAATACTTTTAAAATAAATAATGTTAAAATAAGTTCTGATATGCAGGAAGCGATGTAAATATTTGATTTAAGGATTTGATGTAAGGGTATGTTACATGAGTTGCCAAAAAACATTCATGTAACAAGTATGTCTTATACAGCTTAGATCATTTCTTTTGTTCTTTTTTTTTCTGAACTATTTTTTCCATCTTTTTAGCCCACATATCTTCGTTCATATCAGTGTACTCGCATTCAAGATAGTGTTCAACAGCGATGGTTAGTGCTTCTTTTGTAGATGAGCTGTTGCATTTTTTCTTTAATTCCTGTAGTTGCTCTTCTGCAAGGACCGTTTGTGCGTGTACTATCTTCATATGGTTTTCTCCTGTTTTGAAGTGGTTAACTCTAATGCCCCCTCATAATTATAATTATATATAATCTTGTCGAATTCCACTTATGGGAAGTTTAGTTTTCAAATGATCAACGAGGTTCCTTTGTCTAGCATTTTAACCAATAAGTTTAAAAGAATGATCGACATTACAGGAGTATCGCGAGGGCGTGTGGCCTAGCCAGGATATGGCGGCAGCCTCCTAAGCTGTAAACCAGGGGTTCAAATCCCTTCACGCCCGCCATTATTCTATCATTTTTACAAATAAAGGAGCTTGCATCTTGATTAGGAAAGCTGAACTAAAAGACGTTGATGCTATCAAAAAGATCATCAATTATTATGCAAGTCAGGACCAGATGCTACCTCGATCGGTCAGTGAACTCTATGAGGCGATCCGCAATTTCTATGTTTATAAAGTAGAAGGGGAAGTCGTTGGTTGCTGTGGACTGCAGGTGCTATGGGTGGACCTTGCCGAGGTCCTGTCCTTTGCGATACTTCCGGAATATCGGGGAAAAAGGATCGGTACTCAACTTCTGGATGCATGTCTTAATGATGCCCGGGAACTTGGTGTTACAAAAGTATTCACATTGACCTATGCACCTGTTTTTTTTGAGAAGAACGGGTTCAGCCGTGTGGACAAATCTTCCCTTCCTCATAAGATCTGGAGCGGCTGCATCAAATGCCATAAGTTCCCGGATTGTGATGAGATAGCGCTTTCCATGGATATTTCCTGATCTGATAGGCGATGTGTGGTATTTATAAATCGTAAGATATATCTGTTGAGCTGGTTTCAGTAACCACGGGATGATCATAATGATAAAGACACGTATCAGAGATTTCATTATTACGAAAGATGACTGGATATTTGCAGTGGCTGACTACTTTCATCCTGATGGGGTGAGGTGTGTACTAAGGTACGTTCCGGATGAATCCGGTGACCGTCAGCTGAATGGAATGAAGTATCGTAAATATGATTTCGATGTTGCTTTTGACTTTATGCGTGAGAACAAACCTGAATGGGTTCAGGATGTGCATATAGTTCCCGAAGATCAGGTCAAAAAAGTTCTTTATCCTCCTGATCCTGTCCCTGAACTCATAAATCAGGATGAGAGGGTGAAGGCTGTTGCAGATGTGCTACTCAGTGCTGGTATTCCTCTTGAAAAAATGGGCGTTACCGGATCGTTCCTTCCTGGGTTGCAAAATAAACAGTCTGATGTTGATTTTGTTGTCTATGGCAATGATTGGTTTAGGGCAAGGGATGCAATTTCAGCTGCGAAGAAGCAGGGTGGCTTTATCGAGGACATCGATGAGGAAATGTGGCATCGAATATACAACAAGCGCATCCCTGAGATCTCTTATGAGGAATTCATTCTTCATGAAAAACGCAAGGGTAACAGGGGAATGGTCGGAGGTACCTATTTCGATCTGCTGTTCGTGCGCGACTGGGATCAGATCATTGAGCCACTTTCACGAGGTACAGACGTTGGTACTATGAGGATCGAAGCAACAGTTACTGACGATGAACTTGCTTTTGATAATCCTTCTGTTTACAAGGTTGACCATGATGAGATCGATCATGTGTTGTCATATACTCATACCTATGCAGGGCAGGCTCTGGAGGGAGAGGCTATTGATGCACAGGGTGTCGTCGAACAGGTTGGTGACATTAAGAGACTTGTAGTGGGCACTTCCAGAGAGCCAAAGGGTGAGTGGATAAGGTCCCTTACGTTACTTGAAAAGAACAGTTAAGAATGGGACGCCAGCGTTCCAAAATTCATATTTATGTTGTCTTTATCAGAAAGGGATTGTATTAGATAATAAACACTTGGAAAATAAACAATTACAAAAAAAGGTTAACAACGGAGGCAGGAAAATTAACCTCCTCCTGTTGCCTGGAATACTTCTTCCAATGTGGTTGATTGTGCATCTTCGGCTTGCCTTTTGATACGTTCTTTCATCTCTTCTTCTGAAATTGCGTATTCTTTGCCTGCACTTGCTTTTTTATCTGTGATCTGTAGAGTGTCCACCCTGTAATAAAGTTCGGTTGTATCGAGAAGTGCCCATGTGCCTTCATCATCTGTTTTGATTTCGGTAATTTCCCCAATGGTATCTGTATTGATATACCTGACATTGCTGCCAATAGTTATTGGGGCACCGTTTACGTCAACAACTACATCGGCAACTGAAGCCTCTTCATCCAAGATGTGATCTCTCCTTAATTGTTCTCTATCTCGTCTCTTAGTTTTCCGAGAAGTGCAACCCTTTCTGCAAATGCATTATGCCTGTGTATGCTCTCTTCGTTGATCTGTTTGATCGTAACAATAGCCTCGTCAGGGACATGTGTGAACTCGCTGACAATTTTCTTTGCCATTGTCCTGACACAATCTTCAACGAACTTAGGGTTCTTGTGAGCTCTTTCCACAACTAGTGCCTCGTCTGAACGTTTGAGAAGCTCGACAATACTGGAGCTCATTGAATTTTCAATGATCTCAATAATAGTATCCAGTGAGATCACTACGTCACCGCTGACCTCAAGTGAGATTATACCACGTCCTCTCTGGTTGTGAGTTGCCATTGGTACCTTGTTAAGGAAATTAATAACGGTCTCAAGGTCAACACCAAGTTCACGCAGTGCTGCCTTTGCATTGTCTCTCATTATTTCCTGAGCGCAAGGGCAGGCGGTCATGCCGACAACTTCTGCACCGATGAGCTTTTTGACATCAATGTCTTCTTCGTTTGGTCTTGTGGCAATAGCCTCTGCAAATATATCTACAACTTCCTGGCACTGCATTTTAGTGGATGGTGATTCTCTTTTGACCACGTATTCACTTTTCATGCGTACTTCGGAGCGGGTGGCATACTCATGCCTGCCCAGAAGGTTCCTTGCAACATCGCTGCAGAGTTCCTCTATCTCATAAACAGGCATATTGATGGCCTTTTCAAGAACCTCATCGATTGCCTCAAAATTACGAGAGAGATTTGCACCTTTACGATCTGAAGGTAGGTCCACGAAGATTTCAAAAGTTGAAATAAGTACGATCGGACGCTTGTCTTTTCGTTTGATCTCAACAAGTTTTTTTACTTCGGTCACACCTACGCGTGTAAGGTTTATAGGTATTTGTGGTTTATTTGCTTGTACGTCAGGGAATTGCGCAACTGGAAGCTCCATTTTTATGACCTCTAATAAGAAATTAAAATAAATTACGTTTAAGTTATGCTTTTGGATTAATAACAATCACAAACATAGTCATTACATGTAAATGTTTTGTTGTGATGCATCATTTTAACACCGGGTGGTGGGTGCCATACTTATATATTTTTTCATCTTGAGCAAATATGGAAGTCCATTTTCATTATTTTTCCGAATCAGTACGTATGACAAATTAACTTGATTTACAGAAACATGATCGAAAGGCAACATTAAAAGAAAACTATTTATACCTCGTAAGTACAAGTACATATAACCGATAACGGGTAAGTAAGGTGATAAAATGTCTGAAACAAGAAACTTTGTGTTACGAGACAGTAAAGGTAAAGAACATGGCGTATTCACCGGTAAACAGCCACGTCAGGCAGCTCTTAAAGTTGCTAACCGGGGCAAGGGTACCAAATCCAAGCCAGAAAAGATCATGCTTCGTGAGCGTGGCACTAAGAAAATACATGTGTTCCTTGGATGGAAGCAAATGGTCGCTGCACCAAAGAACAAACCTGACTGGATGCCTGACAAGATCAATAAGCCATTCGTCAAGAAACAGAAGCCAGGCATTATCAAACTGGACAAGATCTGATCTTCTTACATTAATTTGTGAGGGTCTGCTTAAGGGCCCTGCAAATTCTACTTTTTGAGATATTTGTTCTGTTTCTTTTTTGTTTTATTTTTCTTTTCGTTCTTTCGTTTATCCATAAACTGGTGCTATTCTGGGGGTCAAGGCTGTTCCTATATCAAAAAGCTTTATAATCTGGACTCCGCTATTGTATTCATATGACAGGAAAAAGAGAGAACGTTCTGATCGAAGCTCTTCCTTATATCCGGGATTTTCATGACTCTGTAATGGTGATCAAGGTCGGAGGGCATGCTATGGTCAATCCTTCTGTTATGAACGATATCATGCAGGATGTTGTCCTTTTACGTTTTGTAGGGATCCATCCGGTCATTGTTCATGGCGGTGGGCCTGAGATCACTGAAAAAATGGAGCGTATGGGGAAGAAACCTGAGTTCGTAGGTGGATTGAGGATAACCGATGATGAGACCATGGAGATCGCACGCATGGTCCTTGTGGGCAACATCAATACGAAGATCGTATCCCTGATAGGAAAACATGGTGGAAAGGGTGTAGGTCTTTCGGGAAAGGATGGGAAAATGATAATGGCCAGGAAAAAGCCCACTCAGCGAATTATGATAGAGGACGTCGAGCATGATGTGGATCTTGGCTGGGTCGGAGAGACCGAGATCATCAATCCGGAACTAATTAACATCGTCACAGCCAATGATTATATTCCTGTTATCTCGCCGATCGCAATGGATGCGGAAGGTAATGCATTGAACATAAATGCTGATACTGTCGCCGGTGATCTTGCAGATGCTTTGCACGCAAAGAAATTGATATTAATGACGGATGTTCCGGGAGTTCTCAGGGACCAGTCGGACAGGTCCAGCCGTATCTCCCGCATAAGGGTGGATGAAGTGGAGTCACTGATAGAAGAAGGCATTATAAGCGGTGGAATGATCCCTAAAATGAGAAGTGCCGGAGCAAGTGTTCTTGGTGGCGTGGAGCGCGTCCACATAATAGATGGTAGTGTATCCCATTCTGTCCTGCTCGAGCTTTTCACCGATCAGGGAATTGGTACGATGGTATATCAGGACACGGAATAAACGTGTCCTTATCCATTCTTTTCTTTTTTATTTTAAAGTGCTGATATCTTAGTCCAGTATGGGGCTTCCATAGGTAAGATCGTCCAGCTCAAGAACTTTCTTCCATAGATCCTTACATTCGCAGTTAAGCTCTTCAAGTACCCTCAGGTCCTGAGTTCTGGAATAAAGATGTACGGCATCCGATACATCCCTGCTACATTTCTTACAGTTATGAGGACCACGTTTTGAGCCTGCACCTACCGGGTCTGAAGTGATGACAAGTTCCGGATGCTTCTGCTTCGTTCGCTGAAGTATCTCAACAATGCTCCATAACCAAGGTGGCCTGTATTGACCTCTTTGCCACAGGTGTTCCACATAGGTACCGTTCTGCACATTGCACAGGTTGATGGAAATGGTCTGTGCATGTTCTGCGACATCATCGATGGTCTTGACAATGTCTTCCAATGCTTCCTTTTCCGAGAGGAAAAGTGGTTTTAACAACAGGTACGCTTTCATGGTTACCCCATTGTTCCTTGCCACTGTTGCCGCATTGGTATAATCAGTGAACTTGAATCCCTTGTTTATGGAATTCTTGCGAATATTATCTGAACTCGTTTCAAGGCCGATAGCTACTTCAAATGATGTATCTCCAAGGGCATCAATACAGGACTTCAGGATCTCGTCGGTGACGAATTCCGGTCTGCTTTCAACGATAACTTTGAACACACGTTCATCAGCTGCCAGTTTTCCCAGTATGTTCTTCCTTGTCTCAACAGGTATCTCTTTTTCATCGAGGAAGCTGCCGGATGTGAATATCTTGACCATGAATCGCTCAAGTCTTTCACCTTTATGCATGGCATTTTCAAGCTGCTTTTCAAGTTCTTCAGGTGTTGGGGGAATCTTTGCACTATCATAGACAAAGCCACACATAGTGCAGCCGCCCGCCTTTCCCCACCAGCACCCTGATGTCTTGAAAATGATCGTCAGCGTATCTGCTGTTTCTCCGTTAAAGTGGTCAGTACTCCTCCAGACGGCAGCAGGATAGTCATTAGATGATGGCTTTATACGCTGGCGGTTGCGTATGTCCAGTACGGCTTTGTTAAGTGACATTATTCGAACTCGATTGTTGCAGGTGGTTTTGGTGACAGGTCGTAGAGTACTCTGGCAACAGATGGTATCTCGCCGGAGATTCTTGTCTCGATCTTCTTCAGAGTTTCCCATGGAAGCTCAAGTGCTTCTGCGGTCATGCCATCTCTTGAGCCTACTGCACGGACTGCGACTATCCAGCCATGTACACGGACGTCACCTTTGACACCGGTTCCCTTGCCGATAACTGCGGCGAAGGTCTGCCATGGCTTGAACTGCTCAAGCAGCTCTTCCTCAACGATAGCATTTGCTTCACGAACCACATCCACTTTCTCCTCGGTAACCTCTCCGATTATCCTTACAGAAAGTCCCGGTCCGGGGAACGGCATCCTTTCACATATCTCATCGGGTAGTTCAAGTGCTTTTGCGACCTCGCGAACTTCATCCTTGTACAGGTCATCGATAGGTTCGATTATCTCCTTGAAATCGATACGCTCGGGCAGTCCTCCTACGTTGTGGTGGGATTTGATACCGCCTTCTGATTCGATCTTATCCGGATAGATGGTTCCCTGAATTAGATATTCTGCTTCTAGTTCACGTGCTTCTTCTTCAAAAATACGGATGAATGTCTCACCGACTATCTTCCTTTTTTCCTCAGGGTCTTTTACTCCAACCAGTGCTTCGAGGAAACGGTCCTTGGCATGTATCACCTGAAGGTTCATGTCTGAAAATATCTCTTCGATGACTTCGGTCTCACCTTTTCTCATAAGTCCTGTGTCAATGTAGATCGGGAAGAACATGTCCTCAAGGGCACGGTTTGCAAGGACCGCACAGACTGAGCTGTCGACTCCGCCGGAAAGCCCTACGATCGTCTTTCCTTTAGCTTTTTCTTTTATCCTGTCTATGGCTTTTGGTATGAATTTCTCGACTTTTACCATGAATATGAACTCCGGTTATGATATGATGATGATCAATATTAGTTATTAGTAGTGGATTTGTTAAATACTGCTGTGCTTAATATGTTTGTTGGTTTTAATAGTATCGATGTGGCATTAGAAATCTCTATCCATGAGTTTAATCTTATCTGTACTCAATAAATTTACACTTTAATTTTAGAGCGGTACAATATAGTGATCACTTTCACCCTGCATGGTCTGCTCTTAAATATCTGTAGCCTCTTTAGTAGAATAAACATTAGATGATCATCGGTATTCACATGCACAGGACACTCCAGAAATATTTCGGTTACAGCGAATTCCGCCCCCTTCAGGAGGATATCATCAATGATGTCCTTAACAAAAAGGATACATTCGTACTGATGCCTACGGGGGGCGGGAAGTCTATCTGTTATCAGATCCCGGCTCTGATGATGGATGGTATTGCGATCGTAGTTTCTCCTTTGATATCCCTTATGAAGGACCAGGTAGATGGTCTGGTTAGCAACGGGATATCTGCAGCCTATCTTAACAGCACATTGAGCCATCGCGAGGTTCAGGAGACTACACGTGCTATTCTGGATGGCAACCTGAAGATCCTTTATGTTGCACCTGAAAGGCTTTGCATGAAGAGTACACTGGACCTTCTCAGCTACGTCAATGTCAGCTTGTTCGCTATTGATGAGGCACATTGTATTTCTCAATGGGGTCACGACTTCAGACCCGAATACCACCGTCTGGGATTCCTGAAAGAGAAATTCCCTGATGTTCCTGTCATCGGGTTGACCGCTACTGCCACTCCAAAGGTCAAAGATGATACTATCAAGCTGCTGAAATTAAAGTCTCCTTCTGTTTATGTGGCGAGCTTCAACCGAAGCAATCTTACCTATGATATAAGACCGAAAAAGGATTCATACGGCGATCTGGTTAAATATATTCAGGGGCAGGCCGGTAATTCCGGTATCATATATTGCAACAGCCGAAAGAGTGTAGAATCTATATCTAAAAAGCTCAACAATAAAGGTTTTCACACATTGCCTTATCATGCAGGTCTGTCTGATTCAAAAAGACATGAACATCAGGAACGTTTCATAAGGGATGATGTTGACATCATTGTGGCAACAGTAGCATTTGGAATGGGTATTGACAAACCGAATGTAAGATTTGTCATTCATTATGATCTTCCCAAGAACATTGAAGGCTATTATCAGGAAACCGGCAGGGGAGGCCGGGATGGTCTTGAATGTGAGTGCATCCTGTATTTCAGTCGTGGGGACTGGTATAAGATCAAGTACTTCATCGATCAGATGTCAAAAAAGTCAGAACGTGATATTGCAACTGTAAAGCTTCGGGACATGATCGATTATTGTGAAAGTACGACATGCCGCAGGAAGGTGCTACTGAGCTATTTCGGGGAGGAGCTGGAGTCTGATTATTGTGGTGGATGCGATGTCTGCCTTAAGCCCCGTGATACTTTTGATGCTTCGGATGCTGCAAGAACACTGTTATCCTGTGTGGATGAGGTTAATGAACGTTTCGGGATGACTCACATAGTGGATATCATTTCAGGTTCTATGGCAAAGAAGATCAAAAGTTACAAGCATGACAGGCTTAAAAGTCATGGCACTGGTGACGGGTACAGCAAATCTGAGTGGCTTGATATGGCAAGAGAGATGGTCCGACTTGGTTATCTTGACGTGAAAGGTGCACGATACCCTCTCTTAAGCCTGAACAAAAAAAGCCGGGAAATACTTGCAGGTGGTGAGGTTTACCTGACGCGTTCCTCTGATGCGGTCAGTGTGAAGGCTAGCAGAGCTAAAAGAAATACCTCAAAGACCGCTGCTTCAAAGGTTCCTACCTCAAAGACCACTGCTTCAAAGAGTGCTACCTCAAAGACCACTACTTCAAAGGGTGCTACCTCAAAGACCACTACTTCAAAGACCACTACTTCAAAGAGTGCTACCTCAAAGAGATCTACTGCTCCTAAAAAGCCAAAGAGGGTTCCAACGCCGATATCCCGCCCTGACAAAAAACTATTTGATAGGCTTAAGATATTACGGAAAAAACTGGCAGTGGATGAAGATGTTCCGCCTTACATCATCTTTGCGGATACCAGCCTTCGGCAGATGGCGGTAAAATATCCTATAAGGAATGAGGAATTCCTGGACATTACTGGTGTGGGTGAGTTCAAATTGAAAAAGTACGGACCTATCTTCATGGAAGAGATTGCCCGATACTTAAAAGGGTCGAAGTGATCCTTTGTCAAAAAAAGAAACTTAACGTTAGCTGGAAGATAAGGTCTCCGTATATCACCGCCGCTATGAATCCTGCAGTTATAGGTATCATGAATGGTAGGCCGGGTGTGACCCATACTCTCTCATCAATAAGTCCTTTTTCTGCATACATTTCCATTTTTGATATCGTATTCTCATCAAGTTTTGTACCATATTTGGTAAATTTATTCCTGATCTCATCATTGCCTTCTTCAAAGGTTTCCATCAGTCTTATATGAGGTTTGTCAAGCTTTGATACCGGACATCTGTATCCGACGAACATGTAATGTGGTTTCTTCAGTGTCTCTTTCAATGAAGGCTGACTAAGATTGTAAAGGAACAATCCTATTGGTACTATTATTGTCAGTATGACTGAATTGCCAAAGACGCTAAATGTGAAAAGGTTAAGCGGCGGAATCCCGTAAATTGGCAATTGTCTGCCGAATAGTTCTATTGCGGGATATATTGGCAATATAAGGGAGATAACCATCAGGACCTTTGCATCTGCGCCTCCAAAGGCATTCATGTAGAATAATATATAGACGAATGTAAAGATCAGTATGAATGAAATGGCTGTCCATTTTATGTATGGTATGCCGTATCTGAAAGCATCATAAGCCATGAATATGGCGCCTGCTCCAAGCATCTTGGGCCAGAGGCTGTTTGTCACTCTTCGTGTCTTGATGTCGGAGTAGCAGGCATATATAAGAAAGGGGGCGCAGACAAGCACCTTAAGTAGTTCGATCATTCACATTTTCTCCCATTTCTTAAGTTTAAGGACCTCTGAAAGCGTGCTTCCACGTTTGATCTCCTCGTAGAGGCGTTTCTCGTTCTTCTCTACCTCTTTTGCACGCCTTGCTATTTCATAAGCGCGTTCCTTTTCGATCACAACAACTCCGTTGTCATCACCTACGATGTAATCTCCGGGGTTGACAACCTGTGATCCGCAATTGATAGTGGCATTTATCTCGCCGAAACCTTTTGGGTCGCCTGCATTAGGGACGTTGGCGGTTGCAAATACGGGCAGTCCTATCCTTCTTATCTCATCAATATCCCTTACAGCACCATCAATGACTATACCTGCAATTCCCTTGTTCAGGCAACTGAGTGTGGCAAGCCCGCCCCATGGTGCAATGTGTGGACTTCCGTTGTAGATCACAATGACATCTCCCTCTCCGGCGACCTCGATGGCCTCAACACTTTTTGCCCAGTCCCCTTCAAATGTCTGTACTGTGACAGCTGTGCCGACCATCTTTTTGTCGGCTACCATGGAATGAATGTTCTTCATCGCACCTTTTCGATGCATGGCATCTGAGATATTTGGTGTGGAAACCTCTGATAGTAAGTTTCTGGTCTCCTGTTCCAATGTCTGGCGTTCAAATTCAGGGATCTCAATGGCATCAACACTTTCACGTATCTTTTTTGCAGACGCTGTCACATCATCTGATTGTGTGATGTTCCCTCCGACAATGACAATGCTGGCACCTGCTTTGACTGCCTGTGCAGATGTGGTGGCATCAAGTCCGCCTGCAGCTGCGACCGGTATGTTCACTCCCTGTATGATTCTTTCGAGCAAGGGGGTAGGGTCCTTTCCGGTCATCTGCTGGTCTATCCCTGCATGCATGTTGATATAGTCAATTCCCATCTTTTCCAGCTCTTGCGCCCTGGTGACCGGGTCTTCTACGATGATCAGGTCAGCCATAAGCTTGACACCGTATTTTCGTGCAGACCTGACTGCATCCTTAACAGTGGAATCATCTGCATTGCCGAGCAACATTACAATATCGGCACCGGCTTTGGCAGCCATCTCCACTTCAAATGCGCCGGTATCTGCAATTTTCATATCTGCAAGGATGGCGTGATCAGGGAATTCCTTCTTGAGCTGCCGGACAGCATTCATCCCTTCGCTTTTGATAAGTGGAGTTCCTGCTTCGATCCAGTTCGCGCCTCCCTGGATCGCTTCTCTTGCGATCTGTATGGCCCGGTCGATCTCCAGCAGGTCAAGTGCTACCTGAATTATTGTATTAATATGATCACCCATTTGGAGTTTAATAACGTAGTATACCTGAATAAGTATAAATCTAACCGGGTATATGGTTATAATACTTAAAAATTGATGGTATTTTATCCTCAATTATGGATCTGTTGAGTATGGTGGAAGATCAGCTAATAACCAAAAATCAGCGTGCAAAGCTTTTAGCTCGACTTCACAGGCACTTGTTCTGGTGTGGTGAGAGAATACCTGATGAGGTTGAGATCGAAGGCAAAATGATACCACTTCATGAGATCACATGGAAGCTTATCAATAAACCGAAGCTGACCGAGGAAGATAGGGTTTATATTGATCATTTTATCGTTGCTCTCAGGAAAAAAGCAAGGTCTTGTGAAAATTATCTTGAGGAAACGGATCTCACCCTTGAACAGGCCAAAGATGTTTTTGACAAGACTGCCGGACTTTTGCGTGCCATAATGGACCTTAAGGATATTGAAGAGCTTTCCGGTCCTGAACGCATGAAAAAGTATCAGGAAGAAGCTGAAAAGTGTAAACTTAAGGATGCAAAGAGCTGGATGAACTTCATAGCTGAACTTGAAGAATGATCCTTCAGCGCTCTCTTGTATTTTTACCTTTCTTTTTATATTCTCTTTTTTCATAGGCAAATATTATATTTCATGCAATTCTTTCCTCTACGAATGACATTCAAAGACCTTCATATCATTTCGATGAAATCCTTTTCGCGGGATATGATCGATCATATACTTGATACTGCTGAAAAGCTTGAACCAATAGCAAGCAGCAAATCGAAGTCCGATCTGCTGAAAGGTAAAGTGTTGGCTGTCATGTTCTTTGAACCCAGTACCAGGACACGCATGTCCTTTGAGACAGCAATGATGCGTCTTGGAGGAGATGTTCTAAGTCTTGGTTCTGTTGATGCAAGTTCTATTGCAAAAGGGGAGACACTTGCTGATACCATTCGTGTTGTTGAAGGTTATTCCAATGCAATTGTCTTGCGTCATAACAAAGAGGGTGCTGCCCAGCTTGCTTCAGAGTTCTCTTCGGTTCCTATTATCAATGCAGGCGATGGGGCAGGTCATCATCCTACGCAGACATTCCTTGATCTTTACACCATAAGGCGGGAAAGTCATCTTGATGGGTTGAAGATAGCTCTTGCAGGTGATCTTAAATATGGCAGGACAGTGCATTCGTTATGTTATGCTCTTTCTCTTTATGGGGCAGAGATCACACTTGTATCTCCGAAAGAGTTGCGTATGCCTGCTGAGATAATAGATGACCTTAAAAGTCACAATATAAAGGTCAGGGAAACCGATTCGATCGAAGAGGCCATCAGTGATGTGGACGTGCTTTATGCTACAAGGATACAGAAGGAACGTTTCCCTGATCCTGCTGAGTATCGTAAAGTTGCTAATAGTCTTCAGATAACTCCTGAGCTTCTGGAAAAAGCAAAACCGGAGCTTAAGGTCATGCATCCTCTTCCAAGGACAAATGAGATCGATCCGAGGGTTGACGGTACGGGCCATGCCTGCTACTTCAGGCAGTCTTTCTACGGTGTCCCGGTAAGGATGGCATTACTTGCACTTGTCATGGGGGCATTGGAATGAGTATGGAAGAAACTCCTATCCCGGAGATCCGGGTACATCCGATAAGAAATGGAACTGTCATCGATCACATCACTGCAGGACAGGCACTGAATGTTTTGAACATCCTTAATATTCCCAACCCCTCTTCTGGTGTTGTAAGCATAATTATCAATGCTCCGAGTGTTCATGGGATCAAAGACGTTGTTAAGATCGAAGGCAGAGAGCTGAATGTAGAAGAGGTTGACAGGATATCCCTGATCGCACCGAAAGCTACGATCAATATTATCAGGAATTTTGAGGTATCGGGGAAAACGCATGTGCACATTCCGGAAAAGGTGAGTGGTGTGGTGAAATGCATAAATCCAAATTGTATTTCTAACAGTAACGAACCTGTAACATCTAGGTTTACTGTTAAACCGGATGGGAGAAAGATCACTCTCCGCTGTTCTTATTGTGAAAGGACAATTTCAGAAGATATCGGGAATCACCTTCTCTGATCCTTCTCGAATTCTTTTCATTCAAACCTTTGTATTATTTTTTTAAAATTAGAGCTCATATAGAATTCTCTATCAAATTGTCAATGATTTTGATATGAATAATTAATTAAACTTAAAAAAAGGGTTAGAAACCCAGGATATCATCCATTGTATAGATGCCTGGTTCTGCGTTTGCTATCCAGATAGCTGATTTCACAGCTCCTGATGCAAATGCATTTCTTGAATGGGCCTGGTGTTTGACCTCTATGCGCTCACTGCCTCCGGCGAAGAGGACTGTGTGATCGCCTACGATATCTCCACCGCGTACTGCATGAATGCCGATCTCTTTCTCCCTTGGGGCGAGACCTTCTCTTCCGTATACGAAGTCCTTCCCGCCCAGTGTTTCACTGATCACTTCAGCAGCTCTCATTGCGGTGCCGCTGGGTGCATCCTTTTTCTGGTTGTGGTGAGCTTCGATGACCTCGATATCATAATCGGAAAGGTATTTTGCAGTTTCCTGCAGTATCTTGAAGAAGACATTAACGCCCATGGAGTAATTTGGCGAAATTATGCCTGTAGTATTGTTCCTGTTAATTGCGTCCTCGATAATTGAACGCTGCTCCGGGCTGAAACCGGTAGTTCCAATTACAAGGTCAACGCCTGCATCTGCTACAATTGGTGCGTTCACAACTGTTGCAGCTGCAATTGTAAAGTCTATTACTACATCCGTTTTTGACTCTTTGAGAACTGTTGCCATATCAGCAACATCGGAGACCTCAACATCAAGCTTTCCTAACTGTGCAACCTCTCCTACATCCTTACCAATGTTCACAAGGTCGAAGGCAGCAGAAAGCTGGATCCCATCCATCTCGATTATGTTCTCGAGAAGGAGTTTCCCCATTCTTCCTGAAGCGCCGGTAACTGCTGCGTTGATCATCAGATACACCCAAGTCCTTTCAGGCAATTGATAAGGGTCTGTTCATTCTCACTGCTTATAGGTGCAAGAGGCAATCTCAGATGACCTGTATTAAGTCCTATGAGCTCTACTGCACGCTTGACAGGGACTGGATTTGTTTCCGTGAACAAGGCACGGATAAGTGGTGCTATTTCGTAGTGGATCTGTCTTGCTGTTCTCAAGTCACCTTCATTGGTGGCATTTACCAGCTTGACCATCTTTTCCGGTACAACGTTTGCGACCACGGAGATAACTCCGCTTCCGCCAAGGCACGTTATGGGCATGGTCAGTCCATCATCGCCGGATATGACATTAAAGTCCTCATCCATCGTATTCTCGATAATCTGTGAAACCTTGTCCAGATCACCACTTGCTTCTTTGATAGCAACGATGTTATCAACTTTTGCAAGTTCGATGATGGCATCAAGTGGCATGTCCTGGCTTGTACGTGATGGTACGTTGTAAAGGACGATGGGCATTTCCACAGCTTCTGCGATAGCCTTAAAATGAGCAATAAGTCCTGCTTTGTTCGGTTTATTATAGTAAGGAGATATTACAAGAGCGCCAGTTGCTCCCGCATCTTCGGCATGCTTTGTCAGCTCTATTGCCTCTGCCGTGTTGTTAGAACCGGTTCCGGCAAGAATAGGCACCTTTGCACAATCAACTGCGATATCAATAAGCTCCATGTGTTCCGCAGTGGACAATGTGGCTGATTCGCCAGTTGTCCCGCAGGCGGCAATTCCGGAAACTCCACCATTTTCGACAAATTCGATATTCTGTTGAAGACCTGTCTTGTCTATGGTGTCAGCTTTTGTGAAAGGAGTTATGATAGCAGGTAATACTCCTTCGAACATAAAGATCAACTTCCCGAAAATTAGATCTTCTTTGGGTGTGTGATCTTGCGTGTAACGTAGCCTGCGACACGGTTTCTGATGACCTTGCTCTCGATAGTTGTGTACTGTGAAACGAGAAGCTTGTTCTGGTCAAAGTCTGTTGTGAATACGTCTCCGTGGTTGTCGATCAGGCGAAATGCAATGTTCTTGATGTTTGTCTGTCTAATATTTCCCATTATATATCTCCAGTGTAATTTAGATAGATATGATTAAGATTATGGCCATAATAGAAAACCTTTACATTTATATCTTTTGGATTGAGGGTACATCTTCCAGCTCTTCATTTGCTTGCATGTAGCCTATAGTAGCCTTCATGTACTTACTCTATGTCTGTTTTTCCCAAAAGTCGCTCCTGTGTGGTTGCATCATTGAAAACATTCTCGCGCACACCTTTGCGATTTATATAAAGACCTATGAATACAATTACCAGTCCAAGTTCGGCATTCATGCCTACCAGAATGATGCCTGCAAGTATCACGGTAGATGCCACGAGTCCTTTGAGTGCGCCTTTCCTGTATGATGCCAGTCGTGTACGACGGAATATCCTGATATCTCGCAGGGTCAGGAAAAGGACTACGCAATATGCTGCAATGGCTATGTATTGGTACATTTTTACCTTCCGTGTATTTTTGATATTTATGTCGATATCTTACTCATCTTCATACATTCCATGCATAAAATCCTTTGCCAGGCTGCATGTTGTCTGATCAGCAATTGTATTTGGAAAGCTAATAAGTGTGTTCCCTATAATGTCCATAAACATTTTTAATAATGCCACTCATGAGCTTGACCGGTGAAAAACATTAAGATAATATTCCATGTGGATATGGACAGCTTCTATTCATCAGTAGAGACTGCAGTAGATACGAAGCTAAAGGGTCTGCCTGTAGTTGTGGGCTCTGATCCAATGAATGGTGAGGGTAGGGGTGTCGTTAGCACCTGTTCCTATGAGGCACGTGAATATGGCATACATTCGGCCATGCCTATCTCAAAGGCCTATCGTCTTTGTCCCAATGCTGTCTATCTCCGTGTAAATATGCCCCTTTACAAAAAGGTCTCCGCAAATATAATGGATATTCTAAGGAGTTACTCTTCTAAGTTCCAGCAGGTAAGTGTGGATGAAGCTTATCTTGATGTAACTGACCTTGTATCTGATTTTGATGCAGCGGCTGATCTGGCATTGAAGATAAAGGAAGAGGTCCATCTCAAAGAAGGGATCACCTGCTCTATAGGTTTAGCTCCTAACAAGTCCATTGCAAAGATAGCTTCTGATTACCAGAAACCCGATGGATTAACCGTGGTAAGGCCGGAAGATGTGAGAAGTTTCCTGTTTCCACTGGATGTTTCAAGGATATCCGGCGTAGGCAAAAAGACCTCTTCCTTGCTTAATGGTATCGGCATCCGGACCATTGGTGATCTGGCAGGATACGATGTGCAGGCTTTGCGTGAACGTTTCGGTAAGTTTGGTCTTGTGATGCACCAGCTTGCAAATGGGTTGGATGATAGAAGTGTTATGGAGAGGGGGGATGTAAAATCGATCAGCAAGGAAGATACGTTTGACCGGGATACTTCTGATATGGATCTTGTGGAAAATGTGATCGATACTCTTTCAGAGAATGTACATACTTCCCTTTTGAAAAAGAAATACCTGTTCAAGACAGTTACCATAAAAGTGAGACTTGAAGACTTTACAACATACACAAGAGCAAAGACACTGGGTGCTTATTCAAGTGATCTTTCTGCCATCAAAAGGACCTCAAAGATACTTCTTCAGGAATTCAGGGGCAGGGGCAAGCTCCGGCTGGTGGGTGTTGGGGTTACGAAGCTTGACAAAATGGATGAAAAACAAACACGACTTACTGATTTTTTTTAACTCATGGGTAAAGTTGGCTCAGATCTGCAATGCCTGTGGCATATAATAATATCACAAGTGCCGGTTGATGCAACAAATAGATCAGCAATGATCTCTCTCCCATGTAACAGAGAGTTTTTACAGTCAACAGGTCTGAAATATTCGGCATCCTGTATATCAGGGATATCCTGTTGTAGTCTGGATATAATGAATTTCCCAGAAAGATCCCCAGGAGCAAAATTCCGAACCACGGGAAAATGGGGAAGTAATCATATGAATGAAATCCGTCCGATCGAAGTCCAAGCCAGAAAAGCCATGTACTCCCTATGGCAAAGGTCTGCATCCACGATCCGATGACAATAACAGGTATGGCAAGCATGAGGTTTGCCACCTTATATCTTAGGAATGGGTATGCAAGGATGATGGCAACTCCGATGAAATGGAGTATGCCAAACACGATCACACCGTCTCTGAGAAAAATGTAGCTGCCAGCAGTTATGATCATTCCCCATAGGAAAATCTTAAGCCCCCTTTTTGTGTATTTCATGAGTCCGTTTTCTGGATCATGTATTCTCTTTTTTCTGGAATTACTAAGGGACAGTGAGATTCCGACGATTATTATGAACAGTATTGCACTGAGCCTTCCAAAAATGAATCCTGCTCCTGATGCGAGGTTGATGTCATAGGCACCCATGTGGTTGATATCGTATAGTAGATGAAATCCAACCATCATTATGATAGCTATGCCTCTTAGAAGGTCTATTTCCCAGAATCGTTCATGAAGTTCTGTCATCCGTTCCCCGGCTTATCAGAATTAAGTTGCAATATCTAAAAAATGTATGTCAGAATAAATGCTAAAGTAAAAAACTATGAGTGCAAATTATCACTCAGGTTTTTTTCTTTTCTTGCGGAATGCAGATGAGAGATCAACTGCGTATGTTCCATCCTGTTTTATCGCCATCACAATTTCGTCACGCTCAAGAAGTGAGTTAAGGTTCAGTTCATAGGATCCAGGTCCGAGTATCCTTACGGATTCAACTCTTTCTCCTTCTTCCTCAACAACTTCTCTTTCCTGGTGCTCAATGCCTATTATATCATCAATTTCCTTGATGAACTGGTCTGCGGGATCTTCTACTTCTGTCTCTTCTTTTTCAGGCAGCTCTTCAGCAGCAACATCTTCTATCTCTGTTTTTGGTTCCATGTCCTTGACGTAGAGGAACTTGTTCCATCCACAGTTCGGACAGCCGCTTAGAATTACCTCGGCCCCGTCTTCAAATATTTTTTCGCATCGGGTACATTTGTGTGGCATCTATTCACCGTTTCCCCTATTGGTTGTGATATATTTAAAGATTTATGGCACGAACTTTTTGAAAGGTGATCATATCTCTGGTGAATATGGTCAAAATCTAACTGCTGAAGCGTGATATGCGCAACCTTTATCTATCATCACTCCGTTAGAAGGGCTACAAGCGTGAATACTCACTCTGAAGCGGGGTGGGGTAGCCAGGAGATCCCGACGGGCTCATAACCCGTAGACCGATGGTTCGAATCCATCCCCCGCTATAAACTTTCTTTCTGAGATTGTTTTGCTAAGAGATAACTTATTTTCTCTTTGAGTTTTTTGTATTGTCGCTTTACTTCAATATCTTTGACATCCGGTCGTTCATCTTTGAACGGTTCGTTGTTATTGCGTTGGCAACCTTTATCTACCATCAAATCGTTAGAAGGGCTGCAAGCGTGAATACTCACTCTGAAGCGGGGTGGGGTAGCCAGGAGATCCCGACGGGCTCATAACCCGTAGACCGATGGTTCGAATCCATCCCCCGCTATATTCTTTCCTTTTGATATAAATCTGATAAGAGCTTTCTATGTGTTTTTCTTGTTCTTAGAGGCCTTTTTTCAAAAGGTTATTAAATAAAGATGGCATTTTTGTGTCAGGTCAATTTAATATTTGCTACTTTCATATGAAAATTATACAGGATGATTCTTAAATGGTAATGGACAAACTCGGCAGCTCCCTGCAGGATGCACTAAAAAAACTGGTTGGCGCCGGCCGTATAGATGAGAAAACGGTCAATGAGGTTGTAAAAGATATACAGAGGGCATTACTTCAGGCAGATGTCAATGTCAAGCTTGTTATGAAGATGTCCAGTCACATAAAGGAGCGTGCATTGAAGGAGGAAGTCCCTTCAGGCATGAATCCTCGTGAACATGTTATCAGGATCGTCTATCAGGAACTTATCAATATTGTGGGCAAGAGTGCTGACATTCCTCTAAAGCCGCAGAAGATCATGATGATCGGTCTGCAGGGTAGCGGTAAGACAACTACTACCTCAAAGCTTTCACGCTATTTCCAGAGGAAAGGTTTGAAACCAGCTGTCGTTTGTGCTGACACCTTCCGTCCGGGTGCATTCCAGCAGCTCAGTACTCTCTGTACTAAACTGAACGTGCCGTTCTACGGTGAAGAGGGCAATCCTGATGCAGTTGGCATTGTGGAAAGGGGTCTGAAAGAGCTCGAAAAGAACGATGTCCTTATTGTGGATACGGCTGGCAGACACTCGCTGGAAGCTGATCTTATCGATGAGATGGAGCAGATCCACAAGGTCGCACAACCTGATTACAAATTGCTTGTACTTGACGGTGCTATTGGCCAGCAGGCAAGTGAACAAGCAAAGGCATTCAATGATTCGGTTGGCATTTCCGGTGTTGTGATCTCCAAACTGGATGGTACTGCTAAGGGTGGTGGCGCACTATCTGCTGTTTCTGAAACGAATTCATCCATTGCATTTATTGGGGTGGGTGAGACTCCGGATGATCTTGAGAAATTTGAGCCGGACAGGTTCATCTCCAGACTTCTGGGAATGGGTGACATTAAATCACTTATTGAAAAGGCAGAGGAGACATTTTCTGAAGAAGACATTGACATGGAAGCCATGATGAAGGGTCGTTTCACTCTTAAGGATATGTACTCCCAGCTTGAGGCCATGAATAAGATGGGTCCAATGAAGCAGATCATGCAGATGCTGCCTATGGGTGGTATGGGTATGAAACTTTCAGACGATGCATACAAGGTCACCGAGGATAAAATGGGACGTTATCGTATCCTTATGGATTCTATGACTGAGGAAGAATTGCTTAACCCAAGGCTTATCGGCAGTTCCAGGATCAAAAGGATCTCAATGGGTTCAGGAAGCAATCCTGAGGATGTGCGTGAACTTTTGAAGTATCATAAGATGATGCAAAACGCAATGAAAGGACTTCGTGGTGGAAAGTTCAACATGCAGAAAATGATGAAAAAATTCGGTATGTGAACGGATATGGAGGTTTTTGCCTCCTGTCACATTACAAACAATGTCTCATTAAACAGAAGATTGCTAACAGCTGTGATCTGCTAGCATTCAATCATTTTTGCGGGTATGTATTTAAAAATTAATTATTTATGTGTCGATATGCCTTTCATATTCTCTTTTTATCAAGGCTGAGCCTTTCCCAGTTCTGATTTTGCCATCATGTTAGAACCGAATACGTATACAATAATGATGAATCCAAGCCACATGAAATGTTTTCCGATTTCAGCTCCTCCGGCATATATGCCAGCTTGGTCCGCATATTTGAGCAAAAGACCAGTACCAAGAATCAGCATGTCGATTTTAGCGATCTTCCTGTTTCGTCTTGTGATCTCCAGATATTCCTGCCTTGCGACATTATACTCTTTTTTCTCTGCTTTCAATTGATCCCTTCCGTTTATGCATTGATTATCCTGTCAGCTGCTTTCCTCAATCGATTAAAGACCGCTGCTCCAATACCTTCCTTATTCAGTGTCCCATCGACTATGATGAGATCAATATTTGTACTATCAAGATGTCGCAGACCCATAAATATACTACGGGCAGCTTGTGATGGCGTATTCCTTTTCCCGAGGGAGTATATTTCATCGGCATTAACGACTTTTGCAGTTTCCTCGGTAACAAAAAGACCTACTCTTTCTCCTTCCCGATGGCAGTCCAACACAATCTCGGTCATTGCTTTGTGGACATCTTTAATGTTGCCTTCGATAAGAATTACCTTCGTCTTTGGTGAGTAGTGAGTATATTTCATGCCTGGTGAGCGTGCGACCTCACTCTCTTCAAGTGTTCTGTCTGCATATCCGATCCGTACATCACCAACACATTTCCTGATGTCTTCTGCGGTGATATGTCCAGGGCGCAATATGGTAGGTATGTCGCCTGTCATATCAACAACAGTGGATTCAAGTCCTATGTCTGTAGGGCCACCATCCAGAATGGCATCGATCTTACCATCCAGGTCGTTAAAAACATGCTCAGCAGTTGTGGGGCTTGGACTTCCGGACGTATTGGCACTGGGCGCAGCTAATGTTTTATCTGATCTTTGGATAAGCTCAAGGGCTACGGGGTTGTCTGGCACCCTCAGGCCTACGGTGTTAAGCCCGCCGGTGGTTACATCGGGAACAACGTCCTTTGCCTTTAGAATGAGGGTAAGGGGCCCTGGCCAGAATTGTTCCATAAGTTTGAAAGCGTTTGCAGGTATCTCTTCTGCAAGTTCAGAACACTGGTCTATATTTGCTATATGAACTATGAGGGGATTGTCGGCAGGCCTGCCTTTTGCCTTGAATATCTTATGTACTGCATCGGCGTTCAGTGCATCGGCACCGAGGCCATACACAGTCTCGGTCGGAAAGGCAACTGTTCCTCCTTCCCTGATTATGCCGGCAGCTTGTTTAAGTCCTGCTTCAAAGTCCTTATCATCACTTTTAAAGACCAATGTCCTGCTTTTCATGTTCATCTTGCGGGATACTTTATTCAGACTTTGCTTTTAATTTGCCTATGGGGCAAGATTCTTTTTGGCAGTCTTTGCCATACTCGTCGATGACTGATCCCTTGCATAGGCCAACGCCATGCCTGTGAGCTGCTCTTCCGATCATGTGGGCTGCAATAGGTGCGGTCAGGAACAGGAACAGGCCAACTGTTATGGCCTTTACTCCTATGGGGCTGAAACCTACCTTCACAAGGATGCTCATCATCACTCCGAAGGTACCCAGGGTGCCGATCTTTGTGGTTGCATGGAGCCTGTTATAGACATCCGGCAGGCGCAGTAGTCCGACCATGCCCAGGAACACGAAGAATACTCCGATCAGGAGCAGTATGGTACTTGCTACATCCAGTGCAATATCCATTGTTGTCAGAATACCGCCCCCTCATCAAGGTATTTGGATATTGTAACGGTGCCGACAAATGATATGATTGCAAGTACAAGGGCAACATCCATGAAGAATACTGATCCCTGCACGTATGAGTAGATACCAAGTATTGCAACAATGACCGTTGTCATGGCATCCACGGCTATCACACGATCGGGTATTGTAGGTCCTTTAATGACTCTGTATATGCATGGTATGATGGCGATGACCATGAATGTCAGTGATATGTCAAGTAGTAATGAGTTCATTCGAATGCCTCCAGTACATATTTTTCAAGATCATCCCTGATGGACTCACGCAATCCTTCTGGATCGGATGCATCGATGGCATGCACATAAAGCACTTTCCTGTCATCTGACACATCGATTGTAAGTGTTCCAGGTGTCAAGGTGATCGTATTGGCAATAGCAGTTATGCCTATATCGGTTTCTGTGCGTATTGGAACTGCAACAATTCCCGGTTTTATGTCCAGCTTAGGACTGAGGACGATCTTTGCGACTATGATGTTCGCTTTTATGATCTCGATCAGAAGGACTGCCAGGAACTTCAGCTGTTTTGGTATCTTCATTATTGTATTGGCGTATGACTTTTTCCTTGTGAAATCGTACAGTTCCCGGAATGGGTATATCACTATAGGTCCGAGTATCAGTCCCACCAGGAAGTTTGTGGAACTTATTGTACCGTGTACAAAGCACCATATCAGTCCAAGAGCTACTGAGTATATGAAATATCGTTTCATCTTACCACCCTCGTCATCACTGCATCAATATAGGGTTGTGGATCGATCAGTTGTTCCGCTATTGCCTGTGACAGGGCTATCAGCGGTTCAGCATAGATTCCAAAGACGAATGCCAGTGCTGCAAGTGTTATTATGGGTAATACTATCATGTAGGAAGGTTTGTGTGAGGAGTATTCTCCATATTTTTCAACGTCCCTTATCTCTCCCCAGAACATCAGGAGCCAGGCCCTGAACATGTAGAACAGGGTGAAGACTGCAAAGAAAAGGGCTATAGCAATGGGTATATAATACTCTGCAAGAAGTCCTGCGTCAAAGAGTACGAACTTTGCAATGAAACCACCCATTGGGGGTAGTCCTGCAATGGACATGGCACCTATCAGGAAAGCAACGCTCATTACAGGGCTTGTTTTCATCATTCCTCCCATTTTGTTCATGTCCCTTGTTCCTGCATGGTGTATGATTCCTCCTGAGGTCAGGAACAACATGGACTTTGCAATTGCATGGTTCACCAGGAACACAAGAGCTGCTGCGAGTGCATAGACAGTTCCGAAACCAATTCCCAGGAATACATATCCTATCTGGCTGACACTGGAATATGCTAACAGTCTCTTAACATCCTTTTGTCCGACCGCGGATACTGCTCCGATAATGATCGTTGCAAGAGCCAGGAATATTATGATGGGTTGGAATAGGTACAGTGCATCCCTGAAGATCAGGAAGAATACCCTGAGCATGCCGTAAGCACCGACCTTTATCATCACTCCGCTAAGCATTGCGCTGATGGGTGATGGTGCAGTGGGGTGCACATCCGGAAGCCAGTAGTGCATGGGGAATATTGCTGCTTTGTTTCCGAATACAACGATGAAGAGCAATGCAATAGCAAATATGTGCCATGGAAGAGTTCCGGCAGCGCTCATTGAGCTGATCTTGACGGAGAGGTCTGCCATGTTGAGAGTTCCTACGGTGGCGTAAAGAGAAGCTACTGCTATAAGCATTACAATGGATCCTATCATGTTCAGTACAAGGTACTTGAATGTGGCTTCCATCTTGTCGGAACTTTTAGTGACTCCTCCTTTCTCGTTTGCGACTACGAGTGCGCAGGAGGACAGCAGGAGTATCTCAAAGAATACGAACATATTGAAGATGTCTCCTGTCAGGAAAGTTCCGTTAAGTCCTGCTACAAGCAGGTTGAAGAGTGAATGGTAACTGGAGTTTAATGACTTGCCTTCTATGTAGTCCAGTGAGTAGAGGAGTGCGAGGAAGGATACAAGTGAGCTTAGTACTACCATTCCTGAACTTAGCAGGTCGGCTACAAGTATGATGCCGTATTTGCCCCATTCTCCTACTTCATAGACCTGGATTCCCCCGTTCCAGACCTGCCAGAGGAGAACGAAGCTCAATGCCATCATAATGAATGATGCTGTAATGTTCACTCCTTTCTGCAACCCTGCGTTGGAGCGCAAAAAGAGCATGATGGCAGCCATGAGTATTGGCACGGCTATCAGTAGTATTGGTAGGTGTGACATTTCTGCGATCATCCCCACAGCCTCCTGAGCTCACGTATGTCAGTGGTCCCATATTCTTCATATATCCTGTAAGCAAGGATCAGTATGAATGCTGTTGTTGCGAGGCTGATCACAATTGCAGTTAGTACAAGTGCCTGAACAAGCGGGTCAACGAAGTCCACATGTGTTGAGGCAGAGACTACAGGTGCCAGAACTCCATCTGCAAGATTATCGTTGAATATTATGCCGGATGCTTCTCCTTCATGCCCGGAGCCTGTGATGATGGGTACTTTTGTGCCATCAAATATTCCGGTAGAGACGATAAGCAGGTTCACCGCATGGGATAAAACTGACAGTCCAATTATGACCTTTATGATGTCCCTTCTTAGCATAAGGAATGTGCCTATGCCGAAGAGTAGTGAGATCGTAATTGTAAGTAATGTATTATTCATTGTCATCACCTACGTTCTTGAAGATGAATAGTAGTGATCCTATCACTACGAAATAAACGCCGATATCAAAGAGTCCGGCAGATACGAGTTCAATTTCTCCGAACAACGGAAGGTGGACGAACTCCACAGCACTCCTGAAGAAGTTATGTCCGAAGAACATCGCTGCGAATGCGGTCAATGATGCCAGCATGAGCCCGAATCCGAACCACTTGGCCCAGTCGGGGTCAAAGAATGTTTTTACATATTTCAGTCCGAATACTACATACATCAGTGCAATGACCGATGCGAACATCACGCCTCCGATAAATCCTCCTCCGGGGTTATTATGACCTGCAAGTAGCAGGGATATGGAGAAGAGGATGACCAGGGGGATGCATACTTTCGTTATTGTTTTAGTTATTATTGTGGTCATTGTTCCTCACCTCGGCTGTGTATCAGGTTGTATACTCCGAGTGCTGCAAGACAGAGTACTGATATTTCTCCAAGGGTATCATAACCTCTGAAATCCACGATGATCACATTGACGATGTTGTGGCCTCCTGCAAGTGGGAGACTGTTCTCAATGAAGTAGTGGGACAGGGATTCAAATGGTGCCATTATTCCCTGTGTTGCATTGAGCAATACGACAAATACGCTTGCTGCAACTGCCAGGGAAATTGCAAGGTCCCTGAAAAGGACCGATTTTGGTATTATCTCCTTGTACTTCTGTGGTATCTTTGTGATCGCAAGCAGGAATATTATTGTAGAAAGGGTTTCCACCAATATCTGTGTCAGGGCAAGGTCGGGTGCTTTCAGGTAAATGAAAAGCAGGCTTACTCCATACCCAAGTGCAGATAATGCAATAATGGCTGGCAGGTATTTCGGGAGAACTGCTGCAGCCAGGGCTGCCACAATTAGCAATAGTAGTAGAATTGCTTCATATGGGGCGATGCTAAAGTTCAATGTGGATGGTACTATGTTCGTAGCCAGGATGATGACCGGGATAGCTACCAATGCTATCATGAGAAGCAGCATTGCGGTCATGTAGTACTTGATGTTTCCTGGCTGGGTGATGGTAGAGAATTTGAATGCTTTTTCTTTTGCAGAATCCACTGCATTGTCATAGTAGTAATTGACGCTGATCCATGGGAACCTTGCATTGAACTTATCCTGCCAGGCGGCGATCCTGTCGTATCTGGTGTATATGAGGATGCCCAGTATGAATGTGGCAATGGTCATCATCAGGGATGTTGTGAAACCATGCCATAGCTTTACGTGCAGATGTGCTGTTTCCAGCAAGATGCCTGATACGGTTGGTTCAATTATGGTGTGTATCGGCAGGGATGGGACAAGTCCGAAAAGTATCACAAGCAGTGCCAGGAATGCCGGTGGTATCAGCATTGTAAGTGGTGGCTCGTGGATATGTTCCGGAAGATGCTCCTTTGAGCGCTCTCCAAGGAATATTCCGTCGATGAGCTTTATGGAATATGCGAAAGTGAAAACGCCACCAAGGACTGCGCATGCAGGGATCAGGAATGTGAACCCTCCTCCAAGTAGTGCTCCCATCTCGAGGGATGATTCATAGAACATTTCCTTACTAAGAAAGCCGTTAAGTGGTGGTACACCTGCCATTGAAAGGGCGGCAATGCTCGCCACGATGAAAGTTATCGGCATCTCACGCCGCAACCCGCCAAGCTTTCTTATGTCACGCGTAGCGGCTTCATGTGCAACGATACCCGCTACAAGGAAAAGGCAGGCTTTGAATGTTGCGTGATTCAGGAGGTGGAATGTTGCTGCTGCCACACCTATGCCCGGTTCGTGATGGGTGGTGTAGCCATACATGGTCATGATGTATGCCAGCTGACTGATGGTGGAATATGCGAGGATACCTTTAATGTCGGTCTGCCTGAATGCAAGGAATCCGGCTACAAGCATTGTAATGATACCTATTCCGCTTACAAGGATGAACCATGCATCTGTTCCTGAGAATATCGGGTGTATCCTTGCAACGAGGTAGATACCTGCTTTGACCATTGTTGCTGAGTGCAGGAAAGCACTGACTGGGGTTGGAGCTTCCATTGCGTTTGGAAGCCATATGTAGAAAGGACCCTGTGCAGACTTTGCCGCTGCTCCGATCAATATGAGTATAAGTGTTATAAGGAAGAGCTCGTGTTCCTTGATTGCATTGATGACTTGTGGGTCACTCATTATGGTGGCAAGGTCGAAAGATCCTGTGATGGTGCGTAACAGAAGGAAACCTGCAAGCATTGCAAGCCCGCCGGCAGCGGTGATGAGGAGGGATTTGGTGGCACCATAGATGGATTCAGGCTTGTGCCTCCAATATCCGATAAGCATGAAAGATGTGATACTGGTAAGTTCCCAGAAGATGAACAATTGTATCGTATTTGCGGAAAAGACCATTCCGATCATGGATCCCATGAAGAGAAGCAGATACTGGTAATATCTTTTCAGGTCCTCTTTCTGGGACATGTATCCATTGGAGTAGGACATGATAAGGACTCCGATACCGGATGCGATAAATCCGATCATCATTGCTAGTCCGTCTGCGTAGATTGCAAAGTTAACTCCTGCAGAGGGTATCCATGATATTGAGCCCTGTACAATATGCCCGTCTCCAAGTACTTCCGGCGCTGCCAGGCCGATTAGTATAAAAGATGTAAGGGCTGTGGCTGCTGCAAACCAGCCCACGCGTTGCTTTAATATCTTTTCCATTACGGGGATGAGCCCGGCAAATATGAACGGCAGGAATATGGCTGCCGTTATTGCATTAAATGAATCCATGTCTTCTCCCTAAATATAGTCACTATATATAACTGTTTTTCATTACAATTATAAACCATGATAAATCACTTTTCTATCTCCGGTCTATTTATAAGATTTTATAGGTATATATTAGATTTATGAAATTAACTTCTGATCAAAAGGAGCGGTATGCAAAGCACATCATGATGAAATCTATGGGTGAGGATGGACAAAAGCTATTGCTGGAGTCCCGAGTTCTTTGCGTAGGTTCAGGTGGGCTTGGTTCTCCTGTGATACAGTATCTTGCTGCAGCAGGCATTGGAACTCTTGGTATTATCGATGATGATGTTGTGGAGATGAGCAACCTTCAACGTCAGGTGATCCATGCAGGCAACCTTGGCAGGTCTAAAGTAGAGTCTGCAAAGGAATATGTGGAAAGCCTGAATCCTGATGTTACAGTGCTGGCGTATGATCTGCGCCTGAGTCCTGATAATGTTGAGGAGCTTATTGTTGATTACGATGTTGTTGTGGATTGCTCTGATAATTTTGCTACTCGCTATCTCCTGAACGATGTATGTGTGTTGCAGAACAAACCTCTATTCCACGGCAGCATCTTTATGTTCGAAGGCCAGGTCATGACAATTCTTCCTCACGAGGGGCCATGTTATCGATGTATCTTTTCCAGCTCTCCTTCAACTGATGCTGCAAGGTCTGCTGGGGTTATGGGCATTCTTCCGGGGGTGATCGGGACTATGCAGGCAACAGAGGTGGTGAAGTACATTTCTCGTCTTGGAAAGTCGCTGGTAGGGCGCATGATCTACTATGATGCCCTCGGAATGAGGTTCGATGAGATAAAAGTTAACAAGAATCCGAAATGTCCAGTTTGTGGCGAAAACCCAAAAATAACGTCGATTGATGCTGAAAATTACTAAATTCATGTGTTTTTGCAAGTAGGCTGCAATAGCCTTCAATTGCATGATTAATAGAAATGTTTTTATACGATATGTCGGTTATAGGAGTTTGCTTCGGGCAGCATGGTTCGAAGCAAATACGAAACAGAAGCGTTGTTCAGGATTCAATTTTACTGGACAACAAACAAGCAGAATGGGCTCGTGGTCTAGATGGTTATGACGTCGCCTTGACATGGCGGAGGTCCGGAGTTCGACTCTCCGCGGGCCCACCACAAATCTTTCAATTATGTCGATTCGATAGGTTTATATCGAAAAACGATATGTATTGGTTGCTCTCAAAGCCCAGGTAGCTCAGTGGGAGAGCGCTGCCCTGAAGAGGCAGTTGTCCCCGGTTCGAATCCGGGTCTGGGCACCAAAAAATGCATATCACACCAGTAGTGTAGCGGTTATCACCGGGCGTTGCCAACGCTCGAACCCGGGTTCGATTCCCGGCTGGTGTATTCTCTTATTTTTTTTGTTTTATTTCTCTAATTAATTACATTTTTTGATTATGTTTCATGTGCCTTTGCTCATAGAGTTTTATCGAATCAACTTGGGTCTCAATTCAATTAATTTACCTCTCTTTTTACCCATCTTATATCGGGTAATTTTTCATTTATTTCTATTATTGCCAAAGGGGTCTGTTATATTCCGTTCAAAGAGGTCATGTCTATATTTTTGAACGTTATGCTTTGTTTGGCCATATCCTGGATCTGTCGTGATTTAATAAGGTTGTAGTAATCTTTAATTGTGATTTGGATGTTTTTTAGATATCCTGTATAATGTATATTTGGATGAATGTTTATTTTTGCTTGATTAATTAGTAAATTTGGCGTAAAAAAGTCATCAATTTATGTGGTGGGGTCGTGTTGCAAAATTCTCCGATCCTTAATATATTCTAATCCTTCTGTTTATTTTTCAAGATTGTTATTGGTGAGTAAATTTACATTGATTTCTGGTTCTGAAAAAGCAATGCTAGTGCAAATCTGCATTAACATTTGATCGTTTGAAGTATCAAATCACCCTTGGATATAAATCCGTGGCACACATTGACACACAACGTATAAATACGAGTGAGCTATTGTAGGGGTGCTCTCAGTGAGCTGGTCGCTGTCGATTCTGACACGATCTACTGAGAGTTCGAAAAACGTCATACATTTTGCGTATATCGACACATTCTCCAAAAATGTGTCACAATCTTCTGATCAGGAAGGTATATATGCGATGAGATGTATTATGAGAATCCCGCACAACGTGCGTGGAATTTCAATCACCTCCATTTCAAAATCATTAGTGGAGACCGGAGCTTTTCCGGTCTGACGTTGAAAGTGGCAGTTCGGTTAATTCTGACTGATAGTGACTTTATCTATCAAAAGAACTAACCAACTATTGTGCAAAGAAAACAACTCTCTAATTAAACAAAAGAGTTCTTTTCCGACAATTCTTAGTTAACTTCCAAATTTTGTGTGCTTTAACAAATAACTCTGGTTGATCCTGCCAGAGGTTACTGCTATCGGTATTCGACTAAGCCATGCGAGTTAAATGTTC
>NZ_JRHO01000006.1 GCF_000765475.1 Methanococcoides methylutens
TGTGTTCCGGGAACATCTTCCTGAAGCGTATCAGGGAGAATGGGATCATCACATAACATACCAATCCTGATGTGATCGAGAACGTAATGACCTGATCAAGGAAACCACTGAATGCAAATGCGATCGCGATAGGCATTGTGAAAATGACTGCCCTGTATGGAGTGCTGTAACGTGGATGCACGTCAGCGAACCAATTTGTCAGAAATTTATCCCTTGAAAGGGCGAACCATGACCGTGATGCGTCACAAACTGTACCGTTTGCGCTTGCAAGACAGGTGAAAAGTGTACCGATACCCAGAGCTGCAATGAGGAATTTTGAACCTGTTGCTGTTGCTGCTTCGAAGAGTGGGTACACTGAAGAACCGAGTTCTGCAGCTGGGATAAGACCTGAACATAAGTAGAGGGTCATACCAGAACCGAGAAGAAGGGTTATCATGCCTGCTTGCTGACCAAGAGGAACTGCTCTTGTTGGGTGCTTACATTCCTCAGCACACATTGCAGCTCCTTCAATACCCAGGTAGAACCAGGGACCGAACTGGAGTGCTGCAAAAATACCAATAAAACCATTTGGCATAGCACCGGAAATAAGATACTCAGGATGCCATGTTCCACCTAATCCGCTGATGGTCATAAAGAAGAACGTAATAATAGCGATCAACGCAGTGAATGTGAGTGCAAAATTAAGATTTAATGCCGCCACGACTCCGCGATAGTTCATAAATGTTAATGCTGCGATAACCAGCAATGTGACCGGAAACGTTTGTATTTCCGGGAATATCGATTGCGCTATCCACGCTACGACAATAGCATCGGCAGCTTCCAGAGCAATATATTCCATATAAACAGCAAGACCTACAATAGCAGCCGCACCCGGCCCTACGAATAATCTCGCCCAATCATAAGGTCCTCCTGCAAGTTTTGTGGATGAACCCAGTTCACTAGCACATAATGCAACCATAACATACATGGTACCGGCAACCAGAAGTGCAAAGAGTGAACCGAGTATACCACCTTTTGCAACTGTGAAGTTCCAACCCATGTATTCACCGACCAACACGATACCGACACCAAGTGCCCATACATGGTATGGACGTAGCGTCTTTACCAGTTCGATCGGTTCATTCGAATTTTCAGACATTGATCCTCCTCCATCTTATTATTTATTCATTGGATACCTTACTAGCGTTTAGCAACATCCAACCTATCAAGGCAAAGGCTATGAGGTAAATAACCCCGTTTATTAAAGTCCACATATCCATATCGTATGCCCCCTTTAGCATTGTTTAGTGTTGATATGACATTGAATTGTCTCATTAAATAGTGACAAATGACGAATAAAAAAAATGCCAGCGATCTCTCGCCAGCAAAACCATCAATGTACTACTTTAGTCTTAGATTTTAGTCTTAGAATGTAAGACCGAACTCTTCGAGTTTCTTCCTTGCACCCTCATAGACCTTGACGTACTCGTCGGTTGGTGTAACGGTTGCAACATCGTAACATTCCTGGAAGGTCTTACCCTGAGGTGCTGTTGCGTAGTCGCCCTCGTATGAGCCTACAAGTTTGTCAAGTACAGCGTTGACGGAGTCGATGTCCATGCCTGCTGTTGCACGTGCGACTTCTCCCATCATCCTTGCTTCCATACCGGTTGTCTTGTCGGTGATGACACCCTTTGCGGATGCGACACCTGAGAGGATCTCACGGCCGGATGCTGTATCTGTTACTGACTGTGCTGCTGCTTCGAGGAGGCACATCTCGGTACATGGACCTGCACATGGATAGTACTGGTTACCGGTCATAAGGTCTGTGAACTCACTGATTGTTGCACATGCCCATCCTGCGATCT
>NZ_JRHO01000007.1 GCF_000765475.1 Methanococcoides methylutens
GTGCGATGTTGGAAGTACCGCTTCCGCATGCCATGACAAGCACTGCATCGGCATCCTTTATCTCAGGTGCAAGTTCCTAAAGGGCTTCGCATGAGCGAACACTGCATGCTGCCTTTGCAACAACTCCGCCAATCACGTTTATCCCGGCATCTTTAAGGTTGGATTTCATCACCTCGACCTCAGGCTCTCCTCCCACATGCTGCTTGGCAGCGCATACGCTGCAGCCTACGATAAAGACGGACTCCTTGTCCGCCAGCATATCAAGGATCTCGCTAAAGGGTTTGGAAGATGAGATTATCATTCTATATCACAGATGTTCTTTTGAGCTAAAACTTTTCCGTGTAGAAAAAACAGAAAACAAGCAAATCTAGATAAATAATATTTTGTGATTTTACGTCTACCTTTCAAGCGTCATGGAATTCAAAGAACTAATGCAAATCGCAATCGAATGAGCAAAAATACCAGATCACAATTTAAAGGATTGGGCAGGGGGATGAACTACAATTGTGAATAGTTGCTTGCAAGACGTTAAAATTACCCACACGATGTTAATGAGAAACTATTTATTCGACTCTGTAGAAATCCTCAATATCCAGGCATAAATAAAGATATATAATAATTCAAAAAGTACTTTCCATTACTGAACATACCTACCAGTTTCAATCTATAGATGGCGATTTTAGTAGGTTTTCTACAGAGCCATTTATTCTATAATTAATATGAAACCCCTGAAATATAACAAAACGAAAGAAAGTGTTTTATTTTCCACTTTCAAGTACATCCGTCACGCATCTCTCAATTTGTGCAGTATTGGAATTGTAGTACACTCCGTTAATTTGAACAATATCATCACCTACAATAGTAATTGTTGATATTCGGTGTCTCTCATCATAAAAATCGATTGCATACAAATATCCATTAAGATCTTCTTGCTCCCCCATTTCTGTGAATGGAAAACCGGAAATACAATTTATCAGGTTGGTTATTTCATTTCCATTTTTTAATTCAATCGAATCCCCGCTTAATCCGTTTATGATCGATATTTTAGTGACATCTGCATAGCTAACGTTCAGTATTTCTGATCTTATGCCTTTTTCAGAGTCATCCTTGGTAAATTCCGTGAAACCTACTAAACCGATTATGACAATGAATAAAATTACCACATGTATTATTTTAACCAATTCTATCGCCCCATGTGCCTTTCCATAAAAAATAAACAGTTAGAGAACCTGTTTCACAACAGATTCTCTAATAATTATATTAAACAATATACACCATGTCGTCAATATAACCATCCACATACACATAGACGTCATTTCTGCCCCATCCATTATTAACTACTATATATTTTTCATTGATAAGTTCAACGTACCCATGTGCTATTATCCAGTGTTCTCCATATGTTGGATGATTGTCTGTATCAACAATTACAGGTTTATCTGAATTGATAAGAGACTTTAGCTCACTAAAACTAAAAGAGTATTGAGACTCTGCGCTGTAATAATTAGCTAGATTCCGATCTTCTAAGTAATCATTCAGTCCATTCATAACTGTTGAGGTACCCGTACCTTGGTTTGGAATATAGCCACCATTAATTATGAGGTTCAATAAATCATCTTGATTTTCGTTGCTTGAGTCAACAAAGTCATCGTCATGATGGTCATCGAAATATATTAGCGTTATACCAGCAGCGATAGGTCCACAGAATATGTTGCCATCTTCCCACGTTTTCAATGAATAGTCCAATGATCCACTTCCGATAGATCGTACACTTGCCCCAATGCTTGAGGTTTTCAGATCAGCAAGTTTCTTATCTTTATCCGCACTTGCAATTGCGTAAACATATTCAGGTGTTACTGCTTCATCTGCGGTATTTCCCATTCCCATCCGGAATAATGTTCCCTGTTTATCTTCCATATAGGCAAGGGGGCCATTATAGACATACTTTTTATTTCTGTCATTAAACGGTGTATTTCTTTCTAATGAAAATTCAGGTACTGAAAGATCATTTACATTGATGATAATGTAGCCGCCATTCATTAGGGAAAATGACACTGCTTCTAAATCACCATTCATGTTATTCAAGGAGATAGGGTTAATCAACTTTTTTGACTCGTCCATATTTTTAAGGAACAGCTCACCATATTCTTTTTCTGTACTAAAGTCATTTTCCTGTCCCATGGCAACCGGTACAACTGCCATGATTACAACAAACATTGCAATTAGCGTTAACGTTGCAATTCTCATTTCTTTTGCTTTCATGCATATTCTCCTTTGATTCATCTACTCCAGAGGCAAAGCTACGCTTATATAGTACAAACAACAAAGCATAACCTTGCCTCCGGGCACGGGGTTTCAGTTATTACGTCAAGACTGGCTGAACCCCCACTAACATCATTACGATGTTGCATTATGTTCTAACCAAGTCACATTATAAATATAATCTGTCCACATCATCCAACTGAAAGAGAGCAGTTGAATACACAAGAACATCCTGTTTTTAGATGAAACACATGGCAGAGATCAAGCAACTCCCCTACATCCAACTTTGAAACCGACCAACAAAAAGGATCCTTAATTACAGAAGGTAAAATAAAATACTCACTTAACCAGCCGATCCTTCGCATCCCGGACCTCGTCCAGCAGATCCAGACGACCGATCCTCTCAAGGCGCTCGTAGATCAGCTCCCAGGCACAATCCTTCTCGGGATCCACCTCACACTTGCCATCCATGGAACCACCGCAGGGACCGTTGAGAAGTTCCT
>NZ_JRHO01000008.1 GCF_000765475.1 Methanococcoides methylutens
CTGGCAGGATCAACCAGAGTTATTTGTTAAAGCACACAAAATTTGGAAGTTAACTAAGAATTGTCGGAAAAGAACTCTTTTGTTTAATTAGAGAGTTGTTTTCTTTGCACAATAGTTGGTTAGTTCTGTTTGATAGATAAAGTCACTATCAGTCAGAATTAACCGAACTGCCACTTTCAACGTCAGACCGGAAAAGCTCCGGTCTCCACTAATGATTTTGATTTGAAGGTGATTGAAATTCCACACATTGTGCGGAATTAAATAAATGTCACGTTGGTATATAAGACTTTCGATGCCTTATATATTGACAATCTCACAGAGGGAAGTAACAGACAGATCATGCGCAATTGCAGACCCGCATATTTACTCGCCTTGCGAGGACTCCTACATGTACACACTGGGATATAAACGTTTCGTAAACAACGGTTTTAACAATACAAATGTTTGAAAATATACAAGTTCAAGCCCCCATGAAGAATAGGACCAGCACACCCACACCCCATGGACCAGAATAGTAACATAAACACAAAAACGGGTTCAAACAATAGGAAACACACGCAACCTTTAACAATAGATGAAACATAAATAATGCAATATATTGGATAAATCTGAAAGAGGAATTTGGCTGGATAAAAAAGAATCTGGAAATGACAATGAGGCACCACAGCAAACAAACCGTGTAAGAACACCACGAACAGAGGACAGAGAAGTTCTTGCAATCGTGGAGAACCTTATGGGTGCAAGCCGGGTAAAACTCAGGTGCATGGACGGTGTAGCTCGTATGGGACGCATACCCGGATCCATGAAAAAGAACAACTGGATCCGCGAAGGTGATGTTGTGATCGTCATCCCATGGGACTTCCAGGATACAAAAGCAGATGTTATATGGAAATACACACGATCCCAGGTAAATTGGCTTGAGAGTGAAGGATTCCTGAAAGGATAAATATGAAAAAAGAACTTGAAGGCAAGATAAAACGCCTTGACAATAGCGTTGATAAATTGCGAATTAGACGCAAAGACAGCGACAATCTCAAAGTAACCGAAAACGTATTTGATAACGCCACCCTAAAGGCACTATATACTTTGTCCAACAAAGGGATAGTACAGGCACTGGGAGGATCCATAAGTACAGGAAAGGAAGCAAATGTATTCCTTGCAGATGGAGAAGAGGAAGACATCGCAATCAAGATCTACCGAATATCTTCAAGCAGTTTTAGATCAATGGAAGATTATATCCTCGGAGACCCACGTTTCAGCAATATACGCCATAACAAGAGGGACATAGTCTTTGCATGGACTAAAAAAGAGTTCAGGAACCTCATGAGAGCAAAACAAGCTGGTGTCCGCGTACCCGAACCCATAATTACCGAAAGGAACATACTAATAATGAAATTTATGGGTGAGAATGGCAAGCCTTACCCGCTGCTCAAGGACATGAAGATCCAGAAAGAAGACGGGCAGATGATATTCGAAACAGTTATAGACTATATGCATAAGCTCTATGTAGATGCAAACCTTGTCCATGGCGACCTTAGTGAATACAATATACTGATCGATCCGGAAGATCTAACGCCCGTCATTATCGACATGGGACAATCCGTAACTCTGGAACATCCACGTGCAGACCAATTCTTAAAGCGAGATATCGAGAACATAGCCAGATACTTTAAACGCTACAAGATCGAGGAGTCACCCGAAAGCATTTATGCACGGATAAAGGAACCGGAACCAGAGAACTAAAAAACAAAACTATAACTATAATAATCAACAGGTAGACCACATGACACATATCAAAGTACCCCAGGACAGAATCGGCGCGATCATCGGCCCAAAAGGCAGTGTTAAAAATATGATCGAAACCAAATCCACCTCCAAACTGGACATAAATAGCGAAAATGGTACGGTAGAAGTAGTAGCCGGAGATGACCCGGTCGGAGCTATGAGAGCAGCTGACGTTATACAAGCCATTGCAAGAGGATTCAACCCTGAAAAGGCATACAGTTTCTTTGATGATGATATGCTAATGCTCGAGATAATCGACCTATCACAAGCAGCATCAACATCAAAGGAATTACTTCGTCTTAAAGGAAGGATCATTGGCAAAGGCGGAAAGACAAGAGAAATAGCAGAGAGCCTTATAGGCGTCAAGATCTCAGTCTACGGTAAAACAGTAAGTGTCATAGGCCATCCCGACCAGATACTGATAATGAGGACAGCATTGGAAATGCTTATCGACGGCGCAAACCACGGTTCTGTATATAGCTTCCTTGAAAAGAAGAAACAAGACCTGATGCGTGCACAGCTTGATTCATATTGATACTGAATTCTAAAGGATGCCACACAAAGTAAAGCAGTATCCTTTAGACCAGGCATATTTAAGTCAGGTAACGATCTGAAAATCTAATATGGAGACATTTACATGAGTGAAACAAAGAGCATCGTACAAACAGCAGTAGACATCGGTGATTTTCCAACACTCGTAAATGCTGCTAAAAAGCTAGGCCTCGATAAAAAGTTCAATAATAATGGACCATATACAGTATTTGCCCCTCTTGAAAAAGCATTCGAACCAATACCTGAAAGTGTAATAGATGAAGCATTCGATGACCTTGATTACCTTATGGACATCATAAACTACCATGTTGTCGAAGGAAAATACCTGACATCAGATCTAAAAGAGGTTGACTCACTGACTGCCCTCAACGGCAAGATATTGAAGATCACAAACGATGGCAATGTAATGATCAATGGGATATCTATCGAAAGAGAAAATATTGAATGCACTAATGGTATCATTCATGCTATCGGCGACATACTGATACCTTAAAAGCGTTCCTGCAATCTAAACTTAGATCGGAAGCATTACATGAACGGTGGTACCCTTACCCTGCTCACTTTCCACCCACATATGACCATCATGAAGACTAACAAGTTTCTTGGTGAGTGCAAGCCCTAAACCAGTACCGCTATAAAGTCGTTTTGTGGAACCATCCACCTGATAGAACTTGTCATATAGATGCGGCAGTTGTTCCTTCGGAATCCCGATACCATCATCCCTGATAATGATATGCATCATCTCACCAATGGATTTAGCCTCAACATTCACATTACCCCCTTCTGAAGTGAATTTGACAGCATTAGAAAGAAGATTGTAAATAATGTGCCTGAACTTTGCCTTATCGGCATTTATCTGCGGAAGCTCAGGGTCCACATCATAAGAGAACGAAACATCTTTTTTCAAGATAGATTGCATAATAGAATCCTTTATCTCCATAAATACAGGAACTATGCTAAACTTTTCAAACGTAGCTTCTACCTTACCTGCTTCTATCATTGAGATCTCAAGGATATCATTTATGATTTCAGAAAGATGATTGCCATTCTTGAATACATTTTGGAGATATCTTCGCTGAACATCAGTAAGTTCCCCACATCGGCCATCCAGCAATATCTCGGAAAAGCCAATTATTGAATTAAGAGGCGTCCTAAGCTCATGACTAACATTTGAAAGGAACTCACTTTTGGAACAATTGGCAGCATCCTCAATAGCTTGCGCACGTTTAAGTGCATCTTCAGCCGCCTTTGCCTCACTGACATCATGCAACGTTACAGAGAGATTAGAAGGCACATTATCCCGATCAAATATCACATGAGAGTCAAGCATAGCAGGAAAAATACTGCCATTCTTCCTCATATGCCAGACCCCTTCTTGTTGGAAATGTCCATCATTAAGTAACTTATCACGCAAATATTTCAAGTGAGGGATCTGCTCTTCATTATAGAACATCAAAAAGTGATCGCCAAGCACATCTTCAAGAGAATGATCATGCATTGAAGCAAATGCCTCGTTGAGATAAAGAAGACTTCCTTTCATATCAAGAACTGCAATACCATAGTTTGCATTATCAGAAATAGTCTTGAATATATTAAGGTCCTTTTCCACAAGTATGCGTTCAACGAACTTACCGAGACAATCAGAGATGTAATCGACAATATCCTCTTCCTCATTCAGGAAAGAGACACCAACCTGACCCGGCAATTCTTCAAGATAATAAACTTCCAGACTACCATGAACTGCACCATCAATGAGGATCTCAGATGCATATTTCAATCGAGATAATTCGAAATTATCAGATTGAATGATCATATCATCAAAAATTATCCTTGAACATGCCATAGACGAATTTTGCATACCACATGGAATCATATTCACGACTTGCTGAAAACAATCCTCCAACGAAGATGCAGCATCAACAACTTTAGAAACTGAATGTAAATATTGTACAATATTCATACAGACACTACTACCCTGACCTTGCTTTTCTGGAACATCGATCGCATCGGACGTAATAATTAGTTCAACATCCACAAGATGGTTCCCATTTGCCATATGAACGAGGAACCTTCACATCACCATTTCGAGATCATTCGTATTCCACATCTATGCCCTAAACTGATACAAAGATAATCGCTTCGAATTGCTTTAATCAGATATAATGACACATTTCAAAATGTCACCGAACTACCACCTTTACCAGTATGGTTTTAACCGAATGTCAAAATTCGACCCCAACAATACTATAATGTCAATTAATACCAACCATATTAAAGACTTTCTTTATAAAAAGAGAAATAAAATGATCTGGATGATCAATAAGATCGATTCGATCATTCCAGAAGTTCATCTATTAGCTCAAGCAGGTCCCTGACTTCAAGCGTCGAAGCTTCACTTACACCCAGTTTCAGGTTATTGACACAGAACGGGCATGTAGTAAGCAGAACATCTGCTATCTCAGCCTGATCCACTCTTTTTTCAGCGATCTGCCGGGATATTTCAGGGAACATTGACCTGACACCGCCGCCACCGCCGCAACAACGTGCCGATTCCCTGTTATCTTTCATTTCCACGAACTCGATCTCCGGGATCATATTGATCACATCACGAGGTGCATCATAGATTCCTAAATGCCTGCCAATGTGGCATGGGTCATGATAAGTTACCTTCCTGTTGTAATGTTTTAGATCAAGTTCCTGCTCACTGAGCCACTCAACAAAGTGCATTGCTTTAAAAGACATATCCTTAAAGCGAGGATATTCTTTTCTAAACATCCTCAAACACCCCGCACATGAGAAAAGCACGATCTCAGCACCGGTGTCCTCAATTGCTTTAATGTTCGCCTCAGCCTGCCTTCTGATCACATCATCCGAAAAGCCGATCCTTCCAAGTACGCTCCCACAGCAAACCTCATCAAGTAATGTATAGTCTACTCCAAGCTTCTTCAATATGGAGATTCCTGCCGTAGAAGTCTCTTTATTACGATAGGCTGCACTACAACCTGTAAAATAGGCGATCTTAGCAGGATGAGGAACTTCACCGAATAATTCTCTTCGGCTTTTTTCTTCACCGAAAGGATTTCCCAATGTAGCAATCGAATCAGCGATCTTCTGATGAGTTGAACCTACTACCCCTGATGCCACAATATCTTTTCGTGCAGCTTCGATCACATCAACTACCCTTGTGGATGAAGGACACCTGCGAGTACAATCCGCACAGGTAGTACATTGGTAGATACGCTCCAGTACAGACTCATCAGGTTCGATATCCCCGGAATATAATCCATAGGAAAGAGCCATCTTACCCCTTGCTGCTGAAGAATCCCATTCGAGATTGTCAAATATAGGGCAGATCTCCTTACAGAACCCACACTGAGTACAATTAAGCAGCTCTTTTTTCCATTCTTTCAGATTATCAGTCTTCATTCACTCATCCTCCAGATGGTACCGCAGATGGGAAATGAAATTACCTTCCCAACCCATGATCTTATTCGGGTTCATAATATTATTAGGATCCAGAGCCATCTTGATCGTTTTCATAGCATTAAGACTACATGCCCTTTCCTTAAGGAAGAAAGGAGCTTTGGTCATACCAACACCATGTTCACCAGTGATAGTTCCACCAAGTTCCATTACTTTCTCGTAGATCTCTTCAACAGCCTTTTCTGCCTGATCCCAGTGGGACTTCATCGTAGGATCCATTAGCACCTTAGTATGCAGGTTCCCATCACCTGAATGACCATAACTGGCAATGATTATATCATATTTATCAGAGATATCCTGGAAAGCTTTGACAGCCTCAGGAACTTTGCTCATCGGAACTGCCATATCATCGGCAAGCATAACAGTTACAAGATCATCATCATACTTCGACAACGCAGGTATCATTGCCTTTCTGCCCTTCCACAATTCTTCCTTTCTTTCAGGATCATCAGTGAAATCAACAGAAAGAGCGTTTGAAGCCTTACAAACTTCCATTACGGTTTCGATCTGGTCTTTAACATCATTGACACTACCATCGACCTCTATCAAAAGTATAGCTTCTTCATCAGGCAACCCCATACAAACAGCCTTGTTCACCGCCTGGATACAAACCTTTGACATAAGCTCTAACCCTGAAGGTATCAGAGGCTTTGCAATAATATTGGAAACGCATTGACCTGCTTCCTCCAGCGTATTAAATACCGCTACTGCAACTGCAGTAGTCTCGGGAAGTGGAACGATCCGCAGTGTGACCTCGGTCATGATACCCAGAGTCCCCTCCATACCACACATCAGTTTTTCCAGCTGATATCCTGCAGAATTCTTTAAGGTCCTTGAACCCAGCCTTGCAATATCCCCATTAGGGAATACTACCTCCATTCCAAGAACATAATCCCTTGTAGCGCCATATTTCACAGCATTGCCACCTGACGCATTGGTCGCCACCATACCACCAATATTGGCCACATTGCCACTGGAAGGACCCGGGATGAAAAATCCATATTTCTTAAGCTCTGCATTCAGATCCTTGTGGATCACACCCGGTTCCACCACCACATAAAGGTCTTCGACATGCAATTCCTTTATCTTGTCCATCCTTTGCAGATCAATGACAACACCACCAGCAACAGGTACACTATGACCACAAAGTGCAGTGCCTGCACCCCTCGGGACGATCGGGAAAAGATACTCATTTGCAAGTTTCACTATTTTTTCAATTTCAGCGGTCGTTTTTGGCCTGATCACGGCATCAGGCATACTGCGGTGTATTCCTGCATCGGTAGAATAAGCATACAGCTCAGCCGTAGATGTACTGATATGAACCTCACCTACAATATCCCGTAATCTGTCAATAATCTGCTGATCCATTATTTCACCTTTATTCAATAAGAGGTACTGTCAGACTACCCTGAGGCAGAATAATAGCATAAGGCTCTTTACCCTGTTCTTTAATAATGTTGATAGCCTTGTCAAAAGCTTCCTGTATCCCTTCCTGCAATTCCAGTTTCGCAGACTTCAGGGTATCACTGTCAAGGTCAGATACTGCCCACATTTTAGCCCATGTACCTATCTGTGCCATCCTTGCAGCCTTGTGGAATCCCAGTTTGTAACAGTCGGATGTCTTTTCCATAACCTCATTGCAGGTTGCTGAGGAGCCAAGTAAGTTAAGGAAGGTATCATCCCCGACTCCATCACGACATTTGGATACCAGAATGATGATGCCGTCATCTTCGAGAGCGAGCCTGCCGTTCTCAAGAGCTTTTTGTGATTGGTAAAGATCAATATCCATAGGATACGGTGCTGCAGTCAACACGATATTTCCTTTTTTACTGAACTTCGTGCAGAAAACCTCATTGGCTTTTACAACGGCAGCATCAAAGGATTCAAATAGATCACCGGCGGTCATTGCATAAAGGCCATGATCTGCAGTAAGTACGGTCTGGACAGAGAAGATATTAAGGTCCTTAAGAACCTCCATGGCATCGGTCATGTCCTCTGCGACAGGATTTCCATCAAGAGCAAGGGATTGTGCTGCATTTGAGAGAGCATGCTTGTGGTTCATCTCAATTGTCTTGTAGCCTGCAACTCCCGGAAGGAAAGACTTTCTCCCACCAGTGTAGCCTGCGAAATAATGCGGTTCCACACTTCCGATAACAAGGATATTGCCTGCCTGACGGACCATTTTGTTAATGTACATTTCAGTGCCGTTGGAAGAAACACCCAGATAATCCATATCCTCATCCTTTCTCGCATCATGCACAAATATGCGATCGCCCATTACATCATAGATCTCGCCGAAAATGAACCGGAACTCATCTTCTGTGGGTGCCCTGTGTGCACCTGTTGCCACTATGAACTTTACATCAGGATGAGAAAGAAGTATTTCCTTCATCTCAAGAAGTACGCGGGCAGTTGGTGTCGGTCGGGTGGCATCATTTACAATGACCAACAGGCTCTCAGCATTCTTTACAAAATCCTCAAAAGGTTCCCGGCCCATAGGGTTTGAAAGTGCCTGTGAGATAATTCTGGACTCATCCCCTACCTCCGGCTCATTAGGCGAAAGCACCTCATGAGGTATTTTTACATCAAGATCAACAAAGTCCTTTCCATAGGGTATCTTCACATTCATTCCATCTTCTCCTTTTTGCGTACATCAGGACATATAATTAGTAATACAATATAAATCGGATAAAAACCGGATGATTATATCAACAATGCATACTTGAACCATTCTAAGTAAAGTTAGTATAAAAAGACTAGGTATGATACAAAGGAAAAAGAGCTCACATATAAAAAGATTATCCTTGCAAATTTATCCAAAGCTTTTTTTCAAATCAAGATAAGCACTGATTGAATGCGTTTTTAATATAAAAGAGACACATGCAAAACCTTTTATTTTTCAATTCCCTTGCTAACTCTTTCCAGTAACTCCTTAATTTCATTATGTAACTCGACGGCTTTTAAATCGAGATACTGAAGAGACTTTAATTTGACACCATCAGCAGAGGTATCATCTTCCTTTTTCAGTACTTCTTTTACAGACTCCAGATCGTCTTTAAGCCTGTCTCTCTGCTCCAATATGGAATTAAGATTTTGCATTTCTACTGATTTAAGTTCCCCATCACTGATCCTATTGACCAGATCAAAGAACTCATTCTGTTTCTGCTCCATATCTTCGATCAATGTATCTATCTTCTTAGTAATCTCAGCCTCTATAGCCTTACCAAAGATCACATCTTCGGTAGTAACCTGTGTGACATATTCATAAGTTGCAGGTGGCTTAACACTTACCTTATCATGATCAGAAGGTATGAAAACTGCATTCTTATCATATATTCTCTGATTCATAAATGTTGGAGATACTATTTCAATATGATCTTCATGAAGGCTATCGAACATCATCTTTTTCAGATCTGATCTTTTGGTTATAAGGCTGGATACATCCTTCAAAAGACCACCTACTTTGTAAGTAACTGAAAAATCGCCCAATTCGATTACATGGACAAAAATATTCTCAAGATCAACTTTTTCTGCGGCCTTGATAAGAGACTTTTCGACCTGATCTCTTGAAACACTATAACCTAATGAAACAGTAGTCGAGATGATCGTGCCTGATGAACTAATAGTGACCAGAGGATTTGAAATCAATTTAAGGTTCGGTATAGTTATAATATCACGATCGATAGATTGGACCTGAGTATGCAGTATTCCGATATCAGATACCTTCCCGAAAGTTTCTTCGACCCTTATATAATCACCTGCTTTGAAAGGCTTTATGCGACTTAGCATTATGCCGGACATACCATTTGCCACAAATGTAGTCGATGATAGCGCAATGGTTGCACCGATCAGGATACCAAAAAAGCTCAGAAGTGTCTGCTTCGTATTATCCGATATAGGAAGTGTAAGCACAAAAACCACAAGTCCGACAAGTGCTACCAGAAAAAGAATGAACTGCTCAAAGGTCTTTTGTTCAGAGAATATACGAGTCTTTCTGAAAATGTATCCCAGAGCAGTCAAAAGGATGAGAGTTCCCATAACCACTACAATTCCAGGATAGTATTCTTCCAGTACCATGATTCTTTTCATCCCCAAAAAGCACAGAAAATACAAATTAGATATACATACTAATTTTGTTTTTGTTTTATAAAAATGTGTTTGTGAAAGAAATGACCAAAACAACTCAAAAATAATTTATAAAATATCCAGAAATATAATTGTTTTCTAAATATTAATGAACAAAATACTTGAAAAAATAGTTCTGTGACCATGAACATCGATTAAAAATTCACACTCAATCTATACCTATCGTAAATAATAAAAAACAGCACCAAGGTAACGCATTAATTTGAGAATAATCATAATCCAAATGTAGCTAAAAACCAAGATTGATGCAAAATTATTTAAATATAAAAATGGAACATATATATATGTATCTTGATTATGCTGATAAATGGATTAAAAAAGGAGATAGCTTGTTTAGTCTCAAAAAATACGAAGAAGCAATTGATTCATACAATAAAGCACTTGAGATATATCCGAAGGATGAAGGTGCATGGGAAAGTAAAGGAAATGCTTATTTTAATCTCAGGCAATATGAGGAAGCCATCGAAGCATACAATAAGGCCCTTGAACTTAATCCGGAACTTGAAGGCATCTGGATGAACAAAGGAAACGCTGCCTTTAACGTCAAAGAATATGGGGAAGCAATTGAAGCGTATGATCAGGCTATACGGATATATCCTGAAAATGAAAATGCATGGATAAACAAAGGAAACGCTTTTTTTAATCTCAAAAAGTACGAAGAAACAATTGCATCATACACTAAAGCTCTGGACATTTACCCTGAAGAAGAAAATGTATGGATCAACAAGGGAAATGCATATTCACACCTGAAAAAGTACGAAGAAGCAATTGAAGCTTACAATGAAGCCCTTGAACTTAATCCGGAATCCAAAGATGCATGGGAGAACAAGGGAGTTGCATATTCCCATCTGAAAAAAGGTGATGAAGCGGTAGAGGCATTCAACAAGACCCTGAAGATCGACCCTGGAAATGAAGAAGCATGGGAAAGTAAGGGCAAGACGCTTTATGATCTTGGAAAATATAAGGAAGCGATAGAGGCATTCGATCAAGCTATACAAATTTATCCTGAAAATGAAAAGGCATGGATAAACAAAGGAAACGCTCTTTTTAATCTCAAAAGATACGAAGAAACAATTGCTGCATATACTAAAGCCCTGAACATATACCCTGAAGAGGAAAATGTATGGACCAACAAGGGAAATGCATTATCACACCTGAATAAATATGAAGAGGCAATTGAAGCTTACAATAAGGCCCTTGAACTGAATCCGGAATCAAAGGAGGCATGGGGAAAAAAGGGAGTTGCATATTCCCATCTGAAAAAGGGTGATGAGGCATTAGAGGCATTCAACAGGACTCTGGAGATAGACCCTGAAAATGAAGAAGCATGGGGAAGTAAGGGCAAGACGCTTTATGACATTGGAAAATATAAGGAAGCAATAGAGGCATTCGACAAGACTCTGGAGATAGACCCAAAATATGAGAAGGCATGGGGAAAAAAGGGTAACTCACATTTTAATCTTAGGGAATATACCGAAGCAATAGAAGCATTCGACAAAGCCCTGGAAATTGATCCTGAAAATGAAAAGGCATGGGGAAAAAAGGGTAATGCGCATTTTAATCTGAAGGAATATGCAGAAGCAATAGAAGCATTCGATAAAGCCCTGGAAATTGATCCGAAAGATGCGAACATATGGGCAATTAAAGGAATTGCATATTCCCATCTGAAAAAGAGTGATGAGGCATTAGAAGCATTCAACAAGACTCTGGAGATAGACCCTGAAAATGAAGAAGCATGGGGAAGTAAGGGCAAGACGCTTTATGACATTGGAAAATATAAGGAAGCAATAGAGGCATTCAACAAGACCCTGGAGATTAACCCAAAAGATGAGAAGACATGGGGAAAAAAGGGCAACTCACATTTTAATATTAAGGAATATGCAGAAGCAATAGAAGCATTCGATAAAGCCCTGAAAATTGATCCTGAAAATGAAAAGGCATGGGGAACAAAGGGTAATGCACATTTTAATCTGAATGAATATGCAGAAGCAATAGAAGCATTCGACAAAGCCCTGGAAATCGATCCGAAAGATGCGAACATATGGGCAATTAAAGGAAATGCTTCTCTGATCCTGAAAAAGTATGACGAAGCTACCGAAGCATATGGCAAAGCCACAGCTATCAACCCGGACAACGGAACCATATGGGCAAGCAAAGGAAATGCATCCCTAATTCTGGAGAAGTACGAAGAGGCTATTCAGGCATACGAAAAGGCCACACAACTTGACCCGGACAACGGAACCATATGGGCAAGCAAAGGAAATGCCCATGCCAGCCTGAAACAGTATGAAGAATCCATTGAGGCATACGATAAGGCTACAGCTATTGATCCTAAAGATGAGGAAGTATGGGTTAGCAAAGGATATGCATACTTAAATCTGGAAAAATACGAAGAAGCAATTCAGGCCTGCGTTAAAGCCCTGCAGCTTGACCCGAAGGACGAAATGGCATGGACCTACAAAGGAAATGCCTGCTCTATTCTTGAAAGACATGCAGAAGCAATTGAAGCATACAATAATGCCACAGAGATTAATCCCGATTCAAAAGACATCTGGATTAACAAAGGAAATACACTTTTCACTCTCAAGATATACGACGAAGCGATCGAGGCATACAACAAAGCAATTGAGATCGATCCAGGATTAGAGAGCGTCTGGACCAACAGAGGTAATTCATTTTTCTGCCAGGAAAGATACGAAGAAGCAGTATATGCATACGACAAAGCCACAGACATCAACCCGGAATCTGAGTTCGTTTGGTCCAATAAAGGTAATGCATATACTCATCTGAAAAAATATGAGGATGCAATAAAAGCATACACCAAAGCCCTGGAACTAAAGCCAAATGATAAAAATGTCTGGGCCAACAAAGGAAATGCATATTCACACCTGAAAGCATATGAGGACGCAATTGTAGCTTATGAGAAAGCTTTGCAGATCGATCCCGAAGATGAAAAGACCTGGATCAATAAAGGAAACGCATATTCTCAGGTGAAAAAATATGAGAATGCGATCGATGCATATGAGAAAGCGCTTCAATTGAACTCTAAAGATGCGAATGTGTGGATAAGCAAAGGAAACGTCTACCATCATTTGAAGAAGTACGAGAAAGCGATAGAAGTCTACAATAGAGCCCTTGAGCTGAATCCGAATGCTGAAGACGTATGGACCAATAAAGGAAAAGTATTTTCCCATATGAAAAAATTCGAGGAATCGAATGAAGCTTACAATAAAGCTCTGAAGATAAACCCGGAGAATGTGGCTGTACACCTTAATTATGCAAACACGCTAAGGGAGAACAAAAAGTTCAGTGAAGCTGAAACTGAAGTAATGCTTGTACTTCAGATGAATCCATTAAATTCATTCGCATTGGGAGCTTATGGGGATATTCTCTCAGATGAAGGCTATTTCGAAAAAGCGATTGAGGAATATGAAAAAGCACTTTTCAATTCAGAGGAAATGCACCCATCCTCGATCTCGGAGATCTATAACAATATGGGTAGAGCATATGGACAACTGGAAGATTACGAGAAAGCCGAGAAATATTTCCGGAAGGCTCTGTCAGAAGATGAATATAATGTAAAAGCAATAAGGAATAGTCGAATTCTTGAGAAGATGAAAGATTCCCGGGGCTTGTTGAAGAAGATGTTCAAAATTAAGCGTTCAAATGAAGCAAAACCTGAGTTTGAGCTGAGCAGCAGTTATGGCCTTATCGAGACAAAGAACCAGATCCATGAGAATACTCTTGAAATTGAATACTGATACTCGCACACATTCAAAGAGTTATTTGAGATCGATTACACAAAGTAGTTGTCAGATATGTTCGGAAGGTCTCTTAACCAAGATCTTCTAAATTTCCCTGAAAATGATCTTTTTTCAGGACAGTATTTTTTTGAACATCCTTCTAAGCAAGGTCTTTTTGAGTAGGAAATAATCCTGGGTGGCATTCATAATAGCACGTTTCTCCAGTATTTTACGATCCTCAGGCCACTGAGACATTACCTTTTCCAGAGTTTCCATCAGAAGAACTCTTTTTTCTTTTGGAAGTTTCGTTAGAAGATCGACACGGGTAGTGACTATCTTGAACATATCCTCTTCTGATAATCCACCCCCATAATCGAGCATTTCACTTATTGCTTCTAGTCTTTCATCATCCGGCATGCCGTAAAACTCGTCCAGATTTTTGCATATTGCATCACACCTCTCTTCCTCAGACCTTGAAGCGAGTTGTCTTATCGTTTCTGATATACAATTGACAGTTTCAGCCTGTTCTTTGTAAAGCTTACAGACAGGACATTTTTCAAAATGATCATCTATAGAACCAGAGTCCTCACCAATACATTCCTCACAAGCTTTTGCAAGCTTCTCCAACTTCTCTTCTGCGATCATAATTCAATATCTCCTATATAAGGTTTAGATGCGCTTTTATATATATTTGAGCCCCTGATCGATTGCCTTACAGAGAACTACAATTCCATTTGAATTTCTAGGTGTAGATCAACCTTCATACAATAGATATCTGTTCAATTTAAACCAGTTTAAGTCTGTGATCCTGAAATCATTCATTAGCTTCAGAAAGACAAGCTAACTTAAACCATATTTCATTTAGATAATAACCAGCGTAAATATCGAAAGGTTTATATAAAAATATATATAATCATACAGAAAATCAAAACGTTTGCATTAAAATATATAAAGTTAAATTAAGCTTTTTGACCTCTTGGAGCGCAATGCATGACTACTAACCTTAAAAAGCAGATCTCTACTTTTGAAAAGGAACTAACACTAAAAAACCAAGCTATCGAATCAACTATTAATGCTATTGCTTTAACAGATATAGAGGGAGAGATTCTCTATATAAACAGTTCTTTTTTGAAAATGTTCGGATTTGATAATAAAAACGATTTTTTGAGTAGAAATGCAACCAATTTCTGGAATAACCAAACTGAAGCAACAGAGATCGTAAAAATAATAAAATGTATTCAGGAAACAGGTTATTGGTCTGGTGAACTAACAGCTAAAAGAAGGGATGGTTCAAAGCTCATAACACTTTTTTCTGCTAATTTCATTAGGAACAAATCTAAGAAGCCAGTTGCTATGATGGCATCTTTCATAGATATATCAAAGCAGAAGGAATTGGAAAACGATCTTGAAACGATATTTAATTCTATTAACGATGAAATTGCAATATTTGCAGCCGACGGACAGTTCGTAGAAGCAAACCAGGTTACTTTTGATAAATTGGGATATACAAAAGACGAATTAATGCAAATGACAGTGATGGATATAACACCACCTGAATTTAAAGAAGCATTGCGTGAACAGATCTTTAAAAAAATTGAACAGGGTGGCGGAATCGTCGAAACTGTCAGTAAGCATAAAGACGGTTCTTTGGTATCAATTGAACTTAACATTCGTCCAATTGAATACAAAGGAAATCCTGCAACCATAACCGTTGCCAGAGATACAACCGAGCGTAAGAAAGCAGAAGCTGCGTTGAAGGCGAGTGAAGAGAAATACTCAAGTCTGGTCGAAAATGGAAATGATGGCATCGTCATCATTCAAGACAAATTGCTTAAATTTGTAAATCAAAAATTCATGGATATTTCCAGATTTTCAAAGAACGAATTGCTCGGAAACTCATTTTTCGATCTCGTTTCAATTGAATACAGAGAACTGGCACAGAAAAGACATAGCCAGAGATTTTACAGTAATGATGTTCCAAACCATTATGAGATCGACATATTGTCAGAGAATGGCAGCCTTGTTCCAGTGGAGATCAGTGGATCCATTATCGAGTTTGAAGGCAAGCCCGCAAATATGGCAATAATCCGTGACATCACTGAACGTAAGAACATGGAACAAAAGCTGAGACAAGCTGACTTGAAAAATCAAACTATTTTGAACGCTCTACCTGATATGATCTTTGAATGTACTATAGATGGAATCATTATTGATTATCGGCCATCCTCTGAGATAGATACATACGTTCAAGCTAAAGACTTTTTAGGCAAAAAGTTTAATGACGTCTTTCCAAAAAATATTGCAGAAAGGATAATATCCTCAATTGAAAAAGTAATTCAAACAAAAGAGTTGCAACGTTTTGATTACCATCTTCTGATAGACGAAAAAATTAACTATTTTGAAGCCCGGGTGGTCCTTAGCAGAGAAGATTCCATATTGGCCATTGTTTCAGATATCACAGATCGTAAGTTAGCAGAGAGCGAATTGAAGAAAAGTGAAGAAAAATATTCAGCCCTCGTCGAAAATGGAAATGATGGAATTATTATTGTTCAGGACGGTTTGTTGAAATATGCTAATTCAAAAATGATGGAGATGACCGGATATAATTTAGAAGAAGCAATTGGAAAACCATTTTTAGAATATGTATATGATGATCATCGGGATTTAGTTTTTGATAAATACAAGCAAAAATTAAAGAATGGAGGCAAACTTCAATCCAGATATGAATTTGATATTCTTTCCAAAGATAGAAACAAGATATAGGTCGATACAACTGCTGCAACTATCAATTATGAAAACAGGCCTGCAGTTATGGCAATCCTGCGTGATATAACCAAGAAAAAAGAGATGATAAATGCAATAAAAACATCAGAAAAGAAATTCAGAAATATTTTTAACAGCTCCAATGATGCAATTGCCATATATGATCTAAACGGGAATATTCTGGAAGTAAATGAAATTGCTTGTGAATTAACTGCTTACGGCCGAAATGAAATTGTGCAAAAATCAATTATGGACCTGATTTCGCCTGAACATCGATCAAGGCTTGCTGAAGATCTAAAACAACTTCATGAAGGAAAGTACCCGATATTTGAAACATTGATTTTTTCCAAAGATGGAGATGCCACCCCTGTAGAGCTAAGTAATCGTATTATTGAATATGAAGGAAAAACAGCTGTACTTAGCATTGCCAGAGATATAAGTGAGCGCAATAGGTTAACCGAGGAACTGAAAAGAAAAAATAAATTACTTCAGGTGAAACTCGATTATATATCTTCATCTGAAAGTGACTTGGATGATCTATCACTACTGGACGTAATAGATTTTGAACATCTGCAAAAGATACAGGATGCCTTTTCAAAGGCCCATGGAGTAGCTTCCATAATTACCGACATTGATGGCAATCCTATAACCAAACCAAGTAATTTCTGTAAAATCTGTCAGATAGTACGTAGCACAACAGATGGAGAAAGGAACTGTCAAATATCCGACATGATATTGGGAGAAAAAGCGAACAAATTTAGAAAACCCATCTATGAAAGGTGCCATAGCCTTGGATTGACGGATTCTAGTGCTCCTATAATCGTAGGTGGAAAACACATTGCCAACTGGCTTATCGGACAAGTCAATGTGGAAAAATTAGATTCTAAATCAATCGAGAAATATGCCAGGAAAATTGATGCTGATGTAGGTGAAATGCTGGATGCATATAATGATGTCCAACAAATGCCTCCGGAAAAATTCGAAAATGTCCTACATTTGTTGTCACTCTTTGCAAAAGAGATATCCACGCTAGGATATAACAATCTGAAACTGATAAAAGAAGTAAATGAACGTAAGCTGGCAGAAAACAAAGTAAAAGAAAGTGAAACGAAATACAGGGAAGTAGTTTCATCTATCGATGCCCTTTTCTGGAAAGCTGATATAGCACAAGATGGCAGCTTAATCAATACATATGCATCTCCTTTTGTGGATAAGTTGCTAGGAGTAGAAACAGGAACTACTGGCAATAAATGGCAAACTTTATTAAGTTATATTCACCCGGATGACAGCCAAAAGGTATTACAAAAACTAGACGAAACCATCAAAGAAAGATATTCTTTTAATTATTACAAATATAGGATCATAAGACCCGATGGGACTCAATTGTGGGTATATGAAAAAGCAATATCACACGTCAATTCAGAAGGTACAGTGCAAATCTTCGGAACTACAGTCGATATAACAGAACTTAAGAGTGTACAGGATAAAATTATAGCCGAAAGAGATCGGTCACAAAAGTATTTTGACGTTGCTAAAGTTATGATGTTAGTCCTTGATATTAATAGTAAAGTTGTTCAAATTAATAAAAAGGGTTGTGATATCCTTGGTTATGAAGAAGAAGATATTGTTGGAAAGAATTGGGGTGAGAACTTCCTTCCAGAATACTTCCGCGAACAAGTTGAAAAACAAATGGAATACTTACTGTCAAATAGTAAGACAAAAATAGAATACCATGAAAATCCAATTTTAAATTCTGTTGGTGAAGAAAGGTGGATAGCATGGAATACATCCATATTAAGAAACAAAATTGGTCATGTTGAAGGTATTCTATGTTCGGGACAGGATATTACAGAGCGCAAGCTTTTGGAAGAGAATTTACGGGGTGCAAAAGTAACTTCAGAACTTGCAAACCGATCCAAGAGTGAGTTTCTGGCAAATATGAGCCATGAACTAAGAACTCCGCTTAATTTTGTAATTGGTTTTTCTGATGTTTTATGCAGTGAGATTTACGGAGAACTCAATGAAAAACAAAGGAAATATACAGAAAATATCCATAAAAGCGGACAAAATCTGTTGAAGATAATAAATAACATACTTGACCTCTCAGCCATAGAAGCAAGATCAACTGAGATAAACTGTGAGAAGTTCCTGCTATCCGACATTCTCAAAGATATCAGGAAAAATATTATTCCGCTTGCAACACAGAAGAACATATCCATTGATATCGATACTGATGATCTGATCTTGATGGATGCTGACAGAAACAAAGTTAATCAGATAATGACCAATCTGGTCAGCAATGCAATTAAGTTTAACAATAATGGTGGTTCGATCCTTATCAAAGCACGAAACATTGATAATGAGATAAACATCTCGGTTAAAGATACAGGAATTGGCATCCCTGAAAAAGAGATAGGGAAACTGTTCGACCCATTCTATCAGATCGATGGTTCATCATCACGCGACTATGGAGGAAATGGAATTGGTCTTGCTCTCGTGAAACATTTCGTTGGAATGCATAAGGGCGATGTCTGGATCGAAAGCCAGGAAGGAATGGGGACTGAGGTTCATGTTAAGTTTCCTGCTGAGCAGAAGATTTAATCCATATTATACTGACGCCTCAACTCTAACAAAAATGGTTAAAAAAGCAAATAACCTCCCTTGGAAAACAGATGTACAGATCAAAAACAATCTTGTTGCTGTTTACATTGCTGAGAGGAATGCATCTATCGAAAATGAAAGTGATATTAATGCGTTGATAGGTTTGCAGAATATGTGGCGAATACTATTCAGTAAAATTAAAAATTAAATTCCACCGTTACTGGAAATATGTCCAGAAAAGAATAACTCATCCCTCACATAAACTATCAATCCCATTTTCTTAAAGTGACCCAGAAAATACTTCCCCGGCCTTCAGGATTATCCCCAACCCCAACACTTCCACCATGAAGATCGATTATCTTCTTCACAATGGCAAGACCAAGACCGGTTCCTTTGATCCCTTTTTTCGTGACACGTTTGAATCGCTCGAATAATTCCGGCTTGTTCTCATCAGAAACCCCTTCACCAAGATCTGTGAACGACACATTCCATTCATCACCAGCATCTGAGATGGCAATGATGATCCTTTCGTTTTCCGGGCTGTATTTTATCGCATTCGAAAGCAGGTTGGAAAACACATCTTCGATCATCGGGTTTGCTTTTGCAGGATAAGCTCCCTTATGATCAAATTCAACCACCATCTGTCTCTCTTCGATGTTGGGCCTGAAGTTGCCGATCACACCCTCAATAACAAGAGCCAGATCCATTTCCTGAAACTCGATGTCCTCAAAGGAATCCAGTTTTGCAAACCTTGCAGCGCTCTCTATCATGTCGATCAGTTTTTTGTTGTTGCGATCGATGGTACGGATCAAATCCTGCTTCTTCTCATCGCCCTCCATCTCAAGTAGCAACTCGGCATAACCCTTGACAATACCTGCAGGATTTAAAAGATCATGACGCATGATATCAGTAAAAAGCTCTTTCAGCTCGTTCGAATGTTCAAGATCTTCAGCATACTTTTTGAGTTTCTCAAGAGATTCCCTGCGCTGGACAAGCCTCCACAAACCCTGCATCAGCAATGTCAGCTGGCGAACATCGGAAGCATCATAGTCGACTTCTTTGTTGCTGACCCCTGCGGTTGCAACGATCCTGTCACCTTCAAAGATAGGAACTGCCATGTAGTTACTGAGTTCTACATGCCCTTCCGGATAACCTTTTTTAAGACGGTCAGGGGCATTGTAATCATTGATAATAACAGGTTTTCTCTGCCTTATCGGCTCACCCCACAGGCCTATCTTGTCTACCTCGTAGATGAACTTTCGATCCGGTACAGTGCATTCTTTCATGACACTGTTAGACCAGGTATGCATTATGAGAGACGACTCATCCTCATTCAAAAAAGCCAGATAACCGATATTACTACCGGTGAGTTTTACAGCTTCTTCATGAACAAAGTCCGCGATCTCCTGCATGGGTGCATCCATCATCCGCTCAAGCTTCAACAGTGCTTCAAGGCGGGATTCATCAATTTTTAATGTATTTTCAAGGCTTCTCCTCAGTGAAATATCCTCGATAATACATATCCCACCCACAAGTGAACCCTCTTCCGATACATCAGGATTGCAATGTACCTCCATCTGAACAGATTGGGCTTCTGGAGAAGATAAATACTCGCCCTCATACTGAACAGGTGTTCCTGAAAGCACTGTTTGAATAGCCGAAGCCATTTGCTCGTCACTAAAAATAGACAGTATGTCTGATCCGATGATATATTCCTTCTTTTTGTCAATGATCGCAGAAGACCGTTCATTACAAAGAGTAACGATACCATCACGGTCAAAATACATGATTCCCAGCGGAGATTTCTCAAATATCATACGATATTCTTTTTCAGATGCCATTGAAGCACTCCCTTCTTCATATGATAGAACTTTCAGCAAGTGTACCCTGTTAATGTATTAGCTGGATACAATTTAAATGTTTTTTATAGAATGTTTTAACAATTCGAAATTGCTACTGAGGAAATAAATTAACGATCGTTGAGGAGTTAACCCATTTATCAAAAGCCTTCGGAGAGAACATCCTTTTTAGTTTATTTCCCATATCACTACTTTCACCAAGCTACCATATCCATATTTACTCGCTTGCACATACATTTTGCTTTGTAGAGGCTTATCGAAATACTATTTTGTAAATAAGGCCTTTAAATCTCGTTCAAGAACTGCTTCATGTCTCAAGATTCCTGCCCAGCGCTTCATTCACACTTTTTATCATATCGGCCTTGGTTACAAGGATCAATTCATCTTTTTCATACAATTTCGGATCTTTTTCCGCAAGGATGAATTCACCTTTACGATAGACGCCTATGAATGCACTATCCTCCGGTAGTGAGATATCGGACAATTTCATATCAATTATTTTGTCAGTAGCCATTACACCCATAAAACGCACATCATAACGTACCAAATTACTCAGTTCAATTGTGTTTATTCCTCTGAGGACATCTGATATGTATCTGGAAGATATGCTGGATGGATTTATCATATAATAGAATCCAAGCTTGCTTGCGATATCCATGAACTGCCTGTCCTCTAGCTTGAGGATAACTTTCTCAACCTTAGCATCTCTAGCAATCAATCCGATGAGAATGTTGTTCTGATCATTGGTTGTACAAGCAACAACTGCATCTGCACTATTGATATCTGCTTTTTCAAGGATATCAGGTCTTGTGCCTTCGGCATTTATAACCGTGCAATCCAGGGTTTCTGCAAGCTCTTTAGCTATAGATTCATCTTTCTCGATAAGTATGACCTCTTTACCCTGTGCGATCATATTCCTGGTAAGATGTATTCCCAGTGAACCGGCTCCGACTATGATAACTCTCATGTTCTCACATTCCTCTTACTTGCCCATTTTCTTTTCATCCATGTTCCCGGCATGAATAACAATATCAATGGAATTATCTCTATCCTTCCAAACAACATGTCAACTATTAGCACTAACTTAAGGACAACAGGCATTGTCGCACTGGTCGCTCCTGCGGAAAGTCCCACAGTGCTCAAAGCACTTGATACCTCGAATACGGAACTGCTCATGTTCGTCCCGTAAAGCATGAAAATGAAGGATGATACGACAAGAATCAACGTATAAAGCAACATAAAGGTCACAAGATTGTAGATCTCATCACTTTCTATGACATTGTCCTCTATCTTGACCGGTGTAATGGTCTCCCTGGGCAGGAACAATCTCAACAGCACATTATGGACAACTTTTAAGAGCAAGATCACTCTTAATATCTTGATCCCGCCTGCAGTGGATCCGACATTACCTCCTATCCACATCATAAATATCAACACTGCTTTTGAAGCCTCAGACAAAATGGAAAGGTCTATCGTAGAAAAACCCGCAGTAGTAATGGCAGAGATGACCTGAAAAAGACTGCCTTGGATCAGATCATGACTCATATTTTCTCTTCCAAGAGTAAAAGCAAAAACAATTGATCCTATAGCTATGAAGGCCAGGAAATACCGAAGTTCCAGATTTTTGAAGATTTTTTCCGGTTTCTTGAAAAGGTAAGGATAAAGTACAAAACTGACTGCTCCCAGAATACACGATATACTTATTGCAGTAGGTATCAGGCTTCCCTGATATGCCCCTATGCTTTCAGGACGTGTTGAAAATCCACCGGTAGATACACAACAGAGAGCATGGCAAATAGAATCGAATAGAGACATGCCACTCATTAAAAGCAATATTAAGGAGATCAATGTTATTATAATGTAGACTTTTCCAAGTGTACGGGTGGTGGATATTACAGTAGGCTTGATCTTCATATCCCCATAGTTGGCTTTGTACATCCTGGATGCTGTGGTTCCCGGCCTTATCAGGACGGAAAGCACCACAAGAATTATCCCGATCCCGCCTACCCACTGCCCCCAGGAACGTGCAAACAGGAACACAGGTCCGACATCTGAAGGTGCAACACTGAGCCCTGTTGTCGTAACAGCTGACACACTTTCAAAATAAGCATCAATAAAAGGCATTCCCGTTGTAAGTGACATTGGAATAGCACTCAGGAATGCTGAGATAGGGAAAACCATTGCAACAATGATGAGCGCTTCCTTTGTTTCAAGTTCATAATCCGGGAGAGCACGATAGATCATAGAGCCAATGATCAAAACTGCAACAGCAGTACCACCATAATCGAAAGCTGCCCCTACATCTCCAAGTATGAGTGCAGCAATTGTCGGAACAACCAATACAAATGTAAAAGCTATGAGGTAATAACCAATGTACTTTGCTACAGCCCTATGGTTAACAGGAGTGTGCAATTCGTACATAAGTTATAATGATGCTTATTACTTTATAAATTATCTCATGAGATGAAACTGTAACAGTTATTTACTTTTGGAGAAGACTTTGATAAAAATGATAATGTGTATTACTGGAAAGTTCAATATCTAGTCGAAGGATTCAAAATATCAAATGTATTAGTTCCTCAAGTTCAACAAAAGAGCAAATCAGTGGGAGAATTTCAGTTTATTTTGTTCTGATCTGAAAGTATTAACCGTCAATCTTCCATCCCCCTAAATTTTAAATCCGCTTCAATAAGTGTTTATGCTTTCTTGACTGTTACCCAGAACACACTGCCGTTTGCTTCCGGATTGTCTTCCACACCCACTTCCCCATTGTGCAGATCAGCTATTTTTTTCACGATAGCAAGTCCAAGACCACTTCCCTCTATGTCGCTATTGCCTATGCGTTTGAAACGTTCAAATACCAATGGTTTGTATTCATCGGAGATACCTTCATCTTCTGTTGCGATGACATTGCTAAAGCAATGTCTTTGCATGTTTTGCATCATGAACAGGTTTACCTGATATTTTGTATCCAGTTATGACAAATTTCCGCACATCAACTGAAATACTGATCTTGACATAATTTCGTCTCCACTTTTTGATTCACCAGGAATAATAATTGCTACAATAACCACTTGTAAACCCCGTTGAATCAATCCCAGTGACTTCAATTGATTCGCCATTCTTGTAAAATAGATCTAATGTTCTCTTAAAGATACGATCAAGAAATGCA
>NZ_JRHO01000009.1:300000-532292 GCF_000765475.1 Methanococcoides methylutens
GAAATGTTTGAAGAGCGCAAAAAGGAAGGAGAAATAAGAAATATTGCGCTTGAAACAAAGTTGAAAAATGATTTAGAAATAGTCAATAAACTTTCAGAAAAAGTCGATAAATCTATTAAAAATAGTAATAAAAAATTAGAAAATTTGGATATATCTTCACTTTCAATGTCATGGCATGAACTGATTATGTTCAAACAAATGGGGTTTGACGGTGAAATCATATTCACTGATACAAAATTGCAATTCACCTGTGAATCATTCATCAAAGAAATTGAAAAATTCCAGAAAATGTTCCCACGATATAAACACAAAACAATCTATCATTACACAGATGAGACAAACAAAAATAGTCTTATCATAATGAAAGAAAAGAAGAATGGGTATTACAAATCTTATATTAATAAAGATGTGAAAAAAGCAATACAAAAAATAAATAAAATCAAATATAACAACAAACAACGTCATCCAGATAAAAAAATCTGTATATTAACCTACAAGCACTTAATTACAGATGATGAACATGCAGACCCTAACAAAATGTACAAGTATCTTGGTCTCGATGCATTTTGGTGGCATGGTAGTGGTGGAGTTAACAAATTTGCACATTATGACATATTGATTGTACTTGGAACCCCAATGCCGCCTGAAGGATGGTATGAAGAACAATGGGAAGCTTTGTATGGTGATGAACCAATGCCTGAACTTGTTTTCGATGATAGTGGAACAAGTATGCTTCCAATTGATGAAAAATTGCGTGAAATGTTTGAATCACATTGGTTTGGAGCTATTTACAATTCAGTTCACAGGGTAAGACCATTGCAATATGACACACAAATTTATTGGTTTGGTAAGAACTTACCTAAACAGCTTGAAAGGGAGCTTTCAATTAAAATGGAATTTTGACACTTTTCTTTTTTTTGTAACAAAGGAATTATGAATGGTTCCTTTGTTCGGTAAACATGGTGTTAGATTTCCACTATCATTTATTTTTAGTTGAATTATCAAGTTGATATCATAATTTTACTTATCTTCGCTATCAGTGGACGCATAAATAAAAAATTGCACATTTTTGAAATTGCAATCGCTATCAGTCAGAGTATCGATGCAAATTTTCTTTTATTTTTCGTCATTTTTTTTAATTTTTTTAATTTTTCCACTATCGGGTACAACTGTGTAAAGGTGAGTAAAAGATACATAGGGTACAAAGGTATATTTTACTCACCTTTAGACAGTTTTACACAGTTGTACTAGATGCGTTTTTTTTGAAGGAAATATAGCGATTTTGGACAAAAAAATGAAATGGCAAAATTAAAAAACGCATCGGGTAAAGGTGCTATTTTCACATATAATATATTATATTTTGGAATAGCTGGTGTTCATATTAGGTTGGATTTCTAAACAATATTAAAAAAGTCTGTATGTAAATAGAAGCCACATAACAGCTTTCATAGCATGAAACATACCATACACCCTATTGCTCATAAAAGTTTAATTTCAATTGAATATGAGCTTTTGAAAGCCATTCCTTATCAGCGACTGAGCCTTGGATACAACACCATTTTCACATATTACAAACAAGAGTGAAATTGACAATTTCTTTATAGTAAATATGTGTGAATTTGTCAAATGCGGCGTTAAATGTGGGAAATGAGTGCCATTTTCTATTAGATTTGGTAAAATCTTCCTTCATGTAACAATAACAATCAATCTTATATATTCAAAAACTATGCTATTTCTGTTGAGATATCCTGACTGGGAATGAATATTTCCATATCATGGGATATTTCCCTTCTGTAGGATGGCAAGAGCAACTAATAGCGATAGCCTTGAAATCCTCAGACATTCGTACTTCTTGCATGAAGTTGTTAAAATTAAAAATTAAAGAATTGAAAATTTGGAAAATTGATTATAATGACGATAAATTATGATGAAGCTTTACACAAGCATTGGGATGAAAAAAACAAAATGATAGTTGAACAGATACAATTGCACAAAGCTAAAATGGATGCGCTAAGATATGACTTGGTAAAGGGTGTTTATAACTACCATTATTACGACAAGATAACTCATGATACTTTCTGGGAGGATTTTCATGAACAATCTCTGTTACCACCCCATCTTTTCATAATGGAAAAGCTGGAGAAAATATTCCCCAAACCATATACTATCGATGAATGCGATGATATATTTGAAGGTCAGCTGACCATATCGGATATAAAGGACTTGTTGCGTGCAGTAGATTTGAGGGAGATGCTTGCGGGAAAAATTAGCGATATGGTGAATCCACCCATACCTTTACAGGATTTTATCGATGATTCTACGTATTCATACTATCTACGCAGGAAAACTCATTTTAGCGAATATAGAAAAGAGATGGCATGAAATGTGATATGACATATTCATCCTGAACAGATGAGTCTATGGATGCAGGAAGGTTAAGGTTGTACTATCATCACCTTCCTTTCAACTTCATCTTTCAATCCTTGACCTCTTCCAGGTATATAGTCCCCATGTTTTCTTTAAATTCCAGCTTCGTTCCCTTTTTCCATCCCTTCAAGGACATTATCATTGACGGAATCGTAATCGTATTCCTTCCTGTTGCCTTATCTTCCTGAATAGTATAACTCTTCTTTTTCATAAAATCACTCACATTAACATAGTTCTAATTATAGTACTATATTTAGGGTTATTTATAGTACTGCCCTTTATATGCTAAAGCCACAAAAACAACTGTCAAAATAAAAGTCTTTTTTAAACAGTAAAATGGTAGAATTCTTTGAACTACACAGAAATCTTTGATTTTTTATAATGTATGTTTGACCTTAATTATGGAAATGGCAGTTTGTTCGCACCATTTCTATTTTATTATTATAGATAATAAAACGGTGCTATGTTCCTTTTTTACAAAATGTTGCCAAACACCAGAAAATATATTATTACTATTAATAATATTTATATGCAGTTACTATTATAGTGGTAACTGATGGTTCAAAATGAAATTATTGAGGATTTTGCGTTGGCTATGAAAGACCATATAGTTGACAATTGCGAACTTGTTGAACCTGTGGTAACTAAAACAGGTAAAAAGCAGTCAGAGCAAACGATAAAACGTCGATTTGATTGTTCCTTGAAATATGCAATTCTTAATACCGTGCTTGAAAATAATGGTTTAAAACTTCCAGAGTTATATAAACGCTCAAAATGGGATAATTATCCTTCCTTCAAAAAAGGTCTTAGTAATCTTTGTACGAAAGGCTACATTGATAAAAGCGGAACTCGAATGAATTACCGTTATTACATAACGGAAACTGGGAAATTTCATGCTGAAAAGCCTACATTTGAATTAGATACTTATTTTGCTAAGTTGAAAAGTCGTGTTGATAAAATAACATTTGATTCCCTTAAACGCATTGTTCAGGATATGGATGATGATGCAATGGTTCGGTTTGCACAATCCGTTGTTGGTGGCATTGACATTGAATCCTATCTTGGTGAAGCTATGCGGGATGAATATAATAACATTAAATCTCAAAATGCTTCATTGCAGAGTAGCAATTCTTCGTTGCAAAGTACTGTTTCTTCATTGCGGAATGAAGTTGGTGGGATTAAATCGAATGTTTTTGATTTGGATAAACATGTGGCTGATGGTCGTTCCATAACTTGTCATGAGGCTGATGAGAATGAGCTGTATGGAAAGAAATATGATAATATGGATGATTATGTCAGTGACATTGAAAACTCCTTAGAATCAGCTTATATGAAGATTTCTGAATTAAAAGATGGCATTATTTCTGATGAAGAAAAGCAGGATATTATTGATGAAAAAAAACGGAAACTTGTTATTGTTCCTGGTAGTAATAAAAAACCTGCTGGAGGAAACAAGGCAAAATCTGTTGGGAAATCTAAGATTCCTACAGACGAATCCCTTAATAGAACGCTTTTGATTAAAGATAATTTGGGTGAACGGTGCAGTTATTTGTGTTATAAGAAATTAAAATATTATTTTCCATATACTACTGAAAAACAAACAATTGTTGATAGATTAACACTAAATAAGGGCGATATTGCCGTTATGGCGGTGTCATCTGCTACTGCCGTCAATAAGCATTTGAAGGCTCTTAAACGCCTTACTAAATCTCAAATAGATAATGGATATGAAAGTTATATTTTGTTAGATGGTCGAGAACGTGAATATGTAATAAGATTTAATGTTCATGGTAATGATTTTGAAACTATAACATTGCAATCTCAAAAGGAATATGCTGATAATATTGAACATTTGATAGAAACGGGGAGAATACAACCGGATGCATGGCGTTAAAAACAGTGATGATACTCCATTGGCTATGTATGTGGCAATGTTGGGATGGGAACTATTGAGATTTATTAATATGTATGAACATATTTAAAATCGAGAAGTGCCAAAATCCCATTCTTTGCACAAATATCAATATCTCACCTACTTCAAATAATTTTTATATTTTATTTAAAATTAATAGGAATGTATTACTTGCAATAGAGATATAAATAACGCATCAACACAATCCACATTACTTTGAAGTTTTTAAAAAAAAATATATAGTATTGATTAATATGTACAAGCTGTATTATACATGTGTGGGATTTCTGCATCATTGAGTAGGCACCTTAAAATTGCTTATGCAATGAAAGAGAAACAGTAAATGTAATTGAGTGATTTAATGAACACGAAAATATTTATTATAGCAATACTTCTTGTCACGATTTTATTTGCGGGTTGCACTGGGAATTCAAATTCAAATTCAAATGTGGATAGATTTTGTATTGAATGTGATGGTTCTGGTTTGGACCCTTTCCCTACAGAAATATTCTCTTTCAATCATGAGATGGACGTAGAGGAAACTGATGATGGATATATAATAATTGTGACAAATCTAGACCCTGTTGGGGGAATGTTTGAAGTGGATTTTGAAGTAGGGTATGATGAAGTAGTGTCTGAATATGGGGATACAACATGGTATGAAACCAAATCGTTGTTCGAAGGTCAACAGGTATCATACATAGGTCCTGGCGACACACATACTTTCAAATTTAAGGCGAACAATTGGAATTGGCAAGAAACAACTGCTTATAGTTGCGGTCTAAGAAAAACAGTACAAGAAAAATGCTGGGCATGTCGTGGTACTGGGCTTCGTTAAAAAGGTGGCTCTGTAGAAAACCTTATCCAAACAAAATATATATCCTTGACATACTGTTCAAGGTTATATATTCTATTTTTTCGAATATTATTCTCACTTATTATGAAATTTTAGTTCTCCTTCGGAAATGGTGTGTGTGGTTTCGTTATCTTATGGGATAATATAAAAATGTGTGTCAATTCTAATAATAGGTATCAATGGAACGATTTCTTAATTTAATGAAGGTGTAAATGCTTTTGCATCGGAAGTAAAAACTATATTTCACATGAATCTACCAAATGCAATAATATGTTTATTTGCAACACTTCATTTTACAGAGGAAATGAAGTCTAAATGCATTGCAGTAAACGTAAAAAATAAGATTATAGCCACATACCATTTCCTCTGTAAAATGAATGGTACTTTATGAATATTTCATCATTCCAATCCATATAGTTCAGCAAAATCATCCATATCACCGATATGAATGAAATTTCCTTTTCTAATCTCATTGAGTCTTTCTAAAAATTCCTTTTTTGCTGGTTTTTCAATCATACTTTCCATGAATAATTGTATTTGTTCATCCATATTTATTTTGTGAGATTCACAGAAGGTAGAAAACTATTCATATATGGCTTCATCCACATCAAATGTCTTCAGTACCATTATGTTCACTCCAATTAATTTACATTCTTAACATTAGGAATTGTATAATATACGGTCACAATCAAACCTTTGCCAAGCAATCAAAAAGCTACTTGTGTTCCTCATAAATCTCTTTGATTGATTTTTGAAGTTTCTCTTTATGCTCTTTCCTGTTTTCCTTGATGTACCTGACCTTACCACCACCATATAGCACTGGTGTGAAAATGTATTCATCATCATCTTCAGGTTCATCTACCATAACACGTTCTTCAATATCTTCTGGCATTATAATGAAGCATTAATTTTTGTTGATATATGCCTTGTGGGATTTTGCACTTTTATGAAAACGACCCCTTCACGAAAGTGCAAAATGGATTAGAAAAATGGAGTGTTGTTGTTTTGCACTTTTATGACATATACCCCTTCGCGAAAGTGCAGATTGTAGACCACCTTTGTGAAAGTGCAGAATGGACAATTCTGGTAACGCTTCATTTTACAGAGGAAATGAAGTCTAAAACAATAGCATTAAACGTGAAAAATGAAATTATATGCACATATCATTTCCTCTGTAATAAAAAGTAGAATTTATGGTATTGGCAAGAAAGAAAGGAAGTATTTGAAATATTAATGGGGTTGAAAAAATGAATTTGAAAGGATTTTTGTGATAATCTTATATATCATTCATTTCCCATAGTCCGTTCAAAAATACCCATCAAGTGAAGGAGTCGGAGGTAGCTCTTCACGCCAATATTCAACTGGATAACCTGATGAGCCTTGACACTTTACATACATGTTTAAACATAACGTAGTAGGTGTCAACGTAATAGAAAAAGAACCATCATAATCAAGATTAGCCATAGAAGTATCATTCACACTAGTAAATGTTACTAACCCAAGCGATTCCAAATGGCGTATTATACGGTCTGTTTCTTGCACATGCACATCTTCAAATCCAGAAATTGTTTGTAAAATATTCATATCAATGTCAATACTATACGCGTAAATCAAACTGTCCTTTTCCCAACCTTTCTTTGTGTGATTAAATAGATAATTAACTAAGGCAACCTCAGAAGAGGTCAATTTCGACAATAAATCGATGTATATCAGATTGCTCTCATCCTTTCCATCTGGTGTACAACTCGAAGCTAAAAGACCTGCCCACATTTTTTGAACGTCTTTATCATCAATAAATGAACCTTCTTCCAGAATCTTATATACAAGATGTGGTGGTGCTGATAAACCGTCTATAGCTCAAGGACATTTCGTACAGTGGACACAGTCAGAGGCAATATCTACACTTATCTGGCGGCAAGAATTCTGTCCTTGCAAATAGCAGCTGCTGATTAGTTTGCAAATATTTAATGTGAAAATTGAGTTATCGTTACGGAAAATGACGTTTGTACGTTTCCCTAAACAAATACCAAACGGAATCAACATTCCTTTCAGATTTCGCTTTATTTTTGATTTCCTTGTCATGTTCAAATTTATCATACACCCATAACCAAGCTTGTTTATATGTGGAATGGCTGGCAGGGTGATGATTAAACTTCAACAAATCGTTGATGTCTGGCAATTTTGTATCTGATAAAAACGCAGTAAGCCACTCGAACTTATGCTCTTCATATATCTCCATCCGTTCTGCTTCCCAACGTTTCCTTGCTTTTCCCTGATGGTATGCCGATGTACCAGGGGGATACATCCGAATACCATTGTTTTCTATCCGATACAGTGCTCCTCGCTGCAATGCCCCATCGGGAACGTATCCAACTGGATAGGCTCCAAGTATATCGGGCAACATTTCATCTTTTTTTTCTTCGCTCATTAGATTCATCTACTTTTATTCATAATTTCATATTTATCCTTTTTGATATCTTGGCTCTGTAGAAATCCTCAATATCCAAGCACAAATTAAGAAATATAATAATTCAAGAAGTACTTTCCGTTACTGAATATATTTGTCATTTTCAACCTATAGATAGCGATTTTAATAGGTTTTCTACAGACCCCATCTTTTTTTCTCTTGAATCAAAAGAAAGACGCATTCCAACTGCATCACCAAGAATGTCAATGTTATCGGCAAGCCATGGTGTAAATTTTGATGCTTCATTTTCCCACATATCTCTGAGTGGTACTGTTTCAATTTTGCCAATTTTCATATCATTTCCTTCTTTTAAATCTCAGTAGTTATTGGATAATAAATTCGATAGTCCCTCTCTTGCTTCCTTTGGCAGCATATTCTTCATCAACCAATATGGCACCAACATATGATGCGATTGCAGTTTTTGTGACATTTTCTTGCAACCATTTACCGACACTGCCTTTAGGGGCTTTGTCTCTTGAAGTTCCAATGTTTACAGATTTGCCTTTAAAATGATGAAGCAATTGAGAAAATTGCTCAGAAGATACTTTAATGATTCCAGGTTTCTTACCATAGTAAATGGTAGTCCCATCCGCAACTGAACCTTCATATTTAAAATTGCTTATTCCACCCCAAGTTTTTAATGATTTCATGTCATCCTCACTGTAAAATTAAAAATCACACTCAAATTCGCCAATAACCTTTCCTTCCTTGCGAATGGAACTACGAGTAACCATCATTGTAGTACGTGAAGCTCTTTCATTGGCTCTTGATGGTTTCATATGTTCCTTGTACCAATTGAAAGAAACTCTATAGATTGTGTAGTGATGAAGATTTTGCGATGATTTGTTTTTATCCTCAAATGTTGCAATGATTGCTTGAACGGTCTCAAGTACGTTAATGGTAACTCCGATGGAAGATGTATTTTTATGAGCAGATTTCAGAATGACCCTTTCTCCATCATATATTGCTTCATTACTTCCGGTTCCCGTCTCTAACAACTGTGTACCCAAACGTTTTGCAACATGTTCCCCCATACGATGTCCAAAATTATTCCCTGCTTGACCAGTTTCAGGCGTTTGTCCCATGATGCCACCTCATTCCTTTAAAACGTACATTTTTGCCAGACGCTTTGCTTCACCAAGACCCCTTGTAAGATAAACAGCACCGAATAGGGCTTCAAATGCTTCAGCATTAGGTGTTATGTCATCCACTTCAAATGTTTGATTCTGAATGTCCATATATTCGAGAACTTTTAATTCTATGGCAATTGGTGCAAAGTTCTCATCCTGTTCAATGCCAAGTTTTGTTTCTGTGCCTTTTGCCTTATCAGAGAGCTGACCTTTTGCCCAATCAGGATGTTGTTCATAGAGATGTTCACGGATTATCAAACGAAGGACAGAATCACCTATAAATGCAAGTCTCTGATTGTGATTTACTAATGAACCGTTGCTGCTGTGAGTAAGTGCAAGCTTGTATGTTTCCAATTCTTTATCTGTGAATTCGGAATCATCACCCAAGAATTTGTGCATAAATTTGATAATTTGTTCCATGAAATCGCTCTCTTTAAATTTGAAAATATTTTCAGAAATAATATATACAATAATAATATTATAACCCATCAGTAATTTAATTTACATATAACTAAAATTGGTGTGTGTAGTTAAAAATGAAGATATGCAACAAATGTGAAATAAAATATCCAGATACGAATTTGTTTTGTAACAAATGTCATAGTTTACTTCAGCTTCAGAAGGTTGTTACAGACTCAAAATCAAAAAAACAAATTGATGTTGGCACCATCCTTTCTGAAAAAAAGAAAACAAAACTCGATAAACCAATATCAAAGGATATTGGCATCTCTGAAATTCCTATTTATGATGATTGGGAACCACCAGCTGCAACTACAGTTTATAGCAAAATGAAAAACATTCCTTATGGTGTTTTAAAATATAATTTAAGTAAAGGTTTATACACAATTGGGATTGGACAAATTAGGTCTTACCTCGATGACCGTACCTATAGTTGTAAAAGTTGTTCTTATTATACTAGTTTTGATTATGAATTGTGTTCATTGAAGGAAGCAAAGGTCAAATCTAATGCTATTTGTAAATCATTTGAAGTATCACCAGAGTTTCAAGTATCCTTAGATTCTACTAATAAAAAAGAGAAAGATAATGAAAATGTAAAAGAAAAGAAGAAGAAGAGGAAAACATTCTATTGTTGTATATGCAATAAGGCATTTCATACTGAAGAAGGGAGAAAACGTCATCTAAATGCTAAACACTAAATATTCACATTTTCTACTTTAGTGTAAATGAAAGATTAATCATTGCTTTCTTTTTTTTACCAGCATTTCCCCTATGAAGTTGCCAAATTTCAATGAAGAATACATTACAATTGAAACAAGGAATAAAACAACAATAACTGCACTATCAATATTCCACTTGTCCACTTCAATTTCTATGGAACTTACGTCTTCATTTGGAACAAATGTGGTGCTGTTCTTATAGAATCCATCCTTCACAGTAACAACATAACTACATTCGTCGTAGGAACCTAAATTCAGCTCCAATGTCCCCTGCTCATCAGTTTTATACTTAATATTATTACCAATTACAGGTTTTTTTGTATCATTATACAGCAGTTCAACTTCAATGTCAGCATTACTTGATGGAATACCATCTCTTTTTGCATTAACAATTATTTTGCTGGTGTTTTTTACATATGAAGGTGTGCAGTCAGTGAAGGTTCCATCATCGTTCTTAATAGCGACATGTCCTACCAGATATCCTCTATTCTCGGTAAATTCATACTTGCTGCTTTTTGGTGGATACAGATTAAAACCAACATCAGCAATCATCCAACTGTCATTTTCTAACTGAACTTCGGAGAAACGATGATTGTTTCTTCTCATTGATACTGGATTTAACATGTCTTCGGTTACAATTTGCCTGTATGGTACACTTGTTATATTCGCCATATATTCAAAAACAAGGGCAAGTTCTCCACAATTGGCTCTATTAATATACAGATAATAGCCAGGTAGGGGAATGTAATCTCGCAGGTAATAGCGGTAATTGTTTGAATTAAAATGATTAGCAGCAGGGAAATTAAATTGTTCTTGTTCCCACTGAATTATCATCTCAGCTTTTTCAGAATTGTTAGCTGACTGGTTGATAATAATCACAGATTCATCCATCATTTGAGATTCAATCTTATCATTTTCAGTAACAGAATACGCGAAAAGTGGATGGGACACAATCAATGCAAAAAGAACTATTGATGCTAGATATTTCCAATTTGGATATTCTGATATTTTTTGTGTTGACATTAATTTCCATCTGAAGTATGGCTTTAACATATAAAATACATTTGATATTATTTGTATTTTGAATTCCAAGTATAATGTTCCTTGTGGGATTTTGCACTTTTATGAAAACGACCCCTTCACGAAAGTGCAAAAGAAACATTCATAAGCTTAAAAAATGAAAATCAGTTCTCATTCATTTCCAGTACACAAATATGAAATATCTGATGGGATGGGGAATACTTCGAACAATGGTTTTGAAATAATGAAGAATGAAATTATCACTCTTCATAATCGGGTGTTGGTTTGCTCATTTTTCCAATTTCTTCCAAGCAAACTTCAAGAGCATGTTTTTCTTTCTTATTTAAAAGGATATAATTTGAAGATTCTTTTATCAGTATTATCCTTTCTTTTATATTATCCAGCCCTGTAATTTCTTTCAATGCATCAACATTAATCTTATCGGTAACTTCCGATAAATAATTTGTAATAGTATGGCTATAGCTCTTTGTCATCATGCTTGCTATTAGCTTTGGCAATGCAACGTCATTTGAAACTATGTTTTGCATGAACTCTTCATGTGGATAATCACTATTCCATTGTTTCCACAGGATAAGAATAGTATATATGTGAGTGGATTCTATTAAAGTTCCATTTTCTGCCCATCTTCGAATTTTATCACAAGCTAACTTTTCCAACCTTTGAAGTTGTTCTAAATTTATCAGTTGTTGTTCTTCAGGAATATCAGGTTCTTTATAGTCATACTTGCCATGTTTTTCGTTTTGTAAATCAATTTCCCATACAAATGTGTATAGACTATTATGTGTATTATTGATGCTCCTTTCTAAAATATTAAATCGTTCTTCTTGAGTTTCAATTTGCTCAAGTAGTGAAGAAATAATCCAATGAATCTTCAACGAAGTCCCATAAAATATAGATTCATCTTCAGGGAATGAATCGCCAACTTCCATAATTGCATTAACTAAGCTTTCAATGTTATCAGCAGGTATTTTGTCAGTGTAATCGGGGAATACCTTGAGGAAATCTAAAAGCTTATTATCTTCGATGATTTCTTCAATGAATTTGGAAATTTCGGCAACATCATCTGTATTGCAAAGCGTATTTATTTCAGACTGTGATAACTTTCCTTCTGATAGAGCAAACTTGAAATATCTATCAAAAACATCATCACTGCATACACGGCGATTCTTTCTCCATCTATCCAAAAAACTGCCATCATGACTATGAATTTCATAGAGAGAAGTAATTTTTGGGAATAATACTGTCATATATTCTTTCAGGAACTTTTTAGACTCATCATCAGTTTCCTCAATTATTTCATCACAGATTCGCTTATGCACATCTCTTTGTGATTCGGCTTGACGCAGCATTATACCCGCAAAAACATGTTTGTTAGATTTAATTCCGTGATAAACTTCCGGTAAAAATACCTGAATTGCAGTTATTGCAATGAAATCAATGACATTTACTTCTTCTTTTATTATTTCATAATTAAAGGTTAAAACGTTAATATATCGGTTTATATCTCTTATATTTTTAAAGAAGTATTTGAAACCACTATGATAGACATTGCCCCAATATACTCTGTCAAAATCAACGTGTGGATTACTTTTAATAATCTTATCAAGTTGCTCAAATAACAGTGTTTCATATTCCTGCATTGAATAGTCTGGTAATTCAAAAGGAACCTGTATTATTTTTTCCAGATATTGATTTCCATTCCCACATTGTTCAGCTACCAGAGCTTTTGCAACAACTTCTCTATCAAAAGTTAGAATATATGTAGTGTTTGGAAAATCAGCTATAGACTTAACAAGTTGGAATATTTGTCTAATTTCAACCTTATTCAACCGGTCAATATCATCAATCACAACAATTATGCGAGCATCAAGTTCACGTAAATTTTTGGAGATTTCCTCTTTTGTTTCTTCTAAACCCTTTTCAAGATAATTACTCGCAGCATCAGTACCATCAGCAACAGCTTCTGATGCTGTTGAAGTAATTGATGCAAATGCACTAATTCCTGGAACATATGATAATGGTGAAATGATTTTTGAATATGTTCTCAGCAATTTCCCAGCAGTTTTCAACAAAACACTATAATCTACTTTCTCAAAAGTATTCGATAATTGCTTAAAAAACTGCTCTATCAATTGATTTTGATTCGAAAAATTCCAAGGATTAAAATTTATGATAATTGGTTTTTCGTTATTATCTAAATTTGATGCTTTTTCTTCAACGTGTTCCAAAGCCATGTTGATAAATGATGTTTTTCCAGACCCCCATTTTCCATAAATACCTATTACATGACATTCTTTGCTTGAGTCTACTAATAATGCATCACCTAATGCCTTAGCAACACCTTTCCTTCCAAGAGCATCATCATCACTTGATTTAATTGGTTTGTCTGGATTAATCATTTTATAGCACACCTTCTATTTTGTTGATGAAGTATCTACATGCTATAAGATTTTATCGAAAATATGTTGATGCATGCACAAAAATTTCAATGAAATAAACCAGAACTATTTAATTGGAACTTCACACTTTCTCCAAAACATTGACTTCATAAAAAATAATACTTCGACAAAGGGGTGTCATTGATAAACTTCGATGAAGGGGTCTGTTCATTTATATACAAAATGAATACTTCGATGGAGGTCTATTTAAAGTATATATATGAATAATACTTCGATGAAGGGGTTAAACTTCGACAAGGGTTATCAGCTCTGTATAAAATAATACTTCGATAAAGGGGTACATAAACAAAAATATTAAATTATAACCTATCTTTTATTACAGCCAGATTATCATCAATTTTTCTCATAGCATCTAATGCTGCTGACAGTTCTTCCACAAAACTATTTTCTTTTAGATAGTCAATATTATCTTCCAGATGCATCTTCTTTGTGTTCAGAAAATTATATTCCGATACAAGTTCAAAATAAGTGTAACCTTCAATCTTATTTATGAAAATATCTCTATCCAATTATGTCACCTTCAATAATCTAATATTTCCACTACATCATTTGTTGGCGAATAGGCTGCACCTTTTCTTTTAAGTTCATCTATAGCGTATTCAATAAGCCAGTGGTCGATGGTCACATGTTTTGGAACTTCAGCAATAGAAAACGATACCCTTGTGCCAAAAGTATCTTTAAGTTCATCATATGCTCTTTGGGCTTCTGCTGATAATTTATCTTTTCCAGAACGTGATAGGTTTGGAATATCAATTCTTGATGAATAGTGAAACATATCCATCCATAAATCTACACATTCATCAACATATTCTGGTGCTACTTTATCTTTAAATTTTAATCTCGCAAAAGCAGAGCTTATTTTAGAAGGAGTAGTGCCAATGTCTTGACTGTAATTAACAGCATTTGCAGCAACAAAAGCATCCCTTACTTCATAGATTTTATCTCTTACGTGCTTATTTGTCTTTTCAGATATTTCAGGTTCGAAAAGCAAAGCATCTAACATTTTTGCACGCATTAATGGAGCTTCATAATAAAGAGTTTCTTTATATTGTAATGGTTTTTTAAACTCAATTTCTTCTACTAATGCCATTGGAACATGGACAGAAAGTTCTTTAGGATTACTTACTGAAAGGTTCACTTCTTTGCTTCTGGACGGATTTAGTTTTTTTTCTGTATCTAATTGGTTAAAATAGTACTCTGATTTAGTCTTTTTAAAATCAGGTGGTATCACTTGCATCAACCGTTTGAACTCATTCCAATGTTTTTTCTTAGCTGTGAGAACAGCAGAATCAATTCCGCCCTTTCCATTAGAACCGATTACTGGTGACGACATTGTACAGAGAGCAAGACAAAATGAAAGTGGTTCAATGTAATCTTCAGTATGCATGAATGGAATCTTGAAATATTCAATATACTCTTCAGGGTCAAGCGATTCCCTATGGATAAATTTGTTTGGACTTATTTTGTCCCAACGACTGACATATTTGACATTCAGTTTTCTAAAAGATGTTCTTGTTCCGAGTACTTTATGTTCAGATTCATATGAAGCAACCTTTACACATTCCCCTTCTTTTGGAAAATCTCCATTTTCTATCACATATACTTCGTTTTTAGGAGTTTTGAGAAAAGGCGATGGGTCGAGATAAAATCGTCTACGGCTTCTTTTATCATATCTGACAAAACCAATATCTTCATTTTCGAAAATTAAATCATATTCAGTAGCAGAAAACTCATATCCTCGTTCCCTGTTGTTCAACGATTTTGTTAGTGACAATTTGAAGCTCCCTTATAGGCAGAGATAGTACATCAATAGAATATCATTATTTCGAGTCAATTGTGGGACTCATATATCTCCCTTCTGAAAGACAACTGTAGATTCAATTTGACGATATAGATAACTCATTAAACTAAGAACATCCAATGCATCTTCACGCGTCATTTTCCAGTGAAGCTCTGGTTCATGACCTTGCGGATTTCGTATTGCACTCATGAGTCCAGCACAAAGATGCATTAATCCCTGTTGTTCATTACGTTCTGTTTCTGTTTGTTGTGCATTGAGCTTCAGGCATCCCTTAAGTGAAAGAGCCTCAGTCATTAATTTGGAACCATGTTTATCAGTATCAGCTTTTTCACTGACATATTTATCAAATGCTTTACAACATTCAAAGACGGCGTGAAAATATCGCCCTTCATTAAAGAGCTTAAATGCATGCTTTTTTATTTCAGGATGATAATGTCGAGAATTGAATAATTTAGCATCTTCTGTGACCTTTGATTGCAGTTTAGGTTCAATGCTTGAATCTTTAATAATTTTCCCATTATCGTTAACTCTTAGTTTGTAATAACTTAGTATTTCATTGACCTGCTCCAATAATCTGGAAAAACCATCTTTATCCTGGATAAATTCTTCAGGACTGCAAAGCTGTTCAATCACTTTTGCAATTGCAAAATAGCCATTTGTGTTCTGTATATCTTTTAATCTATCATACACAAATCGCCATTTCGTTGTTCCATCATGTTGAATATCATTATATCCAATCTTGTGAAAGAATTCAGTAATTTCAGAACCAGTGTACTTGTCACCAATTATTTTTGAAAGATTCTCAAGTGCTGAATGTGAAAAATTATCCATGCTATATGTCACCTATTAATTTATTGTACAGAAAGTGGAACTCATATGAATTAATTCGATACAATCTCACTGATGGCTCTTTTCAATTTATCATCAGATTTTCCGAAAACATATTTGCTGTAACATTTAGCACAACGATAGATGCTAATTTCAAATCGTGAATCAATTTCTGTAACAGGTATTACTGAAATGTTGTGACCTTCGTTTCCACAATCAAAGCAAATGCCTTTTGTTCCCAAAGCCAGTAGTTTCTGTTTTTTAGCTTCTATTTCAGTTGTTCTCTGTTCATCTCTCAATTGATATTCTGTTCGAAGCCGCTTTTGTTCTTCTTCTCTCAACAAGCGTTCTTCTTTAAGTCGCTTTTGTTCTTCTGCAAGTCTTATCTGCCTTTTCTGCTCTTGTTGTCTTTTGATTTCATCTTCTTTTTGCCGAGCAAGGCGACGTTTCAGCTCTATTTTTTCGAATACGGTTCTTTCATTGCATCTGTCAAGTTCTGAAAACAAAGAATATAAAGCGGCATTTAAATCAGCTTGAAAAATCTTTTCACGTAAATGCAAATTTTCCATTAGCATCCTTGAAGTTGTAAGGACGTGCACGTTGCAACCATTGCGGTACAGGCTGAATGTTATTTTTGAATATTTGCCTTTATGATAATCGAGCAAATCGTCTTCATTATCTACGTTTATATAGATTACATCAATTCCATTTTGCAAATAGTATTCACTCTTTTCCTCGGAGTCTTCATGTTTGTGAACAATTTCGATTGCTGTTACTACATTACCTGCTTCATCATACAATGATAGGTCTGGAATGAAGCCATCCACCGCTTTTTCTACTTCAATTCGTGAAGCTCCATTAACCACATTATGAGTGAATTCTCTTTGTTCAGTGAATGGATTCTTACGAAGGTGGGGAGAATATTTGGTCTTTTGTGAGGTAGATTCCGGTATACCATATGCAATTCGAGTGTATTCCTTCCCATAATCGGGACACTCAAAAACCAATGGGAATGAGGTATTTTTGTCAAGGCAATCTTTTATTTTTTGATAGAATAACCATTTTGTGTCCTGATGTAGTGGGGTTTCGCTGACATGGTCAACTTTGACAAGATGCCTGAAGTGATGTTCATTTTTATTTCCCTTTGCTGAAATCATGGTTGAATCGCATTCAGGACATGTGAACTTTGGTCTGTTTGTTAATGGAACACTGGCTATGTGCCAAAATATCCCATCTTCATCTTTAGCAACACTATATTGTACGATGTTAATTCCCCGTCAAAGAAAATGACAATGTTGTATATAAAAGTAAAGTATGCAATGTGAAAGTAATGCATATTTCACAAGAGATTTTTACAAACATTTTCCAAAAAGAATTGGTATGGTTATGTGTGAGAATTGGAATATGAATCAAGCTGATGGCAATTGTAACAGCATTTCATAAAACATTTTATTAATAAGTAAATACAATTTTTATATAACACGGTTCAACCAAGCTTGTCGTGTTGTAAATTGGGGTGATTGAAAAATAAAATGAAGCTAACGTCTACAACATGAAGTCAATCGACTTCATGGTACACGCAAAATAAGGCTATCATAATCCGTCTACAAATGTGCCTATCCTGTCAATAGCTTCCTTGATATCTTCCCTTGATGCTGCATAGGCACAGCGAAGGAATCCTGCTCCGGTATCTCCGAAGATATCTCCTGGGATTGTAACAACGTTCTGCTCTTGAAGCAGCCTTTCTGCAAATTCGTCAGATGTCAGCCCTGTGCTCTTGATGGATGGGAATGCATAGAATGCTCCTTTTGGGTTGAAGCAATCCAGTCCTATATCGTTCAATCCTCCAACGATGAGCTTCCTGCGCCTGTCGTACTCCCGGACCATTTTGCTAACTTCTTCCTCTCCGTTGCGAAGTGCTTCGATAGCACCAACCTGTGCTGTTATTGGGGCGCAGAGCATGGAATACTGGTGGATCAGCATCATCGAATTGATGATCTCCGGGGCTGCCATTGCATATGCCATCCTGAATCCTGTCATTGCATATGCCTTTGAGAATCCGTTCAGCATGATGGTCCGGTCACGCATTCCTTCAAGGGCTGAAAAACATGTATGCTTTCCCTCGTAGGTAAGTCTCTCGTAGACGTCATCTGATATCATCATAATATCATGTTCTACAATGACATCTGCAATGGCTTCCAGTTCATCTCTGTCCATTGTGGCGCCGGTAGGATTATTGGGATAGTTTATGATGACTGCTTTTGTTTTGTTCGTAATAGCAGCTTCTATCTCTTCGGCTGTGATACTGAAATCATTCACTCCTTTTGCACCAATGGTAACAGGAACTCCGCCTGCGAATATTATGGAGGGCACGTAAGCCACATATGATGGCTGTACTACGATGATCTCATCACCAGGATTTGTGATTGCCCGTATCGCAAGGTCAAGTGCTTCACTTACACCTGTGGTGACAAGTATCTCGTCGTTTGGGTCATAGTATACATTGTGCCTTTTTGTGTATGACCTTGAGATCTCTTCACGAAGCTCCATAAGGCCATAGTTAGAGGTGTATGATGTTTCCCCATGTTCGATTGAGTGTATGCACGCTTCCCTTATGTGCCATGGTGTCACATAATCAGGTTCTCCAACTCCAAGGGATATGACGTCTTCGCTGTCTGACGCCATGTCGAAGAACTTTCGAATACCCGATGGGGGTACTTTTTGCATACTGTTCGATACAAACCGGGAGGGGTTACATTGTGTTCTCAAGATAGATGCCTCCATTATGAATGGGGAAAGCAGGTCAGAATAAAAAAGTATTATGGGGAGACTGCAAGTCTCTTGACCTGATCTGGCTCATCCAGAATCAGCCCATTTTCCTTGTAGGTTTTCAGAACAAAGTGGGTGGCAGTGCTCTGGACCTGGTCCAATGTCGCGATCTTCTCCGCTACGAAGAATGCGACCTGTTTCATGGAATTGCCGCGCACTGTAATTGAAATGTCATGTTCTCCGGAAAGTAGTCTTACTGAGCGTACTTCCGGGAACTTGTAAAGCCTCTCGGCAATTGCCTGATATCCCAGTTTGCGTTCCAGTTGAACCTTAAGCTCAATTATGGCATAAACATAGTTCTCGCCTGCCAGTTCCCAGTCGATGATGGTCTTGTATTTGCGAATGATCTTCGCTTTCTCAAGATACTCTATCTTCTGGCTCACTTCCTCAACGGTCATGCCGGTGAGTGATGCGATCTCTTCTGGTACGATCCTTGCGTCTTCTTCAAGGATCTCCAGTATGTTGCGTGTTTGCTCATCCATACCTGAAACATCCTGGGTTTAAAAAAAGTTGATCAAGTAATATTACTCGATCAATACTGCGTTGACCACGCCATCCTGTCCAGGGCGGCTTGTGACAATAGCATTGCCAGCTGCGGTCTTGATTACTGAGCCCTTTGTGATGGTGTTACGTCTGATGTAGTGCTCGTTTGCAGTGTTGTCAACAACTGTTTCGATAGCTGAAACAACTGTCTTTCCATCTGCAGGGTTTGTGACGTTTGCAGTGTTGCTCTGCAGGAGCCTTACCTTTCTGTTTCCGCCACGTGTTGAGATGTTCTTCCTCTTTGTGTCAGCAACATGTGTTTCTGCAGGTTCACGCCCGAGTTCGTATTTCCTCTTGCCGCGTGATGATTTGATCTTTGCTCCTGTGTATTTCCTTTTTGATCTTCCCTGAAATTGCATAAATTTATCCTCTTATTAATTAATAGTGATATGAATTTCTATCATATATAATCGGTTAATGGACTTCCTTTACTAATAGGATTCTATATGAACTTTTCGAGCCGCTCTGATCTGTCGCAAGTTATCTATCAGCAAGTATCTATTAATGGGTTCAAATGTGATAAAAGATAAATAATTTTATCGCATAATCATTAATACATGCTTCTTGTAACATTTTTAGGTACCGGTGGTTCTTTACCCACTAAGAACCGCAATCCTTCCGCGATCATGGTCAACAGGGACGGGGAACTTATCATGTTCGACTGTGGGGAAGGTGCTCAGCAGCAGATGATGCGTGCAAAGACAGGGATGATGAACCTCTCCTCTATATTTATCACGCATTTCCATGCAGATCATATTCTCGGCATACCCGGTCTTGTACAGACCATGTCCTTCCAGGGGAGGACCGAACCACTCACCATATATGGTCCTGAATGGGTGGAAGAGTTCGTAAAGTTGCTTTCGGCTCTTGGCTACTACAAGCTGAAGTTCGAGATAAAGGCTGTCAGAATGGAGCGCGGTGATGTTGTAAAGCGGGATGGTTATTCTGTCGTTGCTTTACAGACAGATCACAACGTACGTAGCATTGGGTATGCCCTGGTGGAAGATCCGAGGCCGGGAAAGTTCGACCGGAAAAAAGCTATGGAACTTGGTGTTCCGATAGGACCTCTCTTTTCAAAACTCCATAAAGGGGAGGATGTGGAGGTTGATGGCAAGGTCATAAGTTCCGAAGATGTGGTGGGTGAATCCCGGCCAGGAAGGACTATTATATACAGCGGTGATACGAGACCCTGCAGGGATATCCTGGAAGCGAGTGAGGATGCTGACCTTTTAATACATGATGGAACGCTTGCTGACGAAAAGCTCGAATGGGCAAAGGAAGCAAAACATTCCACCGCAGGTGAGGCTGCAGCACTGGCAAAGAGGGCGGGTGTAAAGAAACTGGTGCTGACACATGTCAGTTCAAGGTATTCAGATGATGTTTCTCCTTTGCTGAACGATGCAAAAGCAATATTTGAAGATGTTATAATTGCAGAAGACCTGATGTCCATCGAAGTTCCCTATAAGGGATGAATAAGCTTCGATTCCTTTTATTTTCTGCATTACACAACTCTTTTAAGTTCAGGCACCCAAACTATTACTTGTAATGGTTGGTGGTGCCATGTCAGATGAACGACATACTTGCAAGTCTCATAATCTAGGTGGAAAAGAGGTAATTGATCCCTATCACATAAGTGAGTTCAATGATGTGATAATGAAGATAGCTTCCCTGAAGGGCGAGGATGTCCTGATGTCCCGGGGCATCGATAAAATTACTACTAAGGTCTGTAATACTGCAGTACGGCTTGCGCAAGATGATCATGAAATACCTTTGAACCGTATTGACCAGGCCATAGCACTTAATTTTGCAAGGCCAAAACAAGTGGAGCATGATATTAACAGTATCATTTCTGAAAAGATGAAACTTGGCCAGATGTTTCGATACCCTGAAACTTTTCGTTATGATCAGACTCGTAAAAAGGACCTTGTTCCTCGTAAAGTCTCTGTGGAAAAGAAACTGGGCATCAATATGAATTATGCAATAGAGGCATTATATGCACAGGAGAATTCCGCAGACCTGTGGAATATTATTATTAATCATGAATGGTTCGAGCTTAGTACTGAACCTGTCTTCGATCTGATGCCAGAGATGTTGCCTTCGAATTCTGAGTATGGTAGTCTATTGGGGGTGGTTAATATACTCCGCTTTTTCGATATGGATTCAATACGCAGGGAGTGGCAAGGCCCTGTTGATCTGTTCTATCAGGGTTGTGTGGATACGTTGATTAAGCACAAGGTTGCTGAAATAGAGGTTCCTGGTGAAAAGGGTCTTAGTCACACTTACAAGATCAAGTGGATCGATGAATGAATGAATGAATGAATGAATGAATGAATTGCTTATTATGCGTATCAATGAGTTAGTGGCAGGTTTAATGGGCCAAACAGCAAATTAAGTTATAATTTAATTAACAAATAAAAAAGGTAGGTTGCTGGATCATTATCATAATATGGTCCAGTCAAGCTCGTTATCGTCTTCATCATAGAGGTGAACTTCCATGGACATTTCCTCTAATCCATAAGGCAGCTCCTTTACGCCTATGAAAAGTGAATCTCCAATGTTTACGTTGAAGCCTTCTGCCTTGACCTTCGCAAAGTATACTCTGCCTCCGGAATTCACATCTTCGACGGTAACTCCTTTCCACTGTTTCAGGTTGTCAATAATGTTCACTACTTTGCATTCGAACCTGTCATTTTCTTTGATGGTGGTCATAATATCACGTTTAATTTATTAGGATTAAGCTTTCATTTTTCATATATAAAGTCTATTCAAAGTACCAGTGTCTTCTTTTTTAACCAGTTTGGAAATTGCATTCTCAAAAAGTTCCTGTGTGACCTCTTCCCGGTCATCTATGATCGCCTGATGCAATGCATTCTTTAGAACTTTTTCTACAATATCCCTTCCTGAAAGTCCTGCTGTAAGCTTTGCGACCCTTTGCAGGTCAATCTCTTTGGCAGGAAGTGGGAATGTGCTTATGTTCTGTTCAATTATCATATGGCGGTCCTGCTCATCGGGTAACATGAACTCGATCTCTTCCTCAAATCGGCTCCTTACGGCAGAATCAAGGCTATCGATACGGTTCGTTGCTCCTATGGTGCAAACTCCCTTGCGCTCCACGATCCCATCCATTTCGGTAAGCAGTGCGTTCACGATCTCTGCCACATCTCCTCTTAGTTCCTGGAATTTCCTGTCCAGTGCAATGGCATCCAGTTCGTCAATGAAGATTATGCATGGCTGCATCTCTTCAGCCCTATCATAAAGCTGGTGTATCTGGCGGGCACCTTCTCCTACAAATTCTCCGATAAGCTGTGTAGCCTTTATAGGCAACAGCGGTACCTCTGTTTTGTTGGCAAGAGCTTTTGCGAGCATTGTCTTGCCAGTTCCGGATGGGCCATAGAACAGTACGTTTCGGGGCGCCCATTTACCAAATCTGTCCGCATCTTCGAGAAAACGCTCGATAAGTTTACATTTCCTACGGGCAGTCGTCTGGCCGATAACATCTTCAAATGTGATCCTTGTCGCAAACTCGGGTGTAATAGGGACCTTATCATCCTCATTGACAACTATGGTGGTTTCCATTCCAATGACCGATTCGGGCGGTTCCACATCGAGGATCTTGTAAGCAAAGTCGGGGTACATTCTGTGGTCAAAAAGGTATTCTCCCTTGCGTGCCAGAAATCCCTTCCACTGTTTTCTTGCATATTGTTCGAAGATATCAGGGTCTTCTATCTCTGGATATTCATCAAGCATACTGCTAAGTGGGTACCCCTTGGGTTTTAGTATGACTATGTCTGCAGTGGAGTCGGATGTTTCGATGTTTTCTTCCCTATTTCTATTTAGTGTTGTCTTCTGGGCAGATCTGACTATTTTATCAACTCTTTTTCGTCTTACGATGAGGGTATTAGTAAACGATCTGATTTAATCTATTTCCTGAAAGCTCCTCCTCTATATTTCATCTGGAGCTCGAATGGTGGATATATTACTAATCTTAGAATGAGGCAACTAATTACATTTCTGTATATGATCTTAACGGGATAATTATTATATATTGACCTGTGATATATTATATGCAAAAAGTGATAGTTCTATAAAGATGTTTTATAGTATGCCAGAATGGGTGCATGATGTCAGGTTTGTTGGTGTGTTTTCCTTAATATGGCGGTACGCAGGTGTTCCTGATAAAATTTAAAGAGAGCTACCAATTTTAAATAACGATCGTTCAAAAGTGATAATTATGGAACAAATTTTGGTTGTGGAGGATAATCCTATGAATATGGAACTGACTGTGGTTCTGCTGGAATCATGGGGTTATAAGGTTGGGCAGGCAGTAGATGGTGCGCAAGCTCTTAGTGAAGTTAAAAAGGGCAATTATGATCTTATTTTATTGGATATGCAGCTTCCTCGCATGGATGGACTCGAGGTGCTTGAGCATCTTAAGAATGATATGGAAACTGCAGATATACCTGTGGTGGCCCTTACGGCCCATTCAATGACTGGCGATGGGTGTAAGTTCCTGAATGCCGGGTGTACTGGGTATATTTCCAAACCCATCAATGTGCCTGAATTCAAGGATCAAATAGCTGATTATCTAAAGGGATCTGCTTAACGGAGTTATTTTTGGTGTAACTATGAATGAAAGTTCAGTTCCAAAAATACTGGTCGTCGATGATGAACCTTTGAATGTGGAGCTAATGGAGATCTATCTTTCCGGGGATTATGAGGTAATCTCTGCTTATGGTGGTGCAGAGGGACTTGAAAAGGCGAGGACTGAAAATGTCGATCTGGTTCTTCTCGACGTCATGATGCCTGATGTAAGTGGGTTTGATGTATGTACAACCCTGAAGGAGGATCCTCTTTATCAGTTCCTGCCTGTTGTTATGGTAACTGCGCTTTCAGGTAAAGATGATAAAATAAAAAGTATAGAAGCAGGTGCGGACGATTTTCTTTCAAAACCAGTTGACAGGCTTGAGCTTGAGACAAGGGTCAAGTCCCTTATAAAGATCAGGCAACTGCATAATAGTCTCATCTCCCAGCGCGACGAGGCACAGAAATATCTTGATGTTGCAGGTGTCATTCTTCTGGTACTTGACAAGAACCAGAATGTGACGCTTGTCAATAGGAAGGGTTGTGAGATCCTTGAGAGGGATGAAGAGGATGTCATTGGAAAGAATTGGTTCGATTCATTCCTGCCTCCAGAAGAATCCGATCATACGAAGAAGATATTCTCCAGTTTGCTAAATGGTGAAATTGACGAATTTGAATACTCTGAGAATTCCATAATCACTGCTGAAGGTGAGGGGCGGATAATAAGCTGGCATAATTCCCTTCTCATGGATGTGAATGGTAATATTTCAGGTATCTTAAGTTCCGGTGAAGATATCACAGAACGCAAAAAAACAGAAGTTGCATTGAAAGATTATGCAAATCAGCTGGAACATTCCAATGAACTGAAGGATCTTTTTATTGACATTATCCGGCATGATCTAATGAACCCTGCAGGTGCTGTAAAAGGTTTCACTGATATTCTTCTCAAAAGAAGTAAGTTTGAAGATGGTGATTTGCGTATGCTTAAGGCGATCGAGCGTACGAATAAAAAACTTATCACTATGATCGAGAGTGCTGCTACGTTCGCAAAGATCGAGTCAGTATCTAAGGTAAGGCTCAATGTTATGGACCTTGGTGAGATCCTGAACAATGTTACGCACACCCTTGAGTCGCAGTTGAATGAAAACAGGATGAACCTACATATGTCTCTTAAAGGCTCTTATCCTGCACTTGTCGATCCGATGATCGAGCAGGTCTTTGTAAACTTACTGTCAAATGCAATAAAGTACAGTCCTGAGGATACCTGTATCACTGTGGAAATTGAGGATCTTGGTGGGGACTGGAAGGTAACGGTCATGGACCAGGGCTTTGGTATCCTTGATGAGGATAAGGAACTGGTCTTTGAACGCTTTAAGAGGCTGGATAAAGGCAACATAAAAGGTACGGGATTAGGACTTGCTATTGTTAAGAGGGTCGTTGACTTGCATGGCGGTAAGGTCGGTGTTGCTGACAATCCGAATGGGGAAGGCAGCATGTTCTGGGTCACTTTAAAAAAGGCATGATCTTTATTCTCTATTCTTTTTGATTTATCCTTTTCATTCAGTTTTATCCTTTTTGTATAGCGGTGTTTGCCGGTTCCAATAAGTTTAAGATATATGTATCCAATGACCCTTTGGATTTTAATTATCACGAGGCAGTAATATGAAACTTGATGAGGTCACAATTTCAAGAGCGATTATAGACGAGTTCTCTAAGGTATTCCTTGATTACACAGAAGTGGATGTTGCACTTGTAGGTGGAGGGCCTGCAAATCTTGTAGCTGCAAAGTATCTTGCAGAAGCAGGCTTAAAAACAGTGATCTACGAGAAGAAGCTGTCCGTGGGTGGTGGCATGTGGGCTGGCGGAATGATGTTCCCACGTATCGTTGTTCAGGAAGAAGCACGCCATATTCTGGATGATTTTGATATTACCTATCATGAATATGAGGAAGGTTATTACATAGCCAATTCCGTTGAGTCCGTTGGTAAGCTCATAAGTGGTGCAACAACTGCAGGTACTGAGATCTTCAACCTTGTGAATGTTGAAGATGTCATGATCAGGGACAATGATGAGGTATGTGGACTTGTCATCAACTGGACTGCAGTGGAGATCGGAAGACTTCATGTTGACCCTCTGGCAATACGTGCCAAGGTCGTGGTCGATGGTACCGGTCATGAAGCCGCTGTCTGTAATACTGTGCAGCGCAAGGTCCCTGGTGCAAAGCTTGGAGATCTTGGTGTCATCGGTGAGAAGCCAATGTGGGCAGACGTTGGAGAGCGCATGCTTGTGGAAACGACAAAGGAAGTATATCCAAACCTGTATGTTGATGGGATGGCAGCCAATGCCGTAGCAGGTGCACCACGTATGGGTCCGGTATTCGGTGGAATGCTTATTTCCGGTAAACAAGTGGCTGAGCTTATTATTGAAAGGCTCAAATAAGCCCTCTTTCTTCATTTTGAGGAAAAAGTTTATCTAACAAAAGTACTAGTATAAGGTGCTTCGCTGTGAAGCACCCTATTACCATGCCGGGGTAGGGTAGCGGTTATCCTGTAGCCCTGTGGAGGCTACGATCCGAGTTCGACTCTCGGTCCCGGCCCCATTCTCTTTTACGATTCTATAAATTATTACTTGAAGTTCATCTACTAATTATCTTTAAATTCGTTTAAGAAATCTTATAATTTAGTCTATGATCTGTCTTAAGGTCTGTCCTATGATCATCCCATAATTGACCTGGGCAATCTGTCATAAATGCAGTATTAATACAATCTTCATACTATCATTTTATTCTTGACCTTTTATTGTTTATTTCTAAGTATAGTGCTTTAACTACTTCTGTATTTTACAATTTTAAAAATATACTTGAAATTACAAGGCAAGTTATGTGAAAATGAACTAAAAAAAGAAAAATACGGCTGTGATGGCCGCTATTATATTTCGAATGCCCTGTCAAATTCAGGGTAGAGCTCGGAACTGTCTGCGAGTTCCTCAAAAGCATCATGTCTTGGACTGACGATAACAACATGTGCCGGAGGATGTATCTTCCTCAACTTACTGATTGCAGCGCCTGCGTTGGTATCAAGTTCCACCAAAGCAGCAGAATTACATTTTGCTTTTAATGGTACTCCCGAAACGCTTACAAGAAGCTGATCTGCATATGATGGTTCGATCCTTTTTGGATTTGATCCAAACTTCATACTTCCATAGTGTTCAAGATCGTGCAAAGCTATTTTTATTTTATTCGGGTCCTCTGCCCGAATCACCGCAAAAGATTTCATTTTTTGTCCCCACATAAACTTTATTGAAGTTTAATAAAATAAATAGGGTCATAAAGATATATCAATCTTTGGATATTGTTCTTTATTTTATTATTTTATAACTTCAAAGGAAAGTAATCTTTACTTACCTAGCTCCTTTGACCTTGTGGATGACTCAATTACTGCATTCATGAAAGCAGCCCTGATCCCACTCTCTTCGAGAGTGTGTATTCCTCGGATCGTGGTTCCTGCAGGGGATGTTACCATGTCCTTAAGCTCTCCAGGATGCATTCCTGTCTCAAGGACCATCTTTGCGGCACCAAGAACTGTCTGTGCTGCAAGTGTAATAGCGCTTGCACGGTCAAGTCCTTCATAGACTGCACCGTCTGCCATTGCTTCAATAACAGGGAATATGTATGCAGGGCCACTGCCTGAAAGTCCTGTGACTGCGTCCATGAGCTTTTCCGGGACTTCGATGGCACTTCCAAGGGATCTGAATATATCGAGTGCGACCTCTGCATCCTCTTTGGTTGCATTGCTTCCTGTACATATTGCAGATGCAGCTTCAGCGACTGTTGCAGCGATATTTGGCATTACTCGTATGACCCTTGCATCGCTGTTCAACTCATCTTCTATAGCTGCAAGAGGAACGCCGGCAGCAATTGATATTACGAGCTTGTCGGATGTGATGTTATCTTTTATCCGTGCAAGTATGTCTTTAAGTATCTGTGGTTTAATTGCAAGAACGACAATGTCGGAGTTCGCGATGGTATGGGCATTATCTGTGGAAACGCTGATGCCAAGTTCATTATTAAGTTTCTCCAGGGCAGGTTCGTAGACATCACTTGCATAGATGCTGATGTCGCTGTGTGCTCCAAGGATACCTCTTATGAGGGATTCTCCCATTTTTCCTGTGCCTATGAATCCGATCTTCTTGTCTGTAAGGTGCATATTTTTTCCTTTTCCTGATTAGAAATATTTGATGCTTAGTCCGTTTATATAAAAAAAGGCCATTGGTAAATGGCCATAGTCTGCTTTTTTATTTTCTCTTGATGGTCACAATATCGCCAAGGGTAGTACCTTTGTTCAGGCGATCAGCATTCCATTCCCCTTCACCAAGGCGTTCTGTAAGGTGGATATTAAGTGTTTTTTCGATCTTCTTCCTTACAGAATCTTCGGGGACGATCTCTGCTCGTTCGATCTTCTTGATAAGTGATGCCTTTTCCTTTACTTTTGCGGCAAGCACTTCCTGGCTCCATCCTCTTTTTTCACGGGCATCGCGTATGAGCTTGTCGTATTCATCAACAAGTTCATCGTTAAGTTCTGCAAAAGGATCGCGTCTTTGTCCAGTCCTTTTTGGGACATCTCTTCTTATTTGGGGAGATACTGGTGATATCTTCCTGGACACGGGTGATCGAGCTTTTACTGCAGTTCCATACTGTGAGCATTTGCTGCACACTTTAAGCTGGCTTCCATCAATTGTGACGTCTACTGCCTGTCCTTTGATCTCTGTGCCACATATTTCGCATTGCATCTGGTATCATCTCTTAAAGGCTCTTTGCATTGCTCTTTACGAAAGGGCTATATATCGTCTCTACTTAAATATTATTCGGGACTATGAGTGAAACAATAGATGATGAGCCAAGAAACGATAACTACGGCTTCCATAGTATTGGTAATAATGCCGGAGATCTCGTTTCCGGAAACGACGAGGACTTTTCTAAATATCTGCTGGATCGAATGAAGCAGCTGGAGTCTCGCAACACGCTCCTGAAAGAGCAATGTGGGCAAATGGAGTCTGAAAAGCGCTTTATGGAATCCCAGAAGCTCAAGTATGAGCGTGAGTCTCAGAGGCTTCAAACGGAACTGGATCAGTTGAAATCCGTGCCTCTGGTAGTTGCGAATGTGGTTGATGTTTTTGATGATGATAAGGTTCTTATCAGAAGCAGCACCGGTCCACAATTTCTTGTAAAGGCTTCTCTGGAACTTGATAGGGATGTTCTGGTTCCCGGTGTCAGGGTAGCTTTGAATCAGCAGACATTAGCCGTTGTTGAGGTTATTCCCGAATCAGATGAACCTGTTGTATCTGCTATGGAAGTTATCGACTCTCAGGAGGTAGATTATTCCCAGATAGGTGGTCTCGATGACCAGATACGGGAGATCAGTGAATCTGTGGAGCTTCCTTTAACAAGACCGGAATCCTTTGTGCGCATAGGCATCTCCCCTCCTAAAGGGGTAATGCTTTATGGTCCTCCCGGAACCGGGAAAACGCTACTCGCCAAAGCTGTGGCACACAGGACGCATGCTACTTTCATAAGAGTGGTAGGTTCTGAACTTGTGCAGAAATACATAGGTGATGGTGCAAAACTTGTGCGTGATATCTTCGAGATGGCAAGAAAGAAAGCACCTGCTATCATATTTATCGATGAGCTGGATGCCATTGCTGCTACGCGTTTGAATGACACAAACGGTGCAGATCGTGAGGTGCAGCGAACTCTCATGCAGCTGCTTGCCGAGATGGATGGTTTTGACAACAGAGGTGACATTCGCATAATAGCCGCAACCAACCGTCCGGACGTACTTGATCCGGCAATAGTCCGCCCGGGAAGGTTCGACCGTGTTATCGAGATCCCTCTTCCTGATCAGGTCGGTCGTGAGACCATATTCCGCATCCATACTGACTTGCTTTCAATTGATGGCAACGTTGACCATGAGAAACTTGCCAAACTAACTGAAGGTGCAAGTGGTGCTGACATCGGAGCTATTGTCATGGAGGCAGGTATGTTCGCGGTTCGCCAGAACAATGACAGTATCAGTATGTCTAACCTGATCGAAGCTGTGGAAAAGGTCATGTCATCACCGGATGTCATAACTGACCAGTCATTGCAGATGTTCTCATAACACTTTCAGATCGGTCGTGTGAGCTTGGCTTTTCATATCAAACCGGAGATAAGAATACTCGGCATCGATGATTCTGCACTGATTCGTGACAATATATTGATAGTCGGTGCTTTCTTCCGGGGAGGGCAGTGGATGGATGGGGTAATGCGTTCTGAGGTCACCCGGGATGGGATGGACGCTACCGACAGGATCGTAGAAATGGTTACTTCCAGCAAGCATTATGACCAGATAAGGGTCATTATGCTGGATGGTGTCACCTACGCTGGTTTCAATCCGGTGGACATCGTAAAGCTGAACGAGGAAACCGGCATCCCTGTTATTGTCCTTATGCGTGAGGTTCCGGATTTTGAAAAAATAAAAAGCGCACTGTGTCATCTGCCGGATGCCGATAAGCGGTTACAGATGATGATGCGCGCAGGTCGGGTCATCAGGGCAATATCAAAGGACCCCTCAAATCCTGTTTTCATTCAGTGTGCAGGCATTGAAGCTTGCCTGGCATGTGAGATAGTACGTTTGTCTTCCACAAGGGGTAACATTCCCGAACCCTTGCGTATTGCTCATATGATCGCCACAGGTATTGTTTGTGGCGAATCAAGGGGGAAGGCCTGATTATCAGGCCTTGCACTTTTCTACTAGTTTCACACCTTCGTTCATGAGCTCTTCAGCTCTTCCTTTTGTTTTTGCTTCTGCGAATATGCGTATTATGGGTTCGGTTCCTGATGGTCTGATAAGCAACCAGCCGTCCTCGTGCCAGACCTTGACACCATCGGTGGTATCAACTTCGTATTTTCCACCCATAACGTGTTCCTTTATGCTCTCCATGGCTGCCTGAAGTTCGGTGCAGCGGATCTTCGTCTTGGAATTGAAATATTCAGGGACACTTTTCACAAGGTCTGATAATGTTTTTCCGGATGCCATTATCTCAAGCAGTTTTGCAGCTGCCATGGCGCCGTCACGGCAATACTGGTGCTCCGGGAAGATAAGTCCGCCATTACCCTCTCCTCCAAAGACTGCGCCTGTTTCCATCATTTTTCTTGCCACATTGATGGACCCGACGGCTGTCCAGTGAAGTTCGACCTCTGCTTCCTCAGCAACGTCCAGCATTCTCTGGGAGGAACTTACCGGTGTAACGATAGGTCCCTTATTATTTACCAGGATGTATTTTGCCATCATGGAAAGGAGGATCTCTTCATCAATGAAATCTCCGTTCTCATCGAAGAAAACTGCCCTGTCAGCATCTCCGTCCTGTGCGACACCCATGTCTGCACCTCTGCTCTTCACGATGTCTGCAAGCTCTGTCAGGACATCAGGTGTAGGCTCTGGGTTGCGCCATGGGAATGTTCCATCGATTTGTGCATTAAGTGTGATGACCTCGCACCCAAGTCTCCTGAGTAGGAATGGTAATGTGAGGGAGCCGGCGCCGCAGCCGGTATCCACAACGACCTTGAATTTCTTTTCTCTTATATTTTCAGCATTCACTGAATTTATGACGCCGTTGATGTAGTATTCGTTGGCATTGTTGTCTATGTGGAAGTTGCCTGTCTTGTCCCAGTTTGCGGTAGAGAACTCCTTTGACATGTAGATCTTTTCTACAACTTTTTCTCCTTCGCGTGAGAATTCGCTTCCATCCCCTGCAACCAGCTTTATCCCGTTGTATTCTCTGGGATTGTGGGATGCGGTAACTCCGATACCTGCATCAGCATGGTCTCTTACATAGTATTGTATTGCAGGAATTGGCGCGGTGCCTATGTCTATGACCGTAACTCCTGTGGAAAGTGCTCCTGCGATAGCTGCAGATTTTAGCATATCTCCTGATATTCTTGTGTCACGTCCTACAGCGATTATTCCCTTTGAGCCCATATAGGTCCCAAGGCTTTTTGCAACATCTATTGCAAGCTGTGGTGTGATGTATTCATTGGCAATGCCCCTTACTCCGTTTGTACCGAAAAATGCCATTTGATATCTCCTTTTTACAATTGCTTTCCTATGGGTTCTGACACTATTTTATATTTTTGAGGTGTGACATTTGACCAAGTTTAAATTATATGAGTTCCAATCTATGCCACATGATGATGCGTGACAAAGGGAAACTGGTTATCTGGCCGGCAAACCTGGACAGGTCCAGGTCCAGAAAAGGTGGCAGGATCATCTCCAGGAAAAGTTCTGTGGAGAAACCCGATCTCAGAGAACTCTCAAAAGCAGCTGAGAAGCTGAACCTGAACCCTGAGGTAGAGACCGAAAAAAAATATCCTCGCTCCTGGTGGGAAGGAAGTGGTCGTATACTGGTTGATAATGAAGAGCCAAAGACCATGGTTGCTAGAAAGATCGCAAAAGCAATTAAAGAAGCACGTGGTGGCTAAAGTCGGATCATCCTTTTATCCGACATTTTTTATCAGTTTTTAAATTAGTAGTCTTACGTTAAGTTAGATTAGGTATAGTTTATTTAAGTTAAGTTTAACTAGGTGGACTTTAACTAACTGAAGTTAAGCTAAATGATAAACTAAGTTTAATGTAAACACTATGGCTAAGGGTAAAAAAGCTGCTTCTAAAGCTGTTCTGATCTTATATAAAAAATCAAACTAAAAAGTGTGAATTAGGTTATGGCCAGAGGCCAAAACCTGCACTTAATGCAAGAATAACAATTCCACAGAGTGCCCCAAAGACCATAACTGTCTTTGGCTGCAGGTGAATTGCTCTTTTATCTGCATCATAATATCTCATAAGACCCGCGGATGACATAAGTCCGCTTCCGCCAGATTTTTGTTTAGCCATAATCTCTCCGATTGTTTTTTAAATTTTTAAACTTTGTGGCTGTTAGTTTGCTTACATTATTACTTCATCCAGCAGGAATGGTGGCTGGAATATTCCATTTTCAGTAACAATAGCAGTAATATTCTCCATAGGGGTGGCATCAAATGCCGGATTGTAAACCCTTACATTCGCCGGAGCTATCTGTTCGCCGCCCATGTAGCGAAGTTCATCTCCATCCCTCTCTTCGATCTTTACCGTCTCTTCCCATCCGTTAGGGTCGAATGTGGAAACAGGTGCTGCAACAAAGAATGGGATCTCATGTTCCCTTGCAAGCACTGAGTGTGTGTAAGTTCCGATCTTGTTGAAGACAACGTCCTGTGTGATCCTGTCTGCACCCACTATTACTTTGTCAACCATGCCGTTCTTCATCACATGGCCGGACATGGAGTCTGTGATAAGCGTGACCGGGATGTTGTCCTGCATAAGTTCCCATGTGGTGATACGCCCACCCTGGTTCAACGGCCGTGTCTCACAGGCAATGACCTCTATCTCTTTTCCCTTTTCCACTGCAGATCTGATAACTCCCAGTGCTGTGCCCCAGTCCACACATGCCATCCTGCCGGCATTGCAGTGTGTCATGACCCTGTCACCGTCTTCAAGCAGCCTGTGGCCGTGCTTTCCGATGGCTTTATTGATCTTCACATCATCATCTGCAATTCTAAGTGCTTCGGATATCACAATGTCCTGTATGCTGTCAAGGTCATAGGCATCTTCTGTTGCTTTTAGAATCCTGTTAACAGCCCATGCAAGATTTATCGCTGTAGGCCGTGTTGCTTTGAGTGTGTCACCAGCGACCTTCAGGTCCTTGAGCAACATTTCCATGGATGTTGCACTGCTGAGGGTTACTGCAAGTGCCATTCCAAACCCGCCAGCTGCTGCGAGTGCAGGAGCACCCCTTACCCTCAGTGACCTTATTGCCTCACAAATTGAAGCAAGGTTATCGCATTCAATGATCTTGAGCTCTTTTGGCAGGTATGTCTGGTCTACCAATGTGATACTTTTGGCTTCATCATTCCAGTCTATTGTTCTCATGTGGACCACTTCATGACCTCTAATGGCACTTCCGGATAAAAAAGTATTCAATTTGTTCTTCCGGTAATCTTCCAATTAATGAATTTTTTTTGGATAGTCCCGACATTCTTTTTATATATGGTCTTTTCATATTATTGTCTAATGACAAAACCCAGGGTGTTCCATGACCCTGTTCACGGAACTATCATTTTATCCGAATTAGAACAGCTTCTGATCGATACTCCACAGTTCCAGAGACTTCGGGGCATACAGCAACTAGGGCTTGCAGATGTCGTATTTCCAGGTGCTAATCATACACGCTTTGAGCACAGCGTTGGTACCATGCACACAGCATCTCTTTTAGGTAATTATCTTGAACTTGAGGACGAGTCTGTACTGAAACTCAGGCTTGCAGGCCTTCTTCATGATATTGGTCATTCTGCTTTTTCCCACGCTGTGGAAAGTATCCTCAAAAGAGATCCTGAGATTAGGCCGAAAGTTAATGGCAAAGGCTTCCTTACTCATGAGGCTTTTACAAAACATATCGTTTCAAAGGTCCTGCCGGGAACGTCTGTTATTTCAAGATTTGTATCTCATGAGCTTGGTCGGGACCCTTATGATTTCTTTTCCGAGGTATCAAAGATTGCCACAGGTGACGTTTCCATTGAAAAACCGTATCTTTCACAATTAATGTCCGGTGATATCGATGCAGACAGGATCGACTTTTTGCTAAGGGATTCATATCATACAGGTGTATCGCTGGGGCTCATCGATCTTGATCAGATCATACAATGTCTCTGTATCAGGGGAGATAATGTGGTCCTTGGTGATCCTGAGGCTGGAAGTTTCGGTGAGGAACTGACACTTGCAGCAGTAGAATCCATGCTTATTGCCCGCTCCCATCACTACACTGCTATCATACATCACCCTCTCACACAGTCTGTGAGGGTGATGCTTCTGAATGCCCTGGAAAACACTTTGTTAAAACTGAGGGGAGAACTTGGGGATGGGGCAGTTGCTGAAATGGTGGCAGAGTTCTTTACAAGTTATAATGATGCTGACCTGCTCAATCTGATAAGCAGGAATGGCGATGAGGCTGCAAGGAAGCTGTTGAGCGATATCCGTGATGGCAGGATATATACTCCTGTGGCGAGGTTCAATCAAAAGACGCTCTCTCCCGGAACAAGGATGGCACTTTCCACGATCGCACAACACGGTGTGGCAACAAAGATGCTGGAGAAGGGGCTTGAGAAGGAATTAGGTGATGTGCTTGTGGACCTTAGCATTGCAACAGGTGTTCCAAAGAGTGCAATGGTGATCGCAGGTGGTCATGAGAATTTCTTCTATGATGAATCGGCTCTTGCCAATGGACTGGTGCGTGCTATATCCAGGCAGATGTCCCTTACGGCTTTCACTCATCCGGATGCAGCTATAGGTTCAGAATTGGCCTCCGCACAAGAAAAGATGCGTGATCTTGTTGATGACCTCTCCCCGAGGTTGCTGAATTTTATAAGGGGTGACCAGTACCTGCCGATCGAAGGTCTGATTCTTCTTCTTTATGCTATCCACAAGCTTTTCGAGGTGGAAAAGGACGGCTTCATCTCAATTCCACGTATCAGGAACATTACATGGCTGTATCGGAATGTAGCATTCTTCAAGGAGGACAGCAGGTTAAAATACCTGTTCGACTATGATTTCCACACAAGATACGGTTTCCCTTACAGCAACAAGGTCTATGAGGACATTCAGCTGCTGGTCGCCATGGGTATTGTGGACGAGGACCTGCGCTACTTTGAGAAGGACGGACGCTTCAGGCAGCGTTATGAGTATGCATTCACCGATGCAGGTGTGCAGTATGCTGCTTCGATCGTTGATTCCTATGGGCGTGAGTTCGGGATGATGACCGAGTATCTTACAATGAACAAACATTCAATACCTCGCGATATTGTGACAATTCCTCTGGCAAGGTACCAAAGGGACAGGAAAAAAAGGACATCAGGTGCAAATAGATGAAATTAGGTGAAGTAGTGCTGTTAAAGACCAGCCACAGAGGAAAGATAAGGGAATTCATTACATCAGTATCTGATGAAAAGTTCCACACGGACTTTGGTATGATCGAGATGTCAGAGCTTCTGGAAAAAGATGCTGGCGATACTGTGGTTTCCCACATGGGTCAGGAGTTCGTGATTCAGCTTCCAAGGATGCCGGATTTCTTCAGACATGCAAAGCGCACTGGCGCACCTATCATGCCCAAGGATATTGGTATGATACTGGGATACACCGGCATTAACAAGAACGACGTTGTGCTCGATGCGGGAACCGGGTCTGGTATTCTTGCAATGTATCTGGGTTCCATTGCAAAGAGGGTACTGAGCTTTGAGATAAGGGAGGACTTCGTTGATGTGGCTCGTGAGAATATCCGCCGTGCAGGTTTGGAAAATGTGGAGGTTCGCTGTGGTAATATCGTTGATGAGGCCGGAGAGCTTGACGAGAAGTTCAATGCAGTGATCCTTGATACAATTGATTCAGCAAGTGTTGTACCTCATGTTCCTTCTATACTGGCTCCGGGTGGTTTCCTTGTTACTTATTCTCCGTTCCTTGAGCAGACCTCACAGATAAGAAAAGCAATAGATGAAGCTGATTTCTTCGAAGTAAGGACGATTGAATGTATTGAGCGTGCTATGTCCTTCTCAGACCGCGGCACACGTCCTTCAACTTCAAGGGTCGGACACACTGGTTACATTACCATTGCCAGAATGTAACTACGGCATTGATCTAAAAAAAGAAGTTACCTGACACCATCTGCGGTTATTGTGAATTCGCAGGTGGTACCTTCGGGACGGGATCTATGTTTCCAGAGCTTTGCACGGCGTGTGCCGGTGCCTGTTCTTTCAAGCTGGACGATCGTCTTGGATATGTGTTCAAGACCGCTGCCTCCTATTGGTTTGAGCGTATTGGTATTGATATCTGAGTATACCTGGTTGGTTATTACCACCACGATGCCACGCTTACGTGCAAGGCTATGAAGGAATCCTATCTGGTTCGATAGCTCTCTTCTTGTCCTGATACTTGAATCATCATCGTCCAGTTCTAACCGGTAGTATGCAGTCGCAGAGTCCACTATAATAAGACCGACATTCTCTGTGCTTATTTTCTCAGTTTCCCTTACTGCAGAATACTGTTCTTCAAAATTATGGGGTTCGAAGATGATGATGTCCTGTGCGATCTCTTTGGCATTTTCTCCGGCTATTTGCCTGAACCTGTCGGCAGAGATTCCTTCTGTGTCAATGAAGATCGCTTTCTTCCCCTTCTTAACACATTCAACAGCAAGCTGGAGGCATATGTTCGTTTTACCACTGCCGGCTTCTCCGAATATCTGAGTAACTACTCCTGCTTCGAATCCGCCTCCCAGAAGTTCATCTATGGGATGGCAGCCTGATGCTAGCTGTTTGTTTATTTTCTACACCTCTGCTTGTGGGATGTATCTGGTATTATGGAATTTATGATATACATCTTTTGGCAAAGGTCATTTATCTGGTTGTTCCAGTTAGTCTTACCCATTTAGTACCAGTACTGATAACAAACATGGTTTGGTACATGTCATTATAATAATAATGGATTATAGGATTTGTTACCACATTTGTTATCTACTATGTTACGTTGTTATTCAGTTGTAGGTGTAAAAAGCATTATTAACTGAGAACTCCATACTAGTGGTTTACTCATATAGAGGTCTTTCCCGCATTATACCGGGGCTACTGGATGCGATTATAAATTTTCAGTTGCTATGGGGGGTTTGTGTGTTGGGTCTCTTGCTTATGTTTAAAGATCAAATGGATGGAAGAAATATGCCTGGTGTTATTATCTATACAACGGAAACATGCCCGAAATGTGTGCAGCTGAAGAAGGTATTAAAAGCAAACGATGTGGCTTTCACTGAGGCTGACATGTCAACTCCCGAATCATTGACAGAGTTACGTGTTAACGGTGTGTTCACAGTTACAGCTCCGGTGCTACAGATAGATGATGATTTCCTGACATATGATGAGCTCTTTAACAGCGAAGGCGTGAACCTCGATTCACTAAAAGATATATTATAAGGGAAGTGATCATTTGTCATCTAATACAAAGCTTATCGATGATCCCGAAGGGGAAATAGAAGTGGGTACAAAGGAACAGAATCAGGATGCAGATAAGCTGGGAGCTGACATGATGCCTCTCACCGAACCGCAGTCCATGCAGCAGACACTTGACGGTCAGTTTATCTCAACAATGCCAAAGGTTAGAACAACCGATGGTCATATGGTGAACTGGGACCGCAATATCGTGGTGAACCAGTTACTGAAGGAAACTGCGCTGAGCGAGTGGTATCATGGTATCGATTCCATCACAAAAGATGAAGCTCATGATATTGCCAGGGAAACAGAGAAGCGTATCCGCAGTATGAACATAAAGTTCCTCTCAGGTCCGCTTATCAGGGAACTTGTAAATATGATCCTGCTGGAGCGCGGACATCTTGAATGGCGTAATGTCTCCACAAGGGTGGGCTCTCCTGTTTTCGATGCATGTGAGATCGACCAGGGATCAGGCTTTGAGGCAAATGAGAATGCCAACCTGCAGGAAAACGCTGAAACTTCCCACAAGAAAAAAGCTGACAAGATCTCAAAGGAACAGTACCTTCTGTTGCTCCCGCCAAAGGTTGCAGATCTTCACCTGAACGGTGACCTGCACATTCATGACCTTGAATATTTTGGTACTCGTGCTTTCTGCCAGGACTGGGATCTGAGATATTTCTTCTATTATGGATTGATGCCTGATGGTTCCGGTGCAAAGGCAAGCGTAGCAGGACCTTCCATGAAAGCAGAAGTTGCAATGCTGCATGCTGTCAAGGCTCTTGGAAGTGCCCAGACCAACTTTGCAGGCGGACAGGGATTCTACAATTTCCTTACCTTCTGTGCTCCATATTTCGAAGGTAAATCATACAAAGAGATCGAGCAGCTCATGCAGATGTTCGTCTATGAGATGACACAGATGATGGTGGCTCGTGGTGGTCAGCTTGTGTTCTCTTCAGTACAGTTATCTCCAGGTGTCCCGAAGATGTGGAAGGACAAGCCTGTGGTCTACAAGGGTCGTGTCTGGGATGGTAGCAATGATACTGACAGGCGTGTCTATGGTGACTATGAGCGTGAAGTAAGACTTGGATTCAAGGCACTTATGAACGTTATGCTGGAAGGCGACTACTGGGGAAAACCATTCAACTTCCCTAAGCCGGAGATCTCCATTGAGCCTGATTTCATGACAGAGGATGAGATGTTCAACCGTGCAAATCCGGACCTTCCTACCTATGATGAACTGTACACCATGACCTTTGAACTGACCGCAAAATACGGAACTCCGTACTTTGACAACCAGCTTCCTGAATACAGGGGAGCAGGTGAGGGCATATCCTGTTACCAGTGTTGTGCATACCAGTTCTCAGCAACTCCGGAAGATGATGCTGAGTTCGAGGATAAGATGTACTTCAGGGACGGAAAACATTTCTCAATGGGTTCCTGGCAGGTAGTTTCATTGAACTGTCCAAGGGCTGCATATGAGGCAGATGGTGATGACCAGAAACTGTTCGCTCACCTGAAGCACCTCATGGATGAGGCAATGGAAGTGTTCCAGACAAAGGTCAAGTGGATGACACCTATCATTGACAATGGCAGGATGCCATTTGCAACACAGCAGCCAAAGGACCCAATAAGCGGTAAGAAAGGTGCAATTGCGGTGGATATTGATTCGCTGGTCTTCACCATCGGTGTTGTAGGCCTTAATGAGATGGTCCAGTACCACACAGGTTCCCAGATGCATCAATCAAAGGCAGCTTTCAAGGTTGCTATTCGTGCCATGACAGAGATGGAGATGTATGGAAGAGAACTTTCGGAGAAATATGGTATGGAGATCGCTCTTGCAAGGACTCCTGCAGAGACTACCGGCCAGAGGTTCGCAGTCTCAGATATGCTGCATGAGGAATACAGTGAAAAGGTACTCACCGTTGCAAAAGGCGATGTCAAGGCAGCAGTAGATGGTATAAAGAAAACTCACGACCTGCCGGTCTATTATACTAACGGTACTCACGTACCACCTGGGGCCGATATTTCTCTAGTTGACAGGATCAACATCGAACATGTGTTCTTCCCTATCGTTGATGGTGGAGATATCATGCACATCTGGATGGGTGAGGGTTCACCTGATGCAAAGGGCCTGAAGGATTTTGCAATGAACATTGCAAGGAACACCCAGGTGGGATACTTTGCATTCACCAAGGATATGACCGTTTGTATGGATGACTATCATATGATGGCAGGCCTCAAGGATACCTGTGAGAACTGTGGTTCAGATCACGTTGAACAGCTTTCAAGGGTCACCGGATACATTCAGGCTGTTGGTGGCTGGAATGCTGCAAAGAGACAGGAGCTGGAAGACCGTAAGCGTTACGCTTCAGCTGATATGATCTGATGTGCCGGATGTCTGGTATCTGATGAAAGTGAATTTTGGGGAGATCATCCCCATATCAACCGTTGACTGGCACGGAAAGGCGTCAGTCGTTCTTTTTTTACGTAGCTGTCCTTACAGGTGTCCCTATTGCCAGAACTACGAGATCCTTACAGGTTCTGATATGGTGGATACAAAGGAACTTGAGAATAAGATCGATTCTTCCTCACTCTTTGTGAGTAGCGTCGTGTTTTCAGGCGGTGAACCGCTTGTGCAAAAGAAAGCGGTAATGCATCTGGCTGCCTATGCAAAGAAAAAAGGGTTGCTTGTGGGTATCCATACGAACGGTTACTATCCGGAAGTGGTTGATGAACTGATCGATGGCCGTCTTGTTGACAAGTTCTTTATTGATGTCAAGGCTCCACTGGACGATCCTGTGATGTATGGCAAAGCCATCGGTTTTGGTGATGATGCTATTGTTCCTGATCCTGCTGAAGTTGTGGAAAAGGTAAAGCAGACAATATCCATTGTAACTGACAGGGAAGTGGAATATGAACTGCGCACCACTGCAATACGTGGTTTTGTGGGTGATCCTGATGACATCGCAGCGATCGCAAGTTCTATTGTTCCGTATATTTCAATTTCGAATGTTCCTTATGTGATCCAGCAGGGTCAGCCAGCTCACTCAATGAGGGAGGACCTGCGTGACATTACACCCTTTTCCCGCGATGAGATGCTGGAACTTGCCAGACGTGCCCATGAGTTTGTCGACAATGTATGGGTCAGGACAAAAGAAGGTGGCAACGAACAGGTTAACTTCGAATCAATCTGAAGTTTAAGTAAAAACTTTATATGTTCGCGTTATAGCTTTATTTATAATGTTATAGGAGCATAGCAACATGAAGCGAACATATCCATTACTATTTATTTTCCTGCTCACCTGCGTTATTGCAGCAGGATGCATGTCAACTGACAGCAATACTCAGTATGCACCACAGGAAGAAAGCTTTTCCTTTGGGAACAAGATGGCCGAACTGAGTGCAGATGAGGCCTGGTATGATTCTGATGACAGCTCTTTAAATGTAGCGGACAGCGGGGAATCCACAGGAAGCAGCATAACACGCAAGGTGATAACTACTTCTGATGTTTCCCTTGAAGTAAAGGATGCTCCGGAAGCAGTTGATTCAATTGGCAATATAGCATTTGAATATGATGGCTATGTTTCCTCTTCATCTGTCTATGATACTTACTACGGGGACAGTGAAAGCATGTCCGGATACATCACCATACGTGTTCCGGCAGCTGATCATGATACTGTACTTGACAGGATCGAAGCTCTCGGGAAGGTGACCTCCAGGAGCACCAGCGGTGTCGATGTAACTGAGGAATATATCGATGTGGAGGCACGCCTGTCGAACATGGAGAAGCAGGAACAACGTCTTCAGGAGATCCTTGATATGGCTACCACCGTGGAAGAGGTTCTTGAAGTGGAAAAAGAACTTGGTCGTGTTCGCGGTGAGATCGAAAGCCTCACAGGAAGGCTCAATTATCTTAACGACAGGATCGATTTCTCTACCATATCTGTAAGTGTCTCCGAGCCTCGCAACATTACTCATTCATGGGGACTTCGTGATGCTCTGTCCGATTCAGTGCGTGGTTTCATAGCCAGCGTCAATGGTATCATCATCTTTATTGGAATCGCTCTTCCAATATTGATATTCGTGACCATTGTCGGCAGTGCAGCTATTTTTGTTAAGAGAAGGGTATGGCGATAATTCTTTCTTTTCCCTTCTTTTTAACCACATTGCTAATAAATATTAAAACTATAAGGTATCCCATGGATAGGTCTGATCTTATTTCCGACATAGCTGAACGCAAACTTGTTTCCAGACTATGCGGTATCTTCAGCCAGGATGAATGTGGCTCCATCATGGCAGGCGCAGGAAAGGATGATTGTGCTGTCCTGGATATCTCGGATGAGGATTGCATGGTCATCACAACGGACATGCTTCATCTGAAGACTGATTTTCCTGCTGCTATGACCCCTTGGCAGATCGGCTGGATGTCTGCTGCTGTCAACCTGAGCGATGTGGCCTCCATGGGTGCAAAACCTATGGGTTTCCTTTCTGCTCTGGGAGTTACGAAAGATATGCAGCTTGGAGATGCTGAAGATATTTCCCGTGGCATGGATGCCTGTGCAAAGTTCTGTGATACATCGGTCATCGGTGGTGACATCGATCTCCACGACGAGCTGACCATCACAGGAACTGCTCTGGGGATGGTAAAAAAAGAACACCTTTTAAGAAGAACCGGGGCGAAGCCAGGCGACCTTGTCTGTGTTACAGGAAACGCAGGTTCGGCAGGTGCTGCACTACTGGCGATACAGCATGACCTTGATGTCAGCGATGAACTTCTGAACACATTACTTGAGCCGGTTCCCCGGACAGATGAGGGTCAAAAGCTTGCAAAGACCGGTGCGGTTACTTCTATGATGGATACAAGCGATGGCCTTGCAATGTCTCTTTACGATCTCATGGATTCAAACGGCATTGGATTCAGGATATATGAGGGCCAGCTCCCGATAGATGATGAGGTCTGTTCTCTTGTCGGTGAAGATGATGCCCTTGAACTTGCCCTTTACACAGGCGGAGATTTCGAGTTGCTTTTCACGGTATCACCTTCGATGGTGGAAGCCGCTAAATCCGTTTGTTATTTAAATGTTGTAGGCGAAGTTACTGATGACACTTTAATAACTATGATAAACAGAGAGGATGCAGAAGTTTCGATATATCGAAAAGGTTATGTGCATTTAGGAAGATTTGATAACATATAATCATATAATATTTGGAGAACTAAACTATGAATAAAGGTTTAAAATTATTATTAATGAGTTTGCTCATCGTTGGGATGAGTTGTGGGGTGGCGATGGCTGCCACATCACTGGACAATCCAGTGAGTCCCACTACAGGATCGACTTCTGATACTTTAGAATATAGAATTACTTTCACAGATACTGAGAATGATTCCGCAGATTATGTGAAATTAATTTTGGACGGTACTGAGCATTTTATGAGTGCTGTTGATTCAGACGATCATACTACGAGTGGCGATGGGAAAGAGTATGCTGTTACCATTGGGCCACTTGCTGCAGGTTCATATCCATTTAGCTATGACGCAGCTAACGGAACTGATGTAGTTACTGGTGCTTATCCTGATACATTGATAATTTCAGAACCTTTGGATATTACTGATCATAATCCTCTTTCTTCTTCAGTATCAACTCAGCAGGGGGATTCTCAGATATTCAACATAACTACCAATAGAATTGCTACTGTAGAATGGCTTATTGATGGAGTTGTTCTTGGATCAGAAACAGATTCTGACGTGACTTTTGCTTCTTACACTAACAATACTGCTCCTGCAGGTACTTACAACGTAACTGCAATAGCAACCAATGGAAGTGAATCTGTTCCATTTTCATGGGACTGGACCGTTGATCCTACTTCCAATGCTAATCCTGTATTGAGTGATGAAGATCTTTTGCCATCAGACTCAGGAACTCCTTCAACAGAGTTTTCTTTCAGGATCACTTATTCAGATGCTGAGGATGAAGCTCCTACTTATGTGAGAGTTGTAATTGAGGGAACACCTCATGACATGGATCCTCTTGATTCTTCAACAGATTATGTAGGAGGAGTTGTATATTACTACAACGATACTTTCCCGGAAGATAACTATGATTACAGCTTCGCTACCAGAAATCCAAATTCTTCTGAGATAACCTATGGTTCTTTCTCATTTTCAACATTATCAACAGATCACGAACCCACACTTGAGGATGAAAGTGTTAGCGGAGTTCCAGATGAATCCGAAGGTTCTACGTTCTTTTTCAATGTGACATATGTTGATTCTGATAACGATCCAGCAGATTATGTAAAGGTCTATATTGAGGGCACCGACCATGATATGACCAAAATGGATGATAATGACCCTGAAGATGGTATACTGTATTCTTACAACACCTCATCGTTGGATCTCGGTGACCATGAGTATTATTTCGAGGCATCTGATGGTAGTAATCAAATTGACACCGATTCTTCAACAGTAACTGTACAAGTGGCAAATTTCTATTCAGGTGATCGTATCTGGGAAGAAGGTATCCAATCTAAAGACAAATACACTTGGAATTATCTGAGCTATTCCGGCTTCTATTATGATCTTGATACGGGTAAAGGCTCCGAATCAATGACTATGGAGAACATTGGCAGGAAAATTGACGATGGTGATCTCACATATGAAACAAGTGCTTTCGATACGGACTTTGAGAATAATGGCATATGGGGTCAGTATAATGTCATTGGTTTCATGGCAGAGAAGTACTTTGCCGGTTATCCTGACAATGCCTTTGGACCTGGGTTTGATGAAGTTAACCTGATGGAAGAAGGTATGCTTTCAAAGGTCCTGATAGATACTGATGACAAGGATACTGTTTATTCGGGTGCAGGCCTTGTCCTTGAAGAAGGGTATGTTCTGAATATTGTTGAGGTCGACATAAACGGTGATCGTGTCTATGTCAAGTTATCAAAGGATGGCGATGAGATCGATGAAGATATTCTTTCTTCAGGTTCCACATACGTATATGATAAAGATCTTGATGATGTTGATAATGTACCTATAATTGCTGTTTACTTCGATGAGATCTTCAGTGGGAGGGAATCTACAGCTATAATTATTAAAGGTATTTTCCAAATCTCCGATGATTATCTGGAGATCGATGAAGGCGATGACTTTGGAGACATGACAATAGATGACATTGGACCTAATTCTATCACAATGGAGAATGATAGGGACATTTCTCTTGACAAAGGTGACATTGTTGATATCATGGGCAAATTGAAGTTCATTGTCGCTGATAGTGGCACTTTGAGATTTGCACCATTTGTGGACATGTCTGAACCCGGAACCTATGAACTCAGAGGTACTGTTGTAGTGGATGATGTTTTCAAATGGACCCCTCTGAACTTTGAAGGCTTCTACTACAATATCGATGAAGGTATAGGTACCGAATCACTTGAAGTGCTTGGTCTTAACGGAAACGATATTGAGGAAGGCAACCTGACCTATACAACAAGACCGGACAATGTTTCATTTGAATATGGTTCATGGGGTGAATATGAGGTCATTGGTTTCATGGCAGAGAAATATTTTGCCGGTTATCCTGATGATGCCTTTGAATCTGGTTTCGATGAAGTTAGCCTGATGGAAGAAGGTATGCTTTCCAAGGTCCTGATCGATGACGATGACAAGAAGTCTGTTTATGGTGGTTCCTCTTTAATTCTGGAAGAGGGATATGCACTGGAAATTATTGAAGTCGATATAAATGGTGACAGAGTCTATGTCAAGCTGTCACAGGATGGCGATGAGGTAGATGAGGACATTCTGTCTTCCGGAACTCCTTACATTTATGACAAAGATATGGGTGATGCCGAAGATGTGCCTATAATTGTCATCAATTTCGATGAGATCTTCAGTGGCCGTGAGTCAACAGCTGTCTTTGTCGAAGGTATCTTCCAGATCTCCGAAGATTATCTTGAGATCGAAGAGGGTGATGACTTTGGTGAAATGGAAGTTTCTAACATTGAGGATGATATCATTGAAATGGAAAACGAAGATGAAATCACGCTTTCTGATGGTGATGAGGTCGAGATCATGGGTGATATCCAGTTCAAGGTTGCAGACTCCAATACTCTTCGCTACTACCCATTCGTCGAGGTAACCGTTGAACCGGATGAGGCTCTTGATGTTGAGGTTGATCCTGAAGTTGCTGTAGAAGGCGATGAGTTAGTCATAACTGTAACATCACGTGGTTCTCTTGTCAGTGATGCAACCGTCAAAGCAGGAAGCCTTATCCTTGGTACCACCGATGATGAAGGTATAGTGGAATATGAGTTCGTTTCTGATGGCACCTACGATATAACTGCTGAGAAAGATGGCTATGCTACCGGAACTGCTGAAGTCGAGGTAATATCACCTGACGACCTGAGCAGGAAGATGAGCATTGAAGTCACTCCTGAGGTCATCTATGGAGGTAACCTTGTAACATTCACCATCGTGAAAGCTATTGGTGGAGATCCAATGGAGGATGTCAGAATTTCCCTTGATGGTAAGACCATCGGGCAGACTGGTAGTGATGGTATTGTAACAGATGTTATTACTGAGCCTGGTATGCACAAAATCGTTGCTGAAAAGTCCGGTTTCCTGGATGCCGAACTGAACATCGAGGTTAAGGAAATGCAGGCAAAGTTCGAATTCAGTGATCTTGTACTTGATCCAATTGAGGTCAAGTCCGGCAAGGACGTGGAGATCACATTGAATGCTGTGAACAATGGTAATGCTGAAGGCAGTTACTCACTTGAATTGAATGTCAACGATAATGTGACAGATTTCCAGGAGATCACTCTTGGTATCAATGAATCCACAGAAGTGACTTTCGATTACACTGCCGGAGAACCTGGCAGCTATCTTGTGAAGGTTGGAGGAATGACTGCAACCCTCGAAGTAGTTGAAGGTGTGGGTACAATAGTTTACCTGCTTGGTGGTTTGGCGGTAGCAGTCCTTGGTGGTGCAGCATATCTCTTCACAGCAGGTGGCTGGACAGTTGAGACTGCAGGTCCAAAGGCAAGTGAGGCAATGGCTGCACTTTCTGAGAAGATATCCAACCTGCTTTCAAGAGGTAAGGAATAATTTAATTTGGACCAACTGGTCCGATAAGCTGCTGGCAGGATATGGCTGTCAGCATCTCTTTTCTTTTTTACTTTATTTTTATTATGTCTATGCTGATTTATTCTATATTTGGAGACCTATGGCTGGTCGAATGGTCAAAACCAATGATCTTTAAATAAAATAAGAAATAGTGTAAGATCACTCATTCGATCTTACGTGCTACTGTTTCGATAGCCTCTATAAGACTGTTCTTTGGCATGATGGTTGCAACAGGTATGCGAATTATCTTTTCAACAGTTGTGCTGACGATAGGTGCACACACAAGTGCTTTAGCACCTTCCCTTTCGGCACGCACGGCAGCAATGATGGCTTCTTCCATTGATGTGGCGGAGTATTCTCTGATCGTACAAAGGTTGCCGGAGATCTTTCTCTTTGTTTCATTTATGGTGTCCAGAACAGGACGTGCAGCTATGACTGCAATGAAATCTCCTTTTTCGGAACCTTCTATCGTTCGGATAGTCTTCACTATCTGGCGAAGTGTCCTCATGTTCGGTTCCCTGTTTCCTGACATCAGCTTATAAAGCGTGCTTGGGGGAATATTTGCATATTCTGAGAACTCTATTGCTGTGAGTTCAAGGTCTTCTTTTATGACTTTCAAAAGCGTGTTCTGAAAAGCCTCATCCGATTCAAAAGCAGCATCAATCACTTTATTCGCAACGCTAATATTCACTCCTCCGCTACAATCCAATTTCCATAAAGGATATATTTCACTTCGTATTAATACTTTTAGGACATAATGAGGGCATATGTGGTAAGATATAAATAGAACATTTAGACGAAATACAATGTTACTAAGATTAATATCATAATTCGTCAGGAGGTTTTTATTTGAAAATCACAACAATTGCATTCATTTCTATTATGCTGGTTGCAGCTGTATTCCTCTCCGGGTGTACTTCTGCACCTGAAGAAGATGCCGCGATCACAGAGATCAATATTGGCTATCAGCCAAGTACACACCAGATCTCCCACATGACCGCTATGGAGAAAGGCTGGTGGGCTGAAGACCTTGCACCATTTGGTGTTGAGGAAGTGAACGAGTTCGAGTTCCCAACCGGTGCTCCTGAGATGCAGGCAATGCTCGCAGGTGAGCTTGATGTTGCTTACGTGGGCGCAGCTCCTGTTATCTCTGCACTTGCTACCGGTCTGGATGCCAAGATCGTTGCAGCAGTCAACACACAGGGTTCCGATCTTGTACTTAGACCTGAGTTTCCTTATGAAAGTCCTGAAGATCTCAAAGGATTGACCATTGCGACATTTCCGCCAGGAACCATTCAGGATACACTCTTGAGGAACTGGCTTATTGAGAATGGCCTTGATCCTGTTAATGATCTTGAAATAAAGGCTATGGGACCGGGACCTGCTAAAGCAGCTATTGCAGCAGGCCAGGTAGATGGTGTATTCCTTCCACATCCTTCTCCAACTTTCATTGAAGCAGAAGGAAATGGTCGCTCTGTCGTTGCATCAGGTGAGATCATGCCGGATCACCCATGCTGTGTACTGGTTGTAAGTGGTGACCTTATCAGGAACAACCCTGAAATGGTCGAACAGATAGTCATGACACACATTAAGGCTGTAGAATATGATTCTGCAAATCTTGAAGAAGCTGCAGAAACATATGGTACCAAGCTTACCGCTGATCAGGAGATAGTCCTTGAATCCCTTGAGGAGTGGGATGGCGTATGGTCTGCAGATCCACGTCCGCTTGTTGATTCAACAGTTGAATATGCAAACATACAGTATGAACTTGGATTCATTAATGCAGAGCTTACAGCAGAAGACATGTTTGATGTGAGCTTCTATGAAGCTGTGTCTGAAGACTAAATAGAAACATACATTAATGAACAAAATATATATTGCCGGATCTGAGGGTTAATTCCCTCAGTCATCCGGAGGCAACATGAGTAAAGACAGCACAAAAAGAATTTCAGGCAGGGGTATAGAACTACTTTCTCTTGCTATTACTATCATTGTGTGGCAACTGGTGGCTGACTATATTGTTGCTAATCCATTCAAGCTTCCGAGCTTTACTGATGTTCTATTTGCTTTTTTTAAGACTATAGAAAGCGGAGCATTGTTCACTGACCTTGCTATAAGTCTGTTGCATTTCGGAATTGGTATTGTTTCAGCTTTGGTCATAGGGATACCCATAGGTATCTCAATGGGCTGGTTCAAGACTGTAAATCGTGCTTTAGACCCCATCATTGAAATTATAAGGCCTATTCCACCTCTTGCATGGATACCTTTTGCTATCATATGGTTCGGGCTTACACACATTTCCGCAGGATTTGTAGTATTTGTAGGCGCTGTTTTCCCGATTATCATCAATACTTTTGATGGTTTCAAAAGCGTTCCAAAGGTCTATGTGGAAGCTGCAAAAGTCCTTGGTTGCATGAAAAGCGGATCTCTTATCCGCCATGTCGCTTTCCCATCAGCGTTGCCTTCAATTGCGGCTGGTATTCGCATAGCGATGGGAGTTGGATGGATGTGTCTTGTAGCTGCGGAAATGTTCGGAGTGAGCAGCAGTGGTCTTGGTTACAAGATATGGTGGCACTATTACCTGCACCAGATGGACTTTGTACTTGTTTACATGTTGATCCTCGGTTTCCTGGGTCTTCTGATCGACAGGATGTTCAGGTGGTATGTGGATGGGCGTCTGCTTAAATGGCGTGAAGGGGTCGTGGTATAATGGGTGAAGTAAAAGTATCCGATGTTTCACTGGCATTTGAAAAGGAAAATAGTGAAGATACACTTGCACTTGATAATGTGAACCTTGAGATCAAGGACAAAGAATTCGTTTGTTTCATCGGACCTTCCGGTTGTGGAAAGACAACACTTCTGAGGACCATTGCCGGGCTTGAGTTCCCGGATTCCGGTGAGATAACCCTTGACGGTGAAAAGATCACAGTTCCTGATTCCAAGAGAGGTATGGTATTTCAGGAGTATTCATTGTTCCCCTGGAGTACGGTTATCCAGAACATAACATTCGGTCCGCAGATGCAGGGGATGAGCAAAGGTGAGTCTCTTGAGAGGGCGGAAAAATACCTGAAACTCGTTGGTCTTGAGCAGTTCAGGAACAGCTATCCATATGAACTCTCAGGTGGAATGCGTCAAAGAGTTGCAATTGCACGTGCTCTTGCAAATGAGCCCAAGGTACTTCTTATGGACGAGCCGTTTGGTGCACTGGATGCACAGACCAGGAATACCTTGCAGAACGAACTTCTCGATGTATGGGCCAAAAATCAGATCACTATTGTGTTTGTTACTCACAGTGTGGATGAGGCTGTATTCCTTGCAGACAAGATCGTTGTTATGACTGCAAGGCCGGGCAAGATCAAAAAGGTCATAAATGTGGATCTACCACGACCTCGTGACAGGACAAGTTCTGAAGCAAATGAATTGCGTCACCAGCTTCTCAGGATGCTGGCAGAAGAAAGACGTGACTGATGCAAAGAATGTGAGCTTTCCATTTTACATGTCGGAACGAACAATAAGCTTTGTTCCGGATTCTATTTCTTTAATGTCTACTTTTCCGATGAGTTCAAGGGCGGTATCTGCTTTTGCAAAAGTGATCTCACATCCCGGTCGTATGGACATCTCATTGCCACATATTGCATGACCAGTGACCTTTACATTGTCAAGCATTGTAAGGTTGTGTGCAACATCAACATTTCCTCCTATCTCGCAGCGTGTGCTTATCAGGGCATCAGATGCTTTGATATTTCCTTTGACAAGGGATGCCTTGCCAAGTTCAAGTGAACCACTTACCTCGAGGTCTTTCCAGAAGTTCGCGCCTGAACCGATGATCACATTCCCATCGAGCCTGACACTATCTTCGAAAAATGCTTTCCTGCGAATAATGTAAGTATTTGTATCTGCGTGGTATTTGACAAATTTATCCATTTTATGTTCCACATCCATGATCTTAAAGGCGGATCGGTCCTGTCCTGCAATATATGTCCTATCAGCTGCTTTATTAATCTGTCTTTTTGTTAATATATTCTATCATTCTTTAAAGATCCTAATGTGATAAGTGAAAGTGCAGTTGCTGTAACGTCTCCTTCACTTTTCCCCCATGATCCGTTAGCATTCTGTCTGGATAGGAGCCACTTTTTAGACGCTTCAAGCTCTTCTTTATACCCCGCGGTCGATAATGCCTGGATCACGAGATTGCTTGTGGAGATGAACTTCCAGCCACCGTCTTCGTTCCTCTCTGATAGTATCCATTCTGCATGCTCGTTGATGAAATCGGCAAAAAGGTCTTCTTCAATCAGATGATCCTGTTCGATCAGGGCAGTAATGATAAGTGATGTCGTTCCCACGTGTTCCCATTTCTCGTTATAGTTCTCCACAAGCCACCTGCAGCCATCTGGGTCGTGGATGCCCATGTCTGCCAGGGCCATTAATGCGTAAGTGGTATCGTAAACATCATTTTCCCACGAGCTGTTGCTTTCCTTTCTGGAGGTAAGCCATTGTGAGCTATCTTCAAGATCAATGTCTGGTGATCCGGGGTCTGATGATGCAAGCGCGGAACAGGCTCTTGCTGTTTCCCTTACTGAATCGTTCCAGTTGGTTCCGCTCCTGAGTTGCATCAGCCGGGAAGAATAGTCATTTTCAACATTCCAGAGTTCACATGCAGTTACAAGGCGTGATAGTTCCTTTGCACTGGATGGATTCTGCTTGTATATCCATGTAAATGCTCTGTCTATTGCATCTTCCATGCGATAGATGACGTTGACATCATTATTTAGTGTTTTTACCATGAAGGTTGTATCGATGCCGTTCTTCGTACTCTTTCTGTTTTCCCGGGTTCCATTGTTTCACGTGTCCGAAATAACCTGTAACCCTTGATACATGATCTATTGCAGGTTTATTGCAAATGGGACATACAAGGTTCATTCCGCGGGAAACATGCCTGTTCTCACAGACAGAGAAGTCAGGCGAGAAGCAGAAGTATGCAAGTTTCGTTTCGGAGAGCTTCTTTATCAGTTCGCTCATTCCTTCTGGGTCGGGAAAACTTTCTCCCATCCAGATATGGCTGATAGTTCCTCCGGTAAAATATGGGTGGAACTCTGATTCTATCTTTATCTTCTCTGCCAGGGATATCTTTGAGCTGTAAGGTACATGTGTGGAATTTGTGTAATATGCATCATGACTGCTTCCCTGCATGTGTGCTTTTTCATCGAAGGAGGACCTGTCAAGCATAGCAAGCCTGTGTGCGGTGCTCTCTGCAGGGGTCTGTTCGAACGTGTATTCAATTCCGTCTTCCCTTGAGTATGTCTCTATCTTTGCAAGCATGTGGCGAATTATCTTCATTCCCATCTCATGTTGCTCTATCAGACCTTCTCCTGTGATGTTCAGCAGGCATTCATTAAGTCCGACCACTCCAAAGGTCAGATGCCGCGAATCAGGATCGAAATAAGGGAGGTCATTTTCAGTTCTTTGCAAAAGCCAGGGTAGTATCTTCCATTCATATAATGACCTTCTGACTATCTCCTGTCCTTCGAGCAGAGCTTTCCTTGTTATTTCCAGAACTTCATCCAGCCGTTCAAAGAACCTATCTACATTTACGATCCTCTCCATCCCATCTGCTCTTTTTGTCCTGTCTGAATCAAGTGCAACTCCTGGCAGGTTCACAGTTACTATCTTGTTGGAACCACTTCCCATTCCGCCAGCTGTCCACACTCCTCCGGAATGTCTTGCAAGAAGGCGGCAGCACATGGCCTGTACAGTGTTCTCTTCAAGATAATCTGTGGTCAGGTTCAGGAAATATGGAGCGCCTGTGGAAGACGTGGCATACATCGTTTTTTTCCATAAGGGGTCTTCAAGGTCAAGGTCTTTTGTTATGGCTGTAGTGATCAGCGGGAATGTGAATGGAAGTCCGTCAGCATCACCATTTGCTGCGATCTCCATAAATGCGCTGTAGATAGCGCGTGCCTCTTCTTCAAATTCCGAGTATGTCCTGTCAATGAACTTACCATCATAGACCGCAGGTTCATTTGCAAGTGACGAAGGGCAATTGATACGAAGTCCGATGTTTGTGAATGCACTCTGTGCACCGATACGGTTGGACTGGTTCATCTGGAACATGAATCCCTGTACTATCTGGAGAAGTTCCTCTTCATCGATATCCGAATAGTGAAGATGCGGTGCAAGTAGCCAGTTGAACATATCAATAGCCTGGGCTCCTGCGAAGAACTGCTGGGAATGCAGCATGAATGACATCGCATGGAACATGGCTGCATTGAATTGTTTTGCAGGAGCACTTCTGGAGTCCGGGAATTTCAGTCCGTCCATGAGGAATATCCTGCCATCAATACCATTGCAGTAAGGCTTGAATGGATCGCTCAGGTCGTGTATGTGTATGGTACCCTTAATGTGTGCATTGGCAACATCCTTAGAGTATAGCTTTTCAAGTGCGTATATTTTCTTGAGCTGAGATGAAATGTGCATGTCAATGACAGAAGGACTAAGTCGTGTGTTGGCATTTTCTCTTATCAGCCAGTTCTTGTCATACAGGACATCATCGATTAGTTCATTGGTACTTTTAAAATCAAGACGATCGATCTCATCTTTATCTCCACTCCCACTCATAGCTAAATATTTGGAAGTCAAGATTTAAATATCTATTTAGAAGGACTGAACAAAAGTTAGGCCAGCTATCAAACATAGTGCCCGGGCAGTGGGTTCAATGTATAAAAAAGGGTGAGGGGACATCGGGGACGGTTGTTTCACCATCTCTTGCCAATGTCCTCTTGAGGTGATTATTTTACGAACTCTTCGACAGCGTCAACGATCTTATTGAAGGTCTTATACCATTCGGAATCGCCTTTGATATCTTCATGGACCTTTCCACTGTCACTTGTGGCTGCAACTTCTGTTTCGATAGGTAATGTTCCAAGCACATTCACCCCGAAGTCCTCTGCTGCCTTTGATACTCCGCCTGATCCGAATACGTGTATTATCTCATCGCAGTGTGGGCAGATTATACCGCTCATGTTCTCGACCATTCCAATAACAGGAACTTCGATCATGTTTGCGAAGTTGAGTGACTTCCTGACACTTGTAAGTGCAACGTCCTGTGGCGTTGTGACAACGACAGCACCATCGAGGTTTCCAATGAGCTGTGCAATGCTCAGCGGTTCGTCTCCTGTTCCGGGAGGCAGGTCGATGATAAGATAGTCCAGCACGCCCCAGTCAACCTCTTCGAGGAATTGTTTGATGGCACTCATCTTAGCAGGTCCTCTCCAGATCACCGGGGAATCATCGCTATCGAGGAGAAGTCCTACGGACATGACCTTCAGGTTATCGCTGACCTTTACAGGAACAATGCCTTTTTCTCCTACAGTTGGTTTCTGACCTTCAACTCCGAACATGGTCGGGATTGTGGGTCCGTGTATGTCGCTGTCAAGAAGACCTACCTTGTATCCGCGGTCAGCAAGTGTGGCAGCAAGGTTGGCGGAGACTGTGCTTTTTCCCACGCCGCCTTTTCCGCTCATGACCATTATCTTCTTCTTTATACCTCTAAGATTGGTTACGAGCTTTGGTTCTTCTGGCTTTGCGTTAAGCAGACTTTCCGGTGATTGAATATTGGATGCCATTTTAAATCTCCTGTGATTATTTTTGAGTTACCAGAGTTCAGTTCTCTTCGTTCTGGTCTGTGATGCTGACATAGTTTCCGCCCTTGATCTCTATTGCCTTTCCTGTGGTCAATGCAAAGGCTATCTTCTTTCTTGCACTCTTAAGATCTTCCCAGAATGCACGCCTTGAGATCCCCATCTGTGTTGCTGCTTCCTGCTGCTGGAGTCCTTCGTAATCCACAAGCCTTAATGCTTCCAGCTCTTCCACTGCAACGGAGACTACCTCAAGCTCCGAAAGTGCAACTCCACGTGGCTTAAAATAGAATCCTTCCGGGTTGCATTTGACCCTTCTGGGGCTTTTTGGTCTTCCTCTGCATGTCATAACATCGTATCTCCTCATATGTTAGCTTATATATAAGCAATTCCCACAATGCTTTTATATTTATTCCCATGTGTTTAAAAACGTTTTTTTAATTGCATATCCCGCTCCACTTTTTTTTAAAAAATAACAATGGAGGTTCCATAAGCAAAAGGCTATTATGTATTTTCACAATTATTGTATTAGAATTTATTGAGGAGATGCTGTATATGGATAAGGATATGCTGATGTGGGACGAGACCATTTTCAGGGATGGTAGTGTTCTTGAACTGGACCATCTTCCTGATCATTTCTCGCACCGTGAAACACAGATGCAATCCCTTATGTACAGTTTGCGCCCTGCTCTTCGGGGAATGCGTCCTATCAACAGCCTTCTTAGTGGACCACCGGGTACCGGAAAGACAACGACGGTCATGAAGGTTTTCGGGGAGATGAAAAAACACTCGGAAAATGTGGTTTTCGTAAAAGTGAACTGCCAGATGGACTCCACGAAGTTTGCTGTTATTGCGAGGGTCTACAAGGCGCTTTTCAAAGTATCTCCTCCTGCATCAGGAGTTGCATTCAGGAAACTTTTTGAAAAGGTAATGAACTTCCTTGTAGAAAATGAGAAGACGCTGGTTGTCTGCCTTGATGATATCAATTATCTTTATCATGAAGGAAATGCTGACGATGTCATGTATTCCATGCTCAGGGCCCACGAACAGTTCCCGGGAGCAAAGGTTGGTGTGATCGCTATCGTGAGTGATACCGGAAAGCTTTACCAGTTCGACCCGAAGGTGAACTCGGTGTTCCTGCCGGAAGAGGTCGCTTTCCCAAGGTATGCGTATGATGAGCTTCAGGATATCCTTGGCAGAAGGATCGATCTTGCATTCTTCCCTAATGTCGTATCGGATGAAGTAAAGGATGCTATTGTGGGATACGTTGATATGACCGGTGACCTCCGGGTGGGCATAGATCTTCTGAAACGTTCGGGCCTGAATGCCGAAAGGCGAGCCAGCAGGACAATATCTATTGAAGATGTGGAAAGTGCGTATGAAAATTCCCGTTTATTGCATCTTGGAAGGAGTATTATGTCCCTTACACCCGATGAGCGAACACTTCTCGAGCTTATCGCAAAGCAAAGGGAATGCCAGACCGGTGAGCTCTACAAGCTTTTCCATGAACAGACCGGTCTTGGATACACTCGTTTCTATGATATGGTCAACAAGCTCAATGATGCACGCTATGTTAGCACTGATTTTTCCGGCAAAGGTACTCGTGGTCGTACGCGTATCGTGAAACCAAGATACCAGCCGGAAGATATTCTCAAGTGCCTTGAATGAAGGGGGTAGGACGTTGGAGACAAGAACTAAAGTATGGCTTACAGAAGATGGGAAGCATATAATCGGTGCTGGCAAGGTTAATTTGCTCAAAGCCATTGATGAGGAACGTTCTTTAAGTAAAGCATGTAAAAAACTCGGGATGTCTTACAAACATGCCTGGCTTATCCTGAAGAAAATGAATGAACGGGGGGACCAGGAGGTCGTTTACACTGTCAGGGGTGGAAAGGGCCAGGGTACTTTCCTGACTGAGTATGGTAAACAACTGATCGATGAATACGAGGCAAGTCGTACATACATTGATGAAACGGTTGGTGATGACACCTCATGGGAGAACATTGCCTTCAAACTGTCTGCCCGCAATAAATTGATCGGAAGGGTGGTCGAAGTTGAGAAAGGTGACATTGTCTCTAAGGTGAAGATCGAAGTGGATCCTGCAATTCTTACATCCATTGTAACGGCAGAGGCTGTTGACAGACTCGATGTAAAGGAAGGGGATGAGCTGTTTGCAATCATCAAATCCACCGAGGTCATGCTGGCAAGACCTTCTCGGGCATCGCCTGAAAATGAGGATGATTAAAATGGGTTCTATCAATATTATGTCATGGAATGTGAATGGTTTAAGGTCCATGGTGAAGAAAGGTTTTCTGGAATGGGTGGCTGAATCTCAACCTGATATACTCTGTCTTCAGGAGATCAAAGCACAAGAAAGGCAGCTTCCTACGAATCTGCGACATATTGATGGCTACATTCCTCATTTCTTTTCGGCAGAACGCAAAGGTTACAGTGGTGTTGCGGTCTATACGAAACTTCCTCCGGTAAATGTTGAATATGGTCTCGGTGAGAAGCGCTTTGATGTGGAAGGCAGGACTTTGATCGCAGAATTTGAGGATTTCGTTCTTTTTAACATATATTTCCCTAATGGGAAGGCCTCTGATGAAAGGCTCCAGTACAAGATGGACTTCTATGATGCATTTATGGAACGTGCAGACGGATTCAAGGATGAAGGCAGGAATGTTATTGTATGTGGTGATGTGAACACCGCTCACAAAGAGATCGATCTTGCACGACCCAAACAGAATGAGAAGTCATCAGGTTTCCTTCCTCAGGAGAGGGCATGGATCGATATTTTCCTGGACCGGGGCTATGTTGACACTTTCCGGATGTTCAATCAGGAGGCAGGACAATACAGCTGGTGGGACCAGAAGACGCGTGCAAGGGACCGTAATGTTGGCTGGCGAATAGATTACTTCTTTGCAAGCGAGAGCCTGAAAAATCGGATAACTTCAGCTTACATACTGCCGGATGTTATGGGTTCTGACCACTGTCCGATCGGCATCGAATTAGAGGTCGGTCAATAACTTATCTGATATTTTGTTGATGGCCAGGGCTGTGTAGCTTTTGCTCTCCAAAAAATATGGGTAATTATTTTATGAGAAATAGTAAGTGAGAATTTGTATTTATAAAAAGAATTGTTGGGCGCAAAATGCGCCCTTATGTTTAGTATTTTTTGAATTTACATCATTGGAGGCATTCCGCCACCCATACCGCCCATACCGCCTTCTGGCATTGGTGGTGCTCTGGTTGATGCAATGATGTCGTCGATCCTGAGGATCATGACTGATGCTTCAGCTGCTGAGTTGATCGCCTGGGTCTTTACCCTGAGAGGCTCAACAACGCCGTTCTCCCACATGTCGATGACAGTGCCGGTGTAGACGTTAAGACCAGCGGTCTTTATGCCTTTCTCGTGGTGTGAGCGCAGTTCAACAAGCATGTCTATTGGGTCAAGTCCTGCGTTCTCTGCAAGTGTCCTTGGGACGATCTCGAGTGCTTCTGCGAATGCCTTGACTGCGAGCTGTTCCCTACCGCTGAGTGTTGCTGCGTACTCGTTGAGTCTGAGTGCAACCTCTACTTCAGGTGCTCCGCCACCAGCGACGAGCTCTTCATCTTCGATTGCAACAGCGACTACGCGGAGTGCATCTTCGAGTGCTCTCTCGATGTTGTCGATCACGTGCTCTGTACCGCCACGGAGGAGGATTGACACGGACTTTGGATTGACACAGCCGGTAATGAATACCATGTTGTCGCCACCGATCTTTCTCTCTTCGACAAGTTCTGCCTGTCCAAGATCGTCTGCGTTCATCTCTTCGATGTTGGTGACAAGTTTTGCACCTGTGGAGCGGACAAGTTTTTCCATGTCGCTCTTCTTGACACGCCTGACTGCAAAGAGACCTGCCTTTGCAAGGAAGTGCTGTGCCATGTCATCGATACCCTTCTGACAGAATACGACATTTGCACCACTTTCGGTAATGCTGTTCACAAGGTTTCTGAGCATTGCTTCTTCCTGGTCGAGGAATGACTGGAGCTGGTCAGGGGATGTGATGGAGATCTCTGCATCGACTTCTGTTTCCTTAAGTTCGATAGCAGTGTTGAGGAGTGCGATCTTTGCGCCTTCTACCTTCTTTGGCATGTTAGCGTGTACTCTTTCCTTATCAAGGATCATACCTTCGATGAGCTCGGAGTCGTCGATACGTCCGCCGACCTTCTTCTCGATCTTTACGTTCTCGATCTCGACCTTGTTTCCGCCGTCCTGGTCGACGATGCTTGTGATCGCGTCTACAGCGATCTTGGAAAGTACTTCCTTTGATGCTTCTGCGCCTTTACCGGTCATTGCGGTGTCAGAGATCTTGGTAAGCATTTCCTTGTTGTCGCATGTGACATGCTTTGAAAGTGTCTTGAGGATCTCTCCTGCTTTTTTGGAGGCCATCCTGTAACCTGCTGCGATTATGGTTGGGTGGACGTCCTGCTCGATCATCTCTTCTGCTTTCTTGAGGAGTTCGCCTGCAACGACAGCTGCAGATGTTGTACCATCTCCAACTTCATCGTCCTGTGTCTTTGCGACTTCGACGATCATCTTTGCAGCTGGGTGCTCAATGTCCATCTCTTTGAGGATGGTTGCACCATCGTTTGTGATAACTACATCTCCAAGGGAGTCTACAAGCATCTTGTCCATACCTTTTGGACCAAGGGTTGTTCTTACTGCTTCAGCAACTGCCTTTGCTGCCATGATGTTGTTGCTCTGGGCATCCCTGCCTCTAGTTCTCTGGCTACCTTCTCTTAAAATGAAGATAGGCTGTCCTGACATCTGTCCTGCCATATATTTTAACCTCCTATATTAAACATAGATCAATGTAACTACCTGTGTCTCAGGTCGTTTTTACATGTTTGTAGTTCTATATATAGTTTACTGATAACTGGTTTTTCCTGACCTAATTTCCAGTTATCACTGAGTATGCTTGTTAACTGCTTACGACTAAACTATTTGCTGTAAAAGCATCAGCTATCCGGTTAACATGCCGATGGTTCATTCAATTCAAAAAAAGATAGTCGGTCTCTTTCAAAGAGACCAATCTTAATAAAGGACTGATCTTTCAGTCCTGAAAAAGAGATACTTAGCTTACAATAGCTTTTGGTGATCTCTTAAGGAAACGCCTCTTTGCGCCGCCTGAGGTGAATCTCTGTGCAGGTCCTGGGTGTGCCTTAGCTCCAAAAGCTTTCTGCACTTTGATGACCCTTCCCTTTCTTCCTTTGACCTTTACCCATTCAATGCTGCCTGTTTTACCCATTATCAATCCTCGTTATGATTTTATGTTAATATTAATTTTAAGGCCCCGATGGCCTCTGATATCTATTATATTTGTAATTGGCACAAATGTGGATATTTGTGACCTGATAAATACAATGTTATAGGTTTCCTTTAGATGTAATGTTTATAGTTAAAGTTTACGGAACTTATGATGTGTGAAGACTGGTTGTTTCAAGCCAACAAATTGAGCAATTGAATATAAAAAATAAACAGATATATCTATGTTCCTGTACATTTGTTTCACATGACCCTTGAGCCGGTTCACATTAAAGCCATTTCCAGTATGGTATCCCGTATCGATAGTTTATCGGAGGACGATGATCCGGAAAAGGCACCTGAGCTTTTTGAACTTCTCAGTGAGCTGGAATTTGAAGGTAAGGTCGTCCTCAAGGCACTCGGTAAACTTTTCCGTGCAAAAGTTGACATCGATCAGATGTCTCTTGCAAAAGACCCCTTTGAGAAGACCTATTCCTGTGATAGTGGTAGTACCAATCCGATATCGTTCAACAGTGGGTTGTATGTGGACCTTTGTCATTGTAGTATTGCTTCAACACCTACAGATATCGATCTTCATTCAAAATGGACCATGGTCATGTCAACATATTCTCCCGGTACAGGCATGGTTCTTGACACAGGGGATTGGGAGTACTTTGATGAAAATGAAGGTCGCGCATCTATTGTAAAGATAAGGCCCGGACTGCTCAAGAAAAGGGTTGACCGGATGGTTCACAACATTGCACTGTACCTGTCAGAATCAGAACACATACTATGGCTCATGGAAAAATTCGATGAAGATGGCTTTTTCATAATGGATGGTCCTATTTATCCAAAACAGTTGATGTACTGGATGGTTGTGGAATCCGATGAAGTGCAGATAAGGGATGACGACAATGCGAAACGTATCCTGCAGAACTATGTGGATATCATGGACCATCACATTGCTAACAGAAGGCCTCTTATCGGCTTTGTGAAGAACCCGGAGGACATGCAGACAATGATAACTCTCCGGAAAAAATATTCTATGGGCGATCTTCCCTGGCTGAGGGACTCGCAGTTCTTCAAGAATGTGCTCTCTCCGGGAAAGGACGAAGGAAAAGGTAGCAGATGGATAACCTATACCAACTGGTTCCTGCAACCCAATCAGTTCTATGAGAATATGATGGACAGCACTTCCCTTGTGCTGGATATGGACCTTAAGCATGAGTTTCCCAAAGAGGACTATGCCATCACATTTTTCATGATCTTTGTTCCTTCCATTGATGTTCTTTTCAAGATAGAATCTCCTTATGGGATAACAAAGGATGAGCAGATGCGGGACCAGATCACCAGGAAAGTTCTGCACGATATTGCTGTGAACGGCATCCCTATGACGCTTTCAAAGGCAGATTCCCTTGCGAAGATAAGGATCTCGGAAAAAAAGCTGATCAAAGGCATGTTCAAAGGACAGAAGATCGATACTATTTACAATGATGTGAGATGGGGTGAATCAATAGATGATCAATGATACAGACTTATTGGCCTATGCTTCAGAAAGTGATCTTAGTGATGAAGATGCTACGAAGCTAATTTCGGAAAACAGGGCTACTGCAAAAGCCCCTGAATTCGAGGAGTATGATGTTGGGGCTTCGTTCGATCTGAATACCGGTGATGCGGACAACGCCTTTGGTATCATAACGACAGGGTTTGATCCTCTTGAGGTCACCGAATCCGGATCGAGGATCGCAGGCTACATAACTACGGATCACAGGTCACAGGTACGCCTGGGCACATATGTGATAGTACCTTATGAGAACGAACACCTCTTTGCACGTATATGGAAGCTCCAGTACCAGCAGCAGTTCGAAGTGGATGATGCTACCGAGATACATTCACGCAGGATGCTCAGGAGCAACACCACAGCAGAGCTGGATTACAAGTTCCTTGCCTACCTTGATCCGATCTGTATCCTGTATGAGCATGTACCCGGGGACGAATCCTCCCTTGTGCGTCGTATGGCAGACCGTATCCCAAGACCCAACACACCTATATTACCGGTAACTGAAAAACTGAAGATCCAGACCGGGCTTAACATCCCTCGCGAAGGTATCTTCCTTGGTCATCTGAGTGTAGGTGGTGAACTAGTGCGGACACATGCATCACCACCGACCGTGCCTTACTATTTGAGGAATGATTATTCCATGGGCGACCCGTTAATATTCAGGCATATGCTGGTCTGTGGTAGTACCGGTACCGGTAAGACCTTCCTCACAAAGAACATCCTGCGCCAGTTCATGAGCGAGGGTAACAGATATCAGGTGCGTGACAACGGGGATGGTGTAAAAAAGAACAAGAACCCGTGTCTGGTGATAATGGATCCTCAGGATGAGTATTCCCAGCTTCTGGAGGATAATCCTGATCTTGTTTCTTCTGATGAACATGATATGAACTCAGAGAGCGTGAAGTTTGGTGGTGTCCCTTCCACAAAGACCTTTGTGGCAAATGTGGATGGGCAAAACTACAATGGCAGGTCACGTGCCGAACAGGCTGAATTTACAATACCTTTCGAGATGGTCAGGAGCAACTCCTGGCTGATCGCTGCAGCAGGACTTACTGAGCTTCAGGGTATAGCCCTTGAACTTCTGCTTGAGGACTACTTCAAAAGACCTGGAAAACATACGTACAACGGCTTTATGGAGCACATCGATGACGCAGGCGTGAGGGGCACTTATGTTGATAACGGCAAGATCCACGAAGCATCCTATGATGGAATTGTAAGGAAGGTCAGGAATCAGGCTTTCAGAAGGGTCTTCGACCAGCCTGCAACACCTATAACCGAAATGCTTGCTGATATCTTCAAAGCAGGGCAGATCTGCGTGTTCCCTACTGAGTACATCTCGAACACCAGGATACGGGATCTTATCACACTTACTCTCATGACCATCGTTGTGGACAACAAGTTGAACACGTCCGGTGATGCACTGGTCAAGGAAACGCCGATCATCCTTGTGCTGGATGAAGCACACAGGTATCTTGCAAAGGGTGCAGGAGAACACTCTAAGCGCATCATCTCCAAGTTCGCGGATGCAGCCCGCCAGGGCCGTAAGGAAGGCCTGGGTCTGTTCCTTATCACGCAGGACCCTCAGGATATAGATGAAACAGTGTTCAAGCAGGTCAACAGTCGTGTGATCCTGAACCTTTCCAACGATGCCGCAATTAGTGCAATGAAGGTCAAAAAAGAGTATGAAAAGCGTATTCCATATCTCAAGAAAGGACAAATGATAATTCAAAGTCCTGACAACAGCGATGTTGTAGAGGTCATAGGGCTTTCAAAGTGTGTTGTAAAGCATGTCTGAAAAAAGCATTTGAGGGAGTAGATTCCCTCTCTTGCGATACGTATATATAGGGCTAATACGTATGGGAGCAACTACTCACATATGCGTTGGGCCGGTAGCTTAGTCAGGCAGAGCGATGGACTCTTAATCCATCGGCCGAGGGTTCAAATCCCTTCCGGCCCGCTTTTATGAGATCTAATTCTATATTTCATTCTACTTTTCAATCTATCTTTAAATCTATACTTCTACTGTCAATGTGATCATTTACTGTTCCATATCGCTGTTGATATCTGGTTTACAAAAGTTTCTCATGGGATCTCAGCTTCTTGTATTCCTGATACTTGTTTATCTGTGTAAAAGGTATAAGTGACCAAATATGTTGCAGGTCCGGGGGTTTTGATATCCTCTTTCTTCCGAAACCTATATATCATGAAAATACCTATGAGAGCCAGCTTCAATAGAATTGGGCCGGTAGCTTAGTCAGGCAGAGCGATGGACTCTTAATCCATCGGCCGAGGGTTCAAATCCCTTCCGGCCCGCTTTCAATTCATATCTTTTTTCGGAATAATTATTGAATAATTAACTACTGTAATGCTTATGATGTCTTACATATCATATTGATAACCTATGCCACTGTATAGTGTTGCATACTAATTTCCATCTTTAGGTGAGAACAATGCCAAAAGTAAGTGTTGATATTCCACAGGAACTTCTTGACGACCTGAACGCACATGTGGGTAATGATAAGAAGTTTGTCAGTCAGTCCGATGCTATAAGAACCGCCATCCGCAAGATGCTTGACATGATGGACAATATTGATCGGAGGCACGGAAGGTTGGATCAGGAAAGTCTCTGATGGCTTTTTAAAGCGAACTCATCTAGGCCGAACTAAGCGGGGATCGAAAATAGAGATTTAAAAAACAAGAAAAAGGCCCAGTCTCAAAGCCCTTTTAGGAAATTCAGACTTTCTCTTCCTTCTTCCAGGCTGCTCATCTCGGTGACGAGCCTGCCCTTGTAATCGGATAATCCTTTTTTCACAGCTTCCCAGTTGACAGAACCCCTGCCTGCGGGGAGATGCTCATCCCTCTTGCCCATGTTGTCATGAAGGTGTACATGCAATATTCTGTCCCTGCATTTTTCAAGGAATCCCTCGAGGTGTCCTGTTGTGTTCGCATGTCCCACGTCCAGGGTCATTGCGACGTTGTCACGGTCAACATCGTCCAGTATCCTTAATATTTCATCAGGTTCTCTTCCAAATATCATCGGGAAATCGGGCATATTTTCCACAGCAATGGAGATGCCATATTCTTCAGCAGTATCACATAGTTCCTGGATTGAACGGACGTTCGTATCCCATGCACGTTCAGGTACCTTCTTTCCGTATGGTGAAAGGTATCCCGGGTGCACGACTGCAACTTCCACAAGTCCGGATGCCAGGGAGATGTAGTTCTTCATTTGCCTGAGCACTTCTCTGTGTATGCCTCGATTGAGGCCTGCCAGGTTCATGTCTGAGAATGGCATGTGCATGGTAAGCACAAGATTTGTGGTCTCAAGTACTTCCCTGATCTTTGGCAGATTTTCTTCGCTAAGACACTGGGTACCTTCCTGTACCATCTCCCAGCCTGTAAAACCTATGTCCTCAAGTTCATAGACCCATGGGAAGGGTTCCTCGAGGACTGCATTTGATGAGAAACTTAATCTGCTGACGTCCATGCTGTCTCACTTCCGGGGGTTTTATAGCTTTGGCATTTCAGGTTCAAAGAGTGGGATTCCTTCCTCTGTTGGTGGTGCTAACCACTCGATGAGGATTTCCATCTCTTCCGCGGTATCTGTCGTTATATCAACGTGTATGGATCCGAGGGTTTCATCCTGGGTAGCTAAATTCAATTTACCTATTGTTGCTACCTGCTTGTTAATGAGGAATCTGCTTCTTGTCGGATTCCTGTAACTGCCTGCTTCCAGTCTGGTGCGGGCAGTATCAATGATAAGTTCTCTCCTGAACAGGTCATGGATGTTCCTGAGGCTCTCGATATCACCGGTACCTTCGATGAAATCACCTTCGTCGGTAGTTACTGTTTCTATCTCTATAAGCGGGAACATGTTCATGACTGCCTTCTCCACAAGTTCCTTATCTTCTGTGGGATTGACGGCAGTTCTTATCTTTACTTCGATCATGCGTTCTCCAGTATTTCATTGATAGTATTCCTGAATGCATCGATGGTGTCGGTGTTATCGACAGTTATGTCTGCCACTTTGATGGCTTCTGCAAGTCCCCATCCAAGTTCCCGTTCATCTCTTATCTTCAATGCTTCGATATCGGTCATATCATCGCTTCTGCCACGGTTCGTGACCCTCTCAAAGCGTGTTTCCAGAGGTGCATCGATGAAGACCAGTGTAAAATCGTCTCCGAAATGCTCCTTGAAAAATGTGACCTCTGCTATTCCGCGTACACCATCCACAACGACAAGGTCTTTTCCTAAAGCCTCTATCTTTGGAACACAACGCTTTGCAACAGCATCCATGCCTTCCTTGTCTCGCAGGTCATTTGCCACGCCGCCGGTGTTGGCATCTGTGGGGTCGAGCCCTCTTGCTTTGACCTCGTCGCGTATAACATCTCCCATGTTTACAACATCGATATTTTCTTCCTTTACAACATCTGATGCTACGGATTTGCCTGCTGCCGGCATTCCTACAAAAGCTATGATCTTCATATTTTGTGACCCTGTTGTGGTTTAAAGTAATAATATATTGGAATTATAATGTTCATTACATTAATTAGTGTATATTATAGGTATGGTGAACGGGATTATCAAGGTTTTGATTTTATATATCAGTATGTCTTTGTGTGAGTTGAGCTTAATATGAGACTGGGCGGCGTGGATCTTACTGGTAACCTTTTGCTTGCACCTATGGCGGATGTGACGAATCTGGCCTTCAGGCTGATGTGCAAAAGATATGGCGCGTCCCTGACATTTACTGAAATGATAAGTTCAGATGCAGTTGTACATGGTAATGAGAAGTCTTTCCTTCGGGGGATGACCTGTGAGGAAGAGCGTCCTTTTGGAGTGCAGTTATTTGGTCACTGTCCGGAAACGATAACCTCTGCAGCACTTGCTATTGAGGAAATGTTCGAGCCGGTGGTAATTGACATTAACCTGGGATGTCCATCACCTACCATCACAAGTGCCGGGTGTGGTTCCGCACTACTTCGCTCACCTGAAATTGTGAGTGAGATCTTCAGTGATCTTTGTGAGAACGTGAACACGCCGGTAACTGCAAAGATACGTATTCTTGAAAGCGTGGATGAAACTCTTGATATTGCTACCCGGCTGGAAAAGGCTGGTGTCTGTGCGATCACTGTCCATGGACGTACAAGGGAACAGGGCTATCAGGGGTTTGCAGACCATAGTTATGCAAAGCGTATCAAAGAGGAACTCTCAATTCCGGTTATTGCCAATGGTGATGTAAAAGATGGCGAGTCTGCAAAACGTATTCTGGAATATACCGGATGTGACGGGTTGATGGTCGGGAGGGCAGCTATGGGGGATCCTCATGTTTTCTATCGAATATCCCGTTACCTTGAGGACGGTGAGGTCATTGGAACTTGCTGTGGACAACGCAGGGATGATCTGCTTGAATACATTGAATTGCTGGAAAAGTTTGACCTGATATCACATGTGAACATGAAGGCACATTCACAGTGGTTCACAAGGGGCTTAAAAGATAGCAGGCGTATGCGTATGGAGATGGGTAATGCCGTTTCCCATGTTTCTCTTGTGGAATGCATTCGCAATATGTGCGGGAATGATTCTGAATAACATTTTGTACATATGAGCATTAAATATCATGACTGCCTCATGATGTCGTTTTTTAAACATATTCTTCTATTTTCGGGTTGATTTTTTTCATCGATTTACCGAAAGACTAAATAGTAATTAGGATTGTACACAATTAAACATTGCATTTAGACTGCGATATATATTTTTGGCAGTCAATGTGTGTGAAAAACAACTACGGCCTAAAGGTTCATGCCTTTTGGCGATACATTCCGAATACTATTGGACCTTATCCAAAACGAATGTGGTAGCTGTTCATTATCGAATAATTATAACTTATTGTCTTACGGAGAATACACATGAAAGAAATAAGAATACACGGTAGAGGCGGACAGGGTTCTGTCACTGCTGCCGAGCTGCTGGCTGTTGCAGCTTTTGCTGATGGTAAGTTCAGCCAGGCATTCCCGGCTTTTGGTGTGGAACGCCGTGGTGCACCGGTTCAGGCATTTACAAGGATTAGTGATGATCCTATCAGACTCAGGGCTCAGGTATACGAGCCGGACTATGTTATTGTCCAGGACCCAACACTCCTCGAAGTAGTCAGTATCGCAAGTGGTGCAAAGGACGACGGAATCATTCTTATTAACAGTGATTTTGATCCGGAACACTTCGACCTTGACACCAATGCTAAGATCATGACGGTCAACGCTACAAAGATCGCCCTTGATATTATTGGAAGGCCTATTGTGAACACTGTTCTCTTAGGTGCTTTCGCAGGTGCATCCGGTCTTATCGACCCTGCATCCATCAAGGAAGCTGTTATGGAGCGCTTCCCCGGCAAGGTCGGTGAGAAGAACGCAGAGGCTATCCAGAAAGCCTACGATATGATGATGGAGGCTTAAATTATGACAATCCCACCAGGAGGAGTCTGTGCTCCAGGTTCCACTCTTGTTAACAAGACCGGAGGATGGAGAACATTCAAACCTGTCTATGATTATGACAAATGCATTAAATGCAAGCTCTGTGAACTCTTATGTCCGGACGCTTCGATCGATCCAAGGGACGATGGTTTCTTTGAGTTCAACTATGACTTCTGTAAAGGATGCGGTATTTGTGCTAACGAATGTCCAAAGGACGCTATTGAAATGGTTCTGGAGGAGAAATAATGAAGCGTGATTTTGAGAAAGACAAGAAGGACATGGTCGTCGTCGAGGGTTCATATGCAGTTGCAAGCGCTGTAAAATCCTGCAGACCAAATGTTATCTCAGCATATCCTATCACCCCTCAGACACATATTGTGGAAGATCTTTCACAGTTCATGGCTGACGGTGAAATCCCAAACTGTGAATACATCATGGTAGAATCAGAGTTCTCTGCTCTTTCCGCATTGGTCGGTTCATCCGCAGCAGGCGCAAGAAGCTACTCTGCAACAACTTCCCAGGGTCTTGAACTCATGCATGAGGTCCTTTTCAACGTTTCAGGTATGAGATTACCTGTTGTAATGACCGTTGCTAACAGGGCAGTCAGTGCACCAATTAACATCTGGAATGACCAGCAGGATTCCATCTCCCAGAGAGACACCGGCTGGATCCAGCTCTATGCAGAAGATACACAGGAAGTTTCCGATATGACTGCACAGGCATTCAAGATCGCTGAGGACCCTGATGTCCTGCTTCCGGTAATGACCTGTATGGACGGTTTCATCCTGTCCCACGTCTACGAACCTGTTGTACTTCTTGACGATGACCTTGTAGCAGAATACCTGCCACCATTCGAGCCTGAGTTCAAGCTCGACCCGAAGAACCCAAAGACCTTCGGTGCATTCGCAGATCCAAACTCTTACACTGAGTTCAGATTCCTGCAGCAGCAGGCAATGAACAAGGCATTGAAAACGATCGAAGATGCTGCAGACGAGTTCTATGACCTCTTTGGAAGGTACTACGGTGGTCTTATTGACACGTATGAGACAGATGATGCAGATATCATCCTCATGGCAATGGGTTCAATTGTAGGTACCATCAAGGATGTCGTTGACAAGCTCCGGGCAAATGGCGTCAAGGTCGGTCTTTTGAAGGTAAGGTCCTTCCGTCCGTTCCCTGTAGAGGCTATCAAGAACGTCATCAAGGATGCAAAGGTCGTTGTTGCACTTGACAAGAACATTTCTATCGGTCTTAACGAAGGAGCACTCTTCACAGAGACCAAGGCGAGCCTGTACAACACAAAGATCGATGTTCCTGTGATCGGCTTCATGATCGGTCATGGAGGTCGTGACATTCCTGTAGAGACCATCGAGAACATCATCGATGAGGCAAAGAAAGTAATCGATTCAGGTATCAGTGTCGAAAGTCAGTTTACTGACCTGAAGGAGGAGTTGTTATGAAATCACTTTTAGCACCAGGACACAGGGGATGCGCAGGTTGCTGTGATGCAATGGCTGCAAAGTTCACACTCATGGCTGCCGGCGAGGACTGTATTGTTGTAAGTCCTACCGGATGTCTTGAAGTTATGACCACTCCATATCCTGAATCTTCATGGGATGTTCCATTTATCCACTCCCTTTTTGAGAACAACGCAGCAGTCGCATCAGGAATTGAAGCTGCTCTCAAGGCAAAGGGCGAGATGGGAAATACAAAGATCATTGCAATGGGCGGTGACGGTGCAACCCTTGATATCGGTATGCGCTCCGTATCCGGTGCATTCGAGCGTGGACACGATTTCACATTCGTCTGTATCGACAACGAAGCATACATGAACACCGGTGTGCAGAGAAGTGGTGCAACACCATTTGCTGCATCTACCACAACCAGTCCATCCGGTACAGTATCTTTCGGTAACATCCGTCCAAAGAAGAACATGCCTGCTATCATGGCTGCACATGGTTCACCATACGTTGCTACAACTTCCATCGGATATCCAAAGGATATGATCAGGAAGGTCAAGACAGCAGTCGATGTAGAAGGTCCTACCTACGTGCATGCACATTCGCCATGTACAACAGGATGGGGATTCGATACTTCCAAGACCGTAGAGGTCGCAAAGATGGCAGTAGAGACATGTCTCTGGCCACTATATGAAATGGAAGATGGTGAGATCACCAAGGTCAAGAAGGTCAAGAATCCAAAACCAGTCGAAGATTATCTCAAGATGCAGCGCCGTTTCAAGCACCTTTTCACAAAGGAAGGCGGAGACGATTTCATTAAACAGATCCAGGCGCTCGCTGACAAGAACATTGAGAAATTCGGGTTACAGTAAACCCGAATCTCATTTCTTTTTATTTTATTCTATTTTATTTTTTATCGTTCCTGGTCTTGTATACCTGTTACTTTCCTGTTTTTCCTGCCCGAATTGTCTCCAATTCAGACATTTAGCTCAATAGCTGTCTTTTTCCTCTTTAAGCCCATCAAAGTATTTTCTGGTCTCATGAGATATTATCTTGCGTAATGCCAGGATAGCTATCAGGTTCGGGATCACCATAAGTCCGTTGACGATGTCTGCAAGGATCCAGATGGTATCAAGTGTAAGGTAGACTCCGCCTCCTACAAGTGCGATGTAGATGATCCTGTAGGGCATGATACCCCGGACACCCACAAGGAATTCCACACATCTTTCTCCGTAGTAGTTCCAGCCAAGTATGGTCGTAAATGCAAAGAACATCAGTCCTATTCCGACAATGTAGATCCCGATGCTTTCAAGACCTGTGGAAAATGCATAGCTGGTCATGTAAGCACCTTCGTATTCACTTGTCCAGGATCCTGTCATTACAAGGACGATCCCCGTCATTGTACAGAGGATTATTGTGTCGAAGAATGTCCCTGTCATGGAAATGAGGCCCTGTTTGGCAGGCTCCTTTATCCGGGCTGCTGCTGCTGCTATTGGTGCACTTCCAAGTCCCGACTCATTGGAGAACACTCCTCTTGCGATTCCCATCTGGACCGCGAGGATCATGGTGGAACCGAGGAAGCCACCTGCTGCAGCTGTCGGTGTGAAAGCGGAATTAATGATCAGTGAAATCGTTGAAGGTAGTGCGCTGGCATTTGTGGCTATTATGAGCAGACATCCCAGGACATAGGCTATTGCCATGAATGGAACTACTACCTGTGCGACCTTCGATATGCTTCGGATACCACCGATCGTTACCATGGCCACAAGTACAGTAATTACAACTGCAGTGTAGAATGGGGGGACATTGAGTGTTATAGCTGCTGAATCAGCGATCGCATTGACCTGTGGGAAGATACCTATCCCGAAGAATGCGACACCAATGCCACAAAAGGCGAAGAAGACTGCAAGTGGTCTGCTATAGAACTTGTCCGAAAGGCCGTTAGTTATGTAGTGCATGGGTCCGCCTGCCATCTGTCCATTCTCATCGACGGTCCTGTACTTCACTGCAAGCATGCATTCGGCATATTTTGTTGCCATTCCGAAGAACGCCGCCAGCCACATCCAGAAAAGAGCGCCAGGTCCTCCTGCCTTGATGGCAGTGGCAACACCCACGATGTTCCCTGTTCCAATTGTAGCTGCAAGGGCCGTTGTCAGGGCTGCGAAGCTGGAAATATCTCCAGCATTATCGTTGTCTGAAGGCTCTGGGCTTATCACATAACGCAATGCCAGAGGTAACCTGAAGACCTGTATGAAACCGAGGCTAAGCGTGAGGTATACTCCTGTTCCCACAAGGAAGAGCAGCAATGGTGGTCCCCAGACAAAGCTATCGATGTTCCTGAGAATACTGAGAATATCAGTTTCGGCACTGAACAGGTTCAGAAAATCCATATTATTCTCTATAGGCTCTTAAAGTATATTTATTTCAATGGTTCTTTCTGTATGTCTGTTGCAGGATACTTTCCTTAATTCAATTGTTGAGTCACTTATTAGCTCAACTCTTGATCCAATTCAATTCATTTCATTTCAGGAAAACGTTTTGTATTGTGCTAACAAAATAGCTGTGAGGATCACAATGGACAATACAGAGAACTTCGACCAGATATGGTCTATACTTAAAAATGAATATCCTGATCCGCAACCTGAGCTGGATTACACCAACGAATTCGAGCTCCTGATCGCGACTATCCTTTCAGCACAGTGCACAGATGCGCAGGTGAACAGGGTTACAGCTGAGCTTTTCAGCAAGTATCCTGACGCAGGGTCTCTTGCTGCAGCTGATATCAATGATCTTGAAAAGGAGATATATTCCACCGGGTTCTATCGGGCAAAATCTAAGAACATCAAAAGGTCATCACAGTTGATAATCTCTGATTTTGAAGGCAAGGTTCCGGATAGCATGGAAGACCTGACCTCTCTCCCCGGAGTTGCAAGGAAGACTGCCAACATCGTTCTTGCGAGGGGGTTTGGCAAAGTTGAAGGCATTGCCGTGGACACCCATGTGAAAAGGGTCTCCGGCAAGCTTGGACTTACTGAGAATACTGACCCGAAGAAGATCGAACAGGATCTTATGAAACTTGGAGATCAGGCTGAATGGGATGATCTTTCAATGACACTTATCCTTCACGGACGTCGGGTATGCGATGCAAAAAAGCCGAAGTGTGGAATTTGTGTTGTTGCAGATCTGTGTCCTTCAAGGATCGAATAAAAATATTGTTGGGAGTAATTAAGATGAATATCCGTTCAAAATATTTAATGTTTGGATTTGGCCTTGTTCTGGTATCGGCTATCCTCCACCTGATACATTACCTAATATTTCATGATATGCACCATATCTCGATCTATCTTGTAGGTAGGATAGCCTTTGTACCAATGGAAGTTCTGATTGCCTCTTTGATCATCCACCACTTCCTTGAGCGTATCGAGAAAAAACACCAGGTGGAAAAACTGAACATGATAATTGGAAGCTTTTTCAGTGAGGTTGGTACCAACCTTCTTACAGTTATTTCTGATGCTGATCCGGATCTTGACAAGGTTAGGGAGAATTTTGTCATAAAGGATCTATGGTCTGAAAGCGACTTCTCAAATCTTGACGTCTTCCTTAAGAATTATGATTACAATGTCGATGCGAGAAAGATCGATCTGTTCTCATTCTCTTCGTTGCTGGTCAGCAAAAGAGCGTACATGGCATCTCTATTACAGAACCCGATAATGTTCGAGCATGACCCCTTCACCGAGCTCCTCAGGGCTGTATTCCACATGACAGAGGAATTGGATTACAGGGAAGACCTTTCATCTCTTCCGGATTCTGACAAGATGCATCTTTCAGGTGACATCAAAAGGGTTTACAGTTTATTAGCACGTGAGTGGCTGGAGTACATGCAGTATCAGAAAGTCAATTATCCGTTCCTGTTCTCACTTGCAATGAGGACGAATCCATTCGATAAGAATGCAAGTGTGATAGTTCAGTAACGACTTAATGCTGTTTGGCAACAATTCGCTGATGACCTAAATATGAAAATTCAGGAGAGTTTCCATGAGCACTTCAAGTTCATGGAAGTTCTCATCTATGGGGTAGAGGTTCCTTTTCTCTTTACTTTCACCTCACTTGCCAAATCCTTAAAACCAACTTCATACATACTAGCTCTTTACAATGTCACGAGTTATCCTTCATGTCGATATGGACTACTTCTACGCTGCCATCGAAGAGCGCGAGGATCCTTCCATCAGGGACAAGGCAGTTGTTGTCTGCATGTATTCCAACAGGGGTGAAGAGGGAGGGGCTGTCAGCACCTGTAACTATATTGCAAGGGAAGCTGGCATTCATTCTGCCATGCCATGCAGGCTTGCAAAATCCATAAACCCGGATGCTGTCTACCTGCCGGTCCGAAAAGAGTTCTATACTGAAGTATCGGGCCGTATAATGGAAATACTGAGGTCATATGCAGATGGTGATGGCGAGCTTTTTGAGAAGATAAGTATCGATGAGGCTTTCATAGAGATCACTCAGAGGTCAGGTGGTGATTTCGATGTGGCAGAGGAGATCGCAACACAGATCAAAGCGGATGTAAAAAAGCTGGAGGATCTTACATGTTCGGTAGGCATCGGACCTAACAAGATCATTGCCAAGATGGCCTCCTCCCGGCAGAAACCGGATGGTGTCACTCTGATTCGGCCTGAAGATGTTGAGGGTTTCCTGATGGATATGCCTGTATCAAAGCTCTGGGGTATAGGAAATGTCACAGAAGATAAACTGGCTGAAATGGGCATTGAGACCGTGAAGGATCTTGCAGGATGGGATGTGCAGGAGCTGATCGGAGCTTTCGGAAAGACCCGGGGGACCTGGCTTAAAATGGCTGCATCTGGTGTTGATGAAAGTCCGGTGAAAGAGAAAACTGCTTCTGACCAGATCGGCAGGATGGCCTCGCTGACACATGATACTCGCAAGAGCGATCTTGTGTTATCCCTTCTTGACGATCTTGTGGACGATGTGTTCGGAAAGGTACAGACACGAAGTGTATCTTTCAGATCTGTTACAGTAACTGTTATTTATTCGAACTTCAAGACCGTCACCAAAAGCCACACTCTAAATCATCCTGTTGCAGATAAATCAATGCTCAGGGAGGCATCCTACCAGATCATGCGTGAACTGCTGGATAGCAGTACGCTTAATATCAGGCGTATTGGTGTGCGCGTGGGGAATCTCCAGGAAAGCAGGGGACAGAAAACACTGGCGGAGTTTTTCTAATATTGGCTTAGGGAGTTCGGAGTTTTCATCTCTTGTAGCAAGTGGTGGATAGGCAAGTTGTATAAATACCATCCATATATTTTTTTAAATTATCCCTTAGTTCGAATCGTGCCCTTCGCACAATAATGTGGGGATATAGGTAACTTGATTTTTTTGTACGGGGTGGTGTTAATTAATTGCACAATCGTTATTCGAACATCTAAAAAGTAACTATGTTTTTTTCCCAAAATTTCCACACAAAAAGTATTTAAGTCATCACCGCACAAGAATTTAATGGAAGTGGAAAATTAGTTTTGCTGCTGTTAACACAGTGTAAGCAAATAATTTTGCAGAGAAGGTGAGAATATGTCAAAGTTTGAGATATTTACTGACAAGAGTGGGAAATACAGGTTCAGGCTCAAAGCAAAGAATGGAGAGATTATAGCAACCGGTCAGGGATATTCGACCAAAGCAGGTTGCATGAACGGTATTGAGTCTGTCAGGAAAAATGCTATGGATGCCGACATAGTTGAGATAGAAACGCCCTCTGTGGAGGAATAAATTCTCATTTCGTATATCTGGAATGGAACATTAATTCCCCATTTTTTTAAATCTTTTTTATGTTTTAAACAGAAAACATATCTACCGGGAATCGATTCTTAATTCCTTATATTAATTGATTCCATTCTTCCAGCCTCTCCCTCACATGAGCATTCAAGGTAATGGATTATCAGCTTTAGCATTCTGTTTCATGTAGTGCAATGTACTCCTAGAAAATCCTATTTTCTTCCATTCAGTATAAGGCATGTCAATATTCTTCTTCCTCAGCAGATCAGTATCATCCCTCTCACCAACATAAACAGGCTTGCTTAATTCAATTATTTTTCTTTTCCCAACAACCTGACAGCTTACTCCTCATTCAGCCTTCCCGAACCCGCCGCCGCCAGGTGTCTCCACCACAAAGACATCGTCCTCATACATATCGATCTGAGCAGTCCCTTCGATCTCCTCGCATTCTCCGCTCTTTCTGATTACCATGTTCCTGCCGCATTTGCCTCCATCCGCACCGCTCATCCCAAAAGGGGGGTATTTCCTGTGTGAAGAAAGGATTGCTGCTTTCATTTTTTCAAGGAAGCGTACCTTGCGGACCACGCCGTTGCCCCCATTGTATCGACCTTTTCCTCCGCTTCCTTCCCTTATGGAGAACTCCTCAAGTAGTACAGGGAAACGCAGTTCAAGTACTTCCGGGTCGGTAATTCGGGAGTTGGTCATATGTGTCTGCACAGCATCGGTCCCGTTAAAGCCATCTCCTGCTCCCGAACCTCCGCAGATGGTCTCATAATACTGGTATTCGTGGTTACCGAAGGTGAAATTGTTCATTGTCCCCTGTGATGCTGCCATTACTCCTAATGAAGCATAGAGGGAATCGACAATGTACTGTGAGGTCTCGACATTTCCTGCCACCACTGCAGCAGGATATGATGGATTCAAAAGGCACTCCTGTGGTATGATGATCTTAAGTGGTTTCATGCATCCTGCGTTCAGCGGGATGTTCTCTTTTACGAGGGTGCGGAAAACATAGAGCACAGCAGCCCTGCAAATTGAGGCAGGTGCATTGAAGTTACTCTCCTGCTGTGGCGAGGTGCCGGTAAGATCGATGCATGCAGAGCGTTTCTCATGGTCGATGGTAATATTGGCACATATCTGGCTGCCGTCATCAAGTGTGTAGGTAAAACTGCCGTCATGCAGTACTTCAATCACCTTTCTGACAGCTTCTTCGGCATTGTCCTGTACATGCTGCATATAGGAACTGACAGTTTCGAGTGAATATTTTTCCACCATTTTCTCAAGCTGTTGTATCCCTTTCTCATTGGCAGCCACCTGGGCTTTGAGGTCTGCGATATTCTGTTGAGGATTGCGTGATGGGTGGTCGTTCGATATCAATAGTTTCAGGGTCTCTGCTTCCTGGAATGCTCCCTTGTCCATCAGTTTGAAATTCTCTATCAGGATCCCCTCTTCGTATATTTTCCTGCTCTTTGGTGGCATGGACCCGGGTGTCAACCCTCCTATGTCCGCATGATGGCCACGGGATGCCAGATAGAATTTTACTTCTTCTGTTCCGCAAAAAACAGGTGAGATCGCAGTAATATCCGGAAGATGGGTGCCTCCGGCATATGGGGAATTGAGCATGTAGGCATTACCTGCTTCCATTTTTCCTTTAGTGGATCGGATCATTGCCTTGACCGATCCCTCCATTGATCCCAGGTGAACCGGGATGTGGGGGGCGTTTGCTATAAGGTTTCCTTTGTTGTCGAAAACAGCACAGGAAAAGTCCAGACGTTCCTTTATATTGACCGAATGTGCGGTTTTTTGTAAACGGTACCCCATCTGCTCGGCAATGGACATGAAGCGGTTGTTGAAAACTTCTAGCATTACAGGGTCAGCATCAGTGCCAATAGCAACGTGTTCTGCCGGTGGTTTTGTGCGAGTTAGTACAATGTGGTCCTGCGGCGTGATCTTTGCTTTCCATGAAGGCTCCACAACAATGGTGGTCGTATCTTCAATAATGAGTGCAGCCCCTTTCACCACATGCCCGGGTTTCAGGCATTTTCTTATGAATACCGGTGTCTGGTGGTATTCTCCGTATGCGTACATCTCAACGGTTGTTTCATGGGAACATTCGCCTTCTGCTACTTCGTTAATGATGTTCTCTTCCGGGATCTCATTTAGTCCAATGATCTCCAGTGAAATGCTGGAAATTACAAGGTTGCGGTCTTCCATCACAAAACCGAACTGATCTTTGTGAGTTTCAAGGAAGTTTTCTACGATCGTTTCGATCTTTCCAAAGCCGATCTCAAGGGATGTGTCAGTGCCCCCATATTTCACATGGACCTTACGTTCGAGGATAATATTTTCTTCCGGAACTCCCTGTTCTTTCATTTCAGCAGAGCCATTGTTCTCCAGTTCTTCGAACAATTTTCGAATTTCATTGATCGCTTTATCAGTAAGCTCTTCCTCCACGGATCTCTCAAGGATTATCCTCTGGTCTGCAAGCCCCATTCCATACGCTGATAATACTCCGGCATGGGGATGTATGAAAACACGTGACATCCCTAGGGAATCTGCAACAAGACATGCATGCTGGGCACCTGCACCGCCGAAACAGCACAATGTGTAATCCTTCAGGTCATAGCCCCTCTGCGTTGAGATCTTCTTGATCGCATTTGCCATGTTCTCCACGGCAACGGTCAGGAAACCTTCGGCAACCTGTTCAGGTGTTGTCTTCTCTCCTGTGTCTGCAGATATTTTCGATGCCAGTTCGGAAAAATGAGAGCGTACCACATCAGCATCCATTTGCATTTTTCCGGATTCCCCGAAAACATTGGGGAAGAACTCGGGGTGAATCCTGGATAGCATCACATTGCAGTCTGTAACTGTCAGCGGACCTCCGCGTCTGTAACAGGAAGGCCCGGGATCGGAGCCTGCAGAATCAGGACCAACCTGATATCTTCCTTCCTCAAAATGCAGGATAGAACCTCCTCCGGCTGCAACTGTATGGATGTTCATCATTGGTGAATAGAGGTGTATTCCCGCGACCTCGTTCTCAAAGGAACGCTCATATTCTCCTTTGTAATGTGCAACATCGGTGGATGTCCCTCCCATGTCGAAACCGATGATCTTTTCAAATCCTGCCATCTCCGAGACTCTGGCAGCCCCAACTATCCCTCCTGCAGGTCCCGAAAGGATACTGTCCTTCCCCCTAAAGGACATTGCATCGGTCAGTCCGCCATTGGACTGCATGAACAGCAATTTTGTATTATTCCCCTCTGCCTGCAGGACCGAAAGTATCCTGTCCACATATCGCTGCAGGACGGGCGAGAGGTAAGTATCGACCATGGTGGTCTCCCCGCGACCCACGATCTTTATCAGTGGACTGACGTTGTGGGAAAGGGAGATGCTGTTAAAACCGATTTCCTTTGCAATTCTCTCAATGGTCAGTTCATGGTCAGGGTATCTGTATGAGTGCATGAGCACAACTGCAAGCGAACGTATCCCGTTAGTATAGACGACTTCGAGATCCCTTCTGATCTTTTCTTCATCAGGCACGATCAGTTCTTCACCTACGGAATTGAACCTTTCTTCCACTTCGATCACCTGCTCATAGAGAACTTCAGGCAGTTTGATGTCCAGTGCGAAGATCTCCGGACGGTTCTGGTAACCGATCCGCAGTGCATCCCTGAAGCCTTTGGTTATCACAAGTGCAGATGGTTCGCCTTTCCTTTCTAGAAGTGCATTCGTTCCTACGGTGGTTCCCATCTTGATGCACTCTATCTTCTCTGTGGGAAGTTCATCATCCTTTGATAGCCCGAGTGTTCGGCGTATGCCCTGTATGGCTGCATCTTCATAGTGCTCCGGGTCTTCTGAGAGCAATTTTTGTGTAATGATCCTTCCATCCGGTCTCATGGCGACAACATCAGTGAACGTACCGCCTCTGTCGATCCAGAAATGCCATTTTTTACCATTGGACATGCTTGGGAACCTCTATTGCAAAAATGTTTATCCTATACAGTTCCTACAATTATTTATGTCGTTCTCATCCCTGGAGGTCCAGATAGTTCAGATGCTGAACTCATATCCGGCACTGGATCCTCTTATGGTGTTCCTTTCTGCTATGGGTGAAGGTACTTTGTGGATACTAATAGGATCATATCTTTACCTTTCCGGCTCAAAGAGAAAAGCAGTGTATTTTGGTCTGGTGATATTATCTGTGTGGATTACTGCTACTGTTCTAAAATCCTGGCTAACGGTCCCAAGGCCTGAGGACGTACGGTTTGTTGTAGAAGCATCAGGATATTCAATGCCAAGTATTCACTCAGGCATGGCATTTGCAGCAGCAATGTTTCTGCACTCAATGGCAGGGAGGTACAGTTTCCTTTTGTGGACTGGTGCTCTAATTATGGCTATTAGCCGTGTGTTTGCAGGGGTCCATTATCCATCAGATGTGATGGCTGGTGCTGTTCTTGGTATTATAATGGGATACCTCTGGATAAGAATAGAGACTCTTACAACTGTATATGTACAAAAAAGAGAGAATATGGATTAATTCTCGTTCTTGAATTCATTAAGTTTGAGTTGCTTGCGGTGGCACTTTTCACCGGGGATCTCTACCGGGTAAATTTCAGTGAGGCATCCAAGGCAGAGTTCACTCCTGTCAATACCGATCGCCTTGACAAGACCGTCGATGCTCAGGTATCCAAGTGAATCTGCGATTATAGCATCTTTGACCATTTCAACTGGTTTTTTTGCAGCTATAAGCTCGTCCCTTGAGGCCATATCAATTCCAAGGTAGCATGGGGCAATGATCGCAGGACTTCCGATCCTTGCATGTATCTCTTTTGCACCGGCGTTGCGTACCATTTCAATGATGCGGCGTGAGGTAGTTCCACGTACGATGCTGTCATCGATAAGAATTACCTTTCTGTCCTTGAGGTTCTCGGAAATAGTGTTCATCTTAAGACGTACTGCTGTTTCCCGCATTGCCTGTCCGGGCAGGATGAATGTGCGTCCGATATATCGGTTCTTCATCAGGCCTTCCCGATAGTCGATGCCGGACTCTTCGGAATATCCGATGGCGGATGTGATTCCTGAGTCGGGTACGGGGGATACCATGTCGGCTTCTACAGGATGCTCGCGTGCAAGTTCCCTTCCGATCTTTTCACGAACCTTGTAAACAAGCTGTCCGTCAATAATGGAATCAGGTCTTGCAAAATATATATACTCAAAAACACAATGTGCAGCGTTCTTTTCGTTGAACATCTGGTGGCTTTCAAAGCCATTGTCTGTGATCTCTACAACTTCGCCGGGTTTTACATCCCTTGTAAGTTTGCCGTTGAGCGTGTCAATAGCCACACTCTCTGATGCAACAACATATCCGCCGCTTATCTCCCCTATGCATAATGGTTTGAATCCCAGGGGGTCACGGGCAGCAAATAGCCTGTCGTCGATCATCAGGGCAAGGGAGTATGATCCCTTAAGTCTTGACATCACTGCTTTGATAGATTGCACAGGATCATGTTTTAGCAGTTCCTTAACAAGAAGGTGTGCTATGACCTCTGTATCAGAATTAGTAATAAAGATTCGACCTTCGGATTCAAGTTCATCCCGAAGTTCATGGCCGTTCACAAGATTGCCGTTGTGTGCAATGGCAACGTTACCACTCTTGTAATTGACCATTAATGGCTGACAGTTCTCGATCTTTGAGTCGCCGGTAGTTGAGTATCGGACATGGCCGACACCAATGTTACCTTTGAGTTTCAGAAGATCCTCTTTGGCATAAACTTCCGGGACAAGACCCATGCCTTTAATGGACTTGACGGTCTTTCCGCATTTGACCGTAATTCCGGTAGATTCCTGTCCTCTATGCTGTAAGGCATAGAGAGCATAGTATATCTGAAGTGAAGCGGGTTTCGTCTGTGCATCAGCGTCATGCATCAACACCCCGACAACGCCGCATTCTTCTTTCATTTATGCTCCGATCGAGAATAAGTCCTTTTTAGTATTTGCACTTTCTCTGCCACTGGTAGCTTCTCATGCGTGATGTTTTTCCGAAACCGCATGATGTGCACTGTTTTGTATGGATGTTGAGTGAAACGCTTCCACAGCGTCTGCATTTAGCATGTGTGCGTTTTTGCCTCTTACCCATTGATGGAGTACCTTTTGACATCTCTTAATCACCTTTTGTAAATCTATAATGTACTATAATGTAATATGTTCCAGTATATCTCAACTGTTGTTAGCTGTAATTATATTGGTGGGTTTATCCCTGATGCACCTATTATTCTTATAGGTTACGGAGACACGTAGACAACGTTATCTCCTCTGATAACAACGCCACCGATCTTGCGTACTACTTCGCCGTCACTTAATTCTTCTGCCTCTTCAAGTACAAGGTTCATGTGTACGTCATATCCCTGAAGTACACCTCTAAATTCTCTTGTGCCTTTTAGCCTGACAATGACAGATGTGTTCAAAGCATCGTTCAATATATCCAGAGGTCTGTTTCCCATTATTAATCGCCCCTAATGCATTATATGATTTTGATAAGCTATGTTATTTCCGAACTTAATAAAGGTTTTAGTTCTTGATTTAGTTCTTGATTAGAATCTCCATTGTTGCAAATACTCTATATAAACCTGTCGAAGATCGGTCTATGTTGGGATATTTCTTTAATGATCTTAGCAGATCGTTCCGATGTAACCACTTGGTTTTTATTTAACAAGTTCAATCATGAACTTCATGATAATGGAAGGTAAGAACATGGATGAGATGGATGTAACTCCCGTAGTATTGACCATCGCCGGGTCTGATTCCGGTGGTGGGGCAGGTATAGAGGCCGACATCAAGACATTTGGGTCACTTAATGTGCACGGGACATGTGCCATAACCTCAGTAACGTCACAGAACACCACAGGCGTGAAGGGTGCATATGATCTTCCTCCTTCAGTGGTATCTGATCAGATCGAAGCTGTATGCACTGATATGGACGTCAGGTGGGCAAAGTCAGGCATGCTCTCATCCGCTGACATTGTCAGGTCAGTGGCAAAAAGTGTGAAAGAATATGGTCTTCATATCATCGTGGACCCTGTAATGGCCGCAGAGGCTGGCGGGGATCTTCTGAAGGAAGATGCCGTTTCCGTCCTGAAAGAAGATCTGCTGCCCCTTAGCTATGCCATAACTCCCAACATCGGTGAGGCACAGGTCCTTTCCGGCATCACCATAAATTCACGTGAGGATGCAAAAGAAGCGGCAAAGGCCATCGCTGCTCTCGGGGTAAATAATGTAGTGATCACAGGAGGGCATTCTGATGCAGTGGACCTGGTCTACGAATCTGAAAGTGATCTTTTTGCAGAGGTGCCCGGAAGGTTCATTGAAGGTGGTACCCATGGCTCAGGATGCACTTACTCCTCAGCACTTACGGCTTATCTCGCAAGAGGCTACTCTATTGTAGATGCTGCCATAGCTGCAAAGGAATTCGTTGAATACAGCATCCTTCTGAGCAAAAATATCGGTAAGGGTGTATCACCTGTGAATCAGATGGGCTATCTTCAGATGATGGCAACAAAGGATAATGTGCTAAATAATACCGAAAAAGCAGTTAGGATGCTTGAGGACAGTCCCAATTTCTCCAGGCTTGTCGCAGAAGTGGGTTGTAACATAGCAATGGCCCTGCCGCACGCAAGGAAGGTATCTGATGTTGCTGCTGTCAATGGCAGGATCGTCAGGCTTCAGGGCAGGCCAAAGGTGGTGGGTTGTGTCAGCTTTGGTGCAAGCAGCCATGTTGCAAGGATAGTTCTTGCAGCAATGGAGTTCGATCCGGAGATCCGTGCATCGGTCAACATAAGTTATTCAGGGAACGTGCTTGCTGTCTGTGAGGATATGGGACTTACAATGTCCTCTTTTAGTCGTGCAGAAGAGCCGGAACACACCCATACCATGGATTGGGGTGTGACCTATGCAATCGATTCCTATGGCAGGGTTCCCGCCATTATCTCTGATGCGGGCGGTATGGGAAAAGAACCAATGGTCCGTGTTCTGGGAAGGGATGCAATAGAAGTTGCAAGTATCGCCCTGGAAATCGCAGACCGTCTTGCAGTTCTGGAGGCTTAACGTCTCCTTCTTCCTTTTTGATATTTTTATCTTAATCTGACCTTGTATCTATGATCCTATCTAAGGTCATATTTATCTCAAAGATCACTTGATCCTTTACCTGACGACCAGAAGTTCTGTCGGTGAATTCCTTATCACCTTTTCCGCAACACTTCCAAGCCTGAACCTGCCGTCCGCGGTCTTTCCAAGTGTCCCGATGACCAAAAGGTCCACGTTCTCTTTCTCTGCAACATCAAGAATAACGTTTGCAGGATGTCCCTCCTCTACGCGTGGTTCGAACTCTGCGCCAAGCTCTTTGCAAAGGTCTTCTACATAGGATGTAACAGCATTGCCTTTCTCTTCGAGGTGCTTGTGCCTTTCGGTCTTCCACATCTCATCTGCCACCCGGGCAAATTCATGCCACTGTTCCCTGGTCATGTGTTCGGTGACCGCCATTTTCATTGATGCGACGTAGTCCCTGTGGACGGCTTCAGGAGTAACGCCTGCGGTCTCCATCTCAACAACATAAAGTGCAAGTACCTTAGCACCGCTCAAAGCTGCTATCTTCACTCCTGACCTTGCAGCTTTCTCTGCATTCTCAGAACCGTCGGTAGCTATCAATATCCTGTTGTACTCTTTATTAACCATAAAAAACCCCCGCTTTTAGTTATATAAAACTAGAGCGGGGGCAAAAATAACTGTTTTGGTCAGCGGACTATCACTACGACAGTACCATTGACATCAAGAACATCCACAGCCCTGCCGGCAGAGATTACCTCTTTCTCAATTACAACACTTTCAGGCTCAAGTTCAATGTCCTCACCATCAACTGTTATGTTGATGTTGCCCTTTGAAGCGATATCGGCAACTTCCACAGGATCCATTGATGTGAGGGTCTTGATGATTGCTCCTGCCTGCTTCCTGAATTTTGGACCAATGATTCCCATGTTCGGCTTGATGTTCACAGGAACATGCTCAAAGTCAGGTTCGCCTTCGATGATCTCTACGGTTGAGTTCGTCACGCCTATGAGGTCGGAGGCGTCTCCAAGTGTGCCGTATACCTCTATTTTCTCAAGAGGGGCATTTAGTGCCATGCCTGACTCGGACTTGTACCTTCTGACATTGCTTGCAATCTCCTTGATGAGCTCTCCGTCCTTCTCTATGGATTCACTGATGAGTGACTCATCAACTTCCGGCCAGGCCTGTGCGTGTACGCTTCCTTCTCCAATCCTTGAGTACATCTCTTCAGCAAAGAATGGTGCGAAAGGTGCAAGCATGCGTGAGAGAGCATCGATAGCCTGGTAAAGCGTGTATTGTGCAGCTTTACGGGCATTTTCGTCATCTCCGTATAGTCTGGATTTGACAAGCTCAATATAGTTGTCTGCAAGGATCTCCCATGCAAATCCCCTGATGGACTTGTAAGCCTCATCGAACTGATATGCATCAAGACTTTCGGTTACTGACACGATAAGCTTGTTGAGGTTGCTCAGAAGCCATTTGTCAATGATCGCAAGGTCTTCAGGTTTAGTGTTCACGATGTCGGAAAGGTTCTCCTCAAGGTGTGACATAGAGAACCGGTAGATGCTCCACATCTTTGTAAAGAATCGTGATGCTGATACGACATCCTTCCACCTGAACATTACATCTGATCCGGTGGAACCACCCACGGCAGCCCATTGCCTGAATGAATCAGCACTGTACTTTGCAATTACTTCTTCCGGTGAGATGATGTTTCCAAGTGACTTGCTCATCTTGTGACCATCTTCTCCAAGTACCATTCCGTTGACAAGTATGGAATCCCAGGGTCTCTCGCCTGTCAGTGCCTTTGAGCGCAGGATGCTGTAGAATGCCCATGTGCGTATGATGTCGTGTCCCTGTGGACGCAGCTGTGTTGGGTTTCTCATCTCCTTGTCGCTTAACCAGCCTGCTACGTGCAGGGCTGTGAGGGAAGAGTCCATCCAGGTGTCAAGTACATCTTCTTCTGCTTCGAAGTCAGTGGAACCACATTTACATGCTACAGGTGGCTGTTCCTGTGTAGGGTCCATTGGTAACCATTCTTCTTCTGCCACCATGACCTCTCCACATTTCTTACAGTACCAGACAGGTATTGGTGTTGCAAATATCCTCTGGCGTGAGATACACCAGTCCCATTCCATGGTCCCTGTCCAGTTCAGGAGCCTGACCTTCATATACTCAGGCAGCCACTCGATCTCATCGGCGGTTTTGAGTATATCCTCATTGTCGATCTTTACGAACCACTGGCGCTCGGAAAGGATCTCAATAGGGGTCTTGCATCTCCAGCACATACCGACATTCTGGTCGAGTGTTTTCTGGTCATAGAGGTATCCTTCCTTTTTGAGGTCTTCAATGATCGCTGCCTTGCATTCAGGAATTGTCATACCTGCATACTTGCCTGCGATCTCTGTTATGAGACCGTTCTTGTCAATGGCTTTCCTCAGTGGAAGGTCATGCTCTACCCACCATCTGACATCCTGCTTGTCACCAAAGGTACAGATCATGACAACACCTGTACCAAATGCCGGATCTACATCCTTGTCCCCGATGACCTTTACATCGTGGCCGAACAATGGTACTTTCACGGTCTGTCCGATATTCTCATTGTATCTTTCGTCATCAGGATTGATGGCAACTGCAACACATGCTGCAAGCAGTTCAGGTCTTGTGGTTGCTATCTCCAGTTTGTCGAAGTGCAGGAAGTTCAGTTTTGTGTCCCTTGCATCGTATTCGACTTCAGCAAAAGCAATAGCTGTTTCACATCTTGGACACCAGTTCACAGGGTGCTCTGATTGGTATAAGCGTCCCATTTCCTTCATCTTGACAAAGGATCTCTGGGTTTTGACATAGTAGTCAGGGTCCATTGTGATGAACTCATTGCTCCAGTCAGTGGAGAATCCGAGGCGAAGCATTGTGGCGCGCATCTTCTCGATGTTGCCGACTGTCATCTCCTCGCATAGTTTTCTGAACTCAGTACGTGGTATCTGGTTCTTGGTAATGCCGTGGATCTCCTCTACCTTTACTTCGGTAGGTAGGCCGTGACAGTCCCAACCCTGTGGGAACATTACATTGAATCCCTGCATTCTCTTATATCGTGCAACGAAATCGATGTAACACCAGTTGAGTGAATTCCCGATGTGGAAATTTCCTGTAGGGTATGGTGGTGGTGTATCTATTATGTACTGTGGACGGCTTTCATCCTTCCAGTCAAAATGATACATAGACATATCCCAGGTGTCCTGCCATTTTACTTCAATTTCATTAGAATCGTATTCTTTAGGAATCGCCATTAAAACACTCCGATGATTTTCAAACAGTTATCGCATATTTTGTTAGATTGAGAGGTTTTAGATTATTTAAAATATCTGGTTGGAACTATGGTAAAACTCTGTATGAGTTCGTATAAAAAAGCTAAATAATAAAAAAAGAAGGTTTTAGTTGGAATCTGTTTCTTTTGGTTCCCAGCCAAACCTTTTCATGACCATCTTGATACGGGCATTGATCTCCCTTTTATCAAATGGTTTTGAGATGTAGTCATCGATTCCAAGCTGCATACCTTTGAGCTTGTCCTCTACCTCTGTCTTTGCAGAGACCATTATGACTGCAATATCCTGAGCATCGCTGTTCTGCTTGAGTTTCTCTACGACCTCATATCCATCCATGTCCGGCATCATGATATCCAGCAGGATCAGGTCGGGAACTTCCTCGATGGCTTTCTTTACAGCTTCTTCTCCGCTATATGCTATCAGGAAATCGTAGGGTTCTGTGGCAAGTGAGAGTCTGATCAGTTCAGGAATATCTGGTTCGTCGTCCACGACGAGGATCTTCAGTCTTTCCTTTTGCATCTTTTTCTGACTGTAGCTCAGGTCGATCTTTCCATCAACGATGGTATAGCGGGCATCAAGAATGTTCATTCCGATGTCTGTATGCAATTTACCCTGTTCCGTAATATCAATGATCACTTCAAAGAAAGATCGCATCAGGCCTTCGGTCTCAGCCGGAAGGGCGCCTTTTCCAAGCATGGAGATGATACTGCCCTGATTTTCACGAACATTTCGTTCAAGGAATTTAATAAAATTCTCTACTATCTGCAGGTTGTCCTTGGAAAGTACTGTAAGGTCGTCAAGGACGAGGATAGATCCGGGCTTTTGACCAAATATCTTTGATGTATGTGAACCGATCTTTATGTAATCTGTCACAGAATTGCAATAAAATGTATTAGGGTCGTTCTTGCCAGGCCCCTCTGTATCAATGAACCACATTCTTTCCATAAACTCATCGACTTCAAGACCGTATTCTTCAAATTTTTCAAGAACATGTTTCCTGGAGGTCTTAAGGCAAAGCCATACAATGTTGCGCGAAGGATCAAACTTCATTGCAGAATGCGTGTAATGATAGATCATCCTTTCACTGAACACATTGATCGGTGCTAACAATAATGCATTCTTTGTGGTTAGTTCCTTACAAAGCGTGCCCATGATCTCATCAGTTTCTTCTGCAGACATCTTACCCTCACAATTTCAGTACATTCTATTGTTTTTTTTCTAATATTAATCTTTTCAAATCAAATGGTATTTTTTAATGTGGTCATACCTGTATTTTCTGATCACATGGCATAATTATCAGGTTTTAGGATAACGAATGTAAAAAAAGAGTAAAAAAGTAAAGAATAGCAGAAGATCTGCTTCAAATAGTAAGTTCTGATCAGTGCTTGAACATTATTAAAAGGTGCTCTTTTTTGGCAGTGCCGCAAAAGAACTCCTTTTTGTTTAAGTTCAATTCCCGGTCATTCGAGCTGTTCTTTTAACAGCTCAATGCCGCGATCCAGAGCGCCGGTCATGTTTGATGGGTCAGTTCCTCCACCGCGGGCCATGTTAGGACGTCCTCCGCCACCGCCGCCGACAATTGCGGACATCTCTTTGACGATCAAGCCAACGTTGACGCCGTTCTTAACAGCTTCATCGCCAGCTGCTGCCACGATCTTAACACCGTCCATCTCGCTTATCAGCACAGCAACGACATCATTCTCCTGTGTCAGTTCACCGGCTGTTTTTGTGAGTTCATCACTATCTGCATGCGTGACCGCCTTTGCGATCACCCTGATGCCGTTGATGGTCTCAGCGTCTGTGATCAGCTGGCTTACCCTTACATGAGCAAGCTCATCTTTGAGCTTTGTGTTCTCTTTCTTGAGGTCCTTCCATTCATCAAAGAACCTCTCGATGGTAGATGGCAGTTGTTCTGCTGATACGCGCAGTGTTTCGGATGAATCGCGCACAAGTGTTTCGAGATCCTGCATTGCTTTGATAGCAGCTTCTCCCGCAGCATATTCCAGACGTTCGACACCGTCCTGTATGCGTTCTGTCTTCAGTATCTTGATTGGGCCCACAAGTCCTGTGTTCGTACAGTGGGTACCTGCACATGCCTCGATGTCATTGCCTACCTTCATGACGCGTATCATCTTTCCTGGGGGTACGCCACCCTGGTAAAGGCGGAATCCGTATTTCTGTTCTGCCTCTGTCCTGTCCATCCAGTCACTAAGCACACGTTTGTTCTCCATGACGGTGCGGTTTGCGATCAGCTCGATCTGGTCCAGCTCTTCCTGTGTGATACGTTTGTAGTGTGAAAGGTCAAGGCGCGCCCTGTCCCTGAACTTCTGGGCACCTGCCTGCCAGATATGGCTTCCAAGGACATCCCTTGCAGCATCATTGATTATGTGGGTCGCAGTGTGATGTCTTGCATGTGCCATACGGCGTTCTTCATCAACCCTGCCGACCACAAGGTCGCCTTTCCTTATGTGCAGTTCATCCTCGATATTATCAATGGTATGGACCACCACTCCGTTGTATATCTGGGTGTCCACCACATTAAGTACAACATCCTCAACGGTCAATGTTCCGTGATCAGCTGGCTGTCCGCCACCCTCCGGGTAGAGTAGAGTATTATCAAGTACGATATGCTTCTCAAATATGTCAAGGACAACACCTTCGAACTCCATCCTGTTGGGCTCGTCATAGAACAGGCGCTTTGTCTTTGGCAACTTTGCGATCCTGTCTGCAAAAGGAATGACCTTTTCTTCTTTCTCTTCGGACTTGCTGTGCTTATCTGCTACCAGTGAATAGAAATTGTCCGGAAGGTCTACCTCCACGCCGACCTCTGATGCAACAGACTTTGAGATCTCTGGTGGGATTCCCTGACTGTCATACATGTCGATTATGGTCTCAAGAGGGATCTTTTCTCCACTCTTTTTATAGTGCTTTGCAGACTTCTCCATCATTCTCCTGCCACGGTCAAGTGTGTCCGCGAACTTGCGTTCCTCGTGGATCAGAATATCCTCTATGACATCGAAGTTCTCCTGGAATTCAGGATATTCCGGCAGGTTGTCGATATGCATCTGCACGATCTCAGAGATGGGGATCTTGATGTCAAGGTCTTTCATCATCCTGAGTGTTCTGCGTATAACAAGTCTTGCAAGGTATCCTGCCTTGACATTTGATGGTATGCCACCGTCACCGAGCATGAATGTGAGGCATCTTGTGTGATCTGTGATTGCGTAGACGCTTTCCACAGGTTCCATTATGGAGCTGAGTTTTTCCACGGTAGTTCCGATGCTGGATGCGACCTGTTTCCTCAATTCGAACAGGTTTGCTTTTTCACTGACATCCATGAGCCCTGCCAGGCGTGCATTCTGTGAAAGGATATTGGTGTACTCTTCATTCTCAAGCTCATGCTCGATACCTGCAAGTCCCATTAGCTCGTTCACAATGCCGGGGAAGACTGCATCATAGATGGTAGGTGAACCCTTTGATGCCCACACGAACCTCTCAAGGCCATATCCGGTATCCACGATGTAATTATCCATCTTGGAATACTGGTCTCCCTTGATGTTTATGTCTCCCTTTTTGTCCTGCTTCAGGTCCATAAACACAAGAGTTGCAACCTCAAGTCCGCCGATAAGTGTCTCCACACACGGTCCTGCATTTCCACCGCCTGCCCATGGTTCTTCTTTGTATGTGACGGCCATTGGGTCTGCACCAAGAGAGTTGAGAAGCCCATCACACAGTTCAAGGGTGTGGTCTTTCCAGTATATCTCTTTCTTCTGATTGTTGAAGGCATGGTGTGCCATCATTTCAAAAGTGGTAAGGTGCCTGCCACTTCTTCCCACAGCATCGAGGTCAGAAAGCCTGATGCATGGCTGGGAAATTGTGAGTGGGTTTGCCGGTGGTGGTACCTGTCCGGATGTTACAAATGGCTGGAAGTCGGCAATTGATGCAATTGTCAGGTAAATGTCGTCTCTCCATCTGGCAATGACCGGGTATCTGTCAATACGGGTGTGATCCTGTTCCTCAAAAAATTTAAGGTAGAACTCCCGCATGTCGGCAAGTTCCATCTTTTTCTTGAATACGGGATTGCCTATGAATGAATAAGGGTCGCATGGTGCATCTCCGCATGTTGACCTGTCCTGGTCTCGTGTCCAGAAGTATTTTCCACATTTAGGACACTGTTTTCTGATAAATCCGTTATCAGAGAAAAAATCGATTTGATATTCATCTTCAAGCATAATGATTCCAACTGTAAGTGTTATTTTGTAATCATGCTGTATGCAATATATGTAGTACGTATAATGTGTTCTACCACGTATCGTTCAATAGTTTAAATAAATATCTCATTTTGAGCACAATCATGTGTCACTACCTGCTTCACTCCTTTGTTTCTTAATGATACATTGTGTCGTTTGGTCCTTTTATTAGACGTATTTTTAATTTTGTTTTTTCCGATGTGTCCATATTTTCTTCATTTCTGCAAAAATCATGGACATGCTGGATATATGCATGTCCATAGAAACTATGTATTGTACGTTAGGAAAAGATGATCACAATGCAGGCAGTCAAATATATGTCACTGGTCTTTAGAGGCGCAATAGAAGAATATGATGCTACAGGTGTTCGCCCATCCGTTTTCCTGGATAAATCCGGGGATCTGCAGATATATCTTTGTGACCCGATACTTGATGATCCTGAGATGGGTGAATCTGTACCTGATATGGAACTTGAGGTCAATGGTGGACAGTTTGCAGGATCCATTGGTGACCGCTTTAATGTTACCTACAACAAGGTAAGGTCAGAAGTAGGATCTGAACAGTTACCAATTTAATTCCTTTCTTTGAATAAGGCCTTTCTATTGTCATTGGTCCATGTCTATTTTCTGAAGTTCGCATTCCACAACTCCTTTTTCTTTTTATCTTTTTGTTCCATTAACTATAATACTACAGAGAACAAAGAAAGCAACAATGTCAACACGAATACTTCTCACCAATGATGACGGTGTCTACGCTGCCGGTATCAGGGCAGCCTATAGAAGTGTCTCCGATCTGGGTGATGTTACCGTTTCAGCACCTGCTATGCAGCAAAGTGGTGTGGGGCGTTCTATATCCATATTTGAACCACTGCGCATTAATCGTACAATCATAGATGGCATAGAAGTAAATGCAGTAGGTGGTACTCCTACGGATTCTGTAATACTTGGAATATTTACTATCATGAAGGAATTGCCTGATCTTATCCTTTCAGGCTTCAATATCGGGGAGAACATAAGTACTGATACTATCACAACATCCGGCACCATTGGTGCTGCACTCGAAGGGGCAAGTTATGGTGTTCCTGCCATTGCCGCTTCCATCCAGGTAAAGGAAGAATGCCTTAAGTTCGATGATCTCAGGGATTTCCAGCATGACTTCGATGTGGGAGTGAAGTTTGTAAACAGGGTGGCAAAAAAAGTGTTGAAGGATGGTCTTCCTGAGAATGTGGACCTTTTGAACATCAACATCCCACATTTTGCAGAAGATGATTGTGAAGTGGAAATTACAAGGCTTGCACGTAAGTTCTTCGACACTGATGTGGAAGAGCGGCATGATCCCCGGGGGACGTCATATTACTGGATCACAGGTGACCTGATCCATGAAGCAGAAGAGGGAACTGACGTCAACGCCATTGAGAACGGTCATATATCCGTGACACCGATCTCGCTGGATGCTACATCTCCGATCAATTTCTCGGATATAGAACATCTGGTCTGATGTTTTGATACCTATGGCCAGATGAAAATAATTATATTTATTTTTTAATTTTTATGGTGAGGTTTTTCCAGTTCTCATCGACACCGTGAAGGGTCTCCACAGAAGAACTTGCCATTGCTCCAAGTATCTTCTGTACGAAATGGTTGATCTCGATATCATTACCGTCTACTGTAAGTTCTACTTCCATTTTATTGATCTCCAATGATTGTTTTTTTCTCAATGATCCTTCTTTCTTTAGAGTCCCTGTAAAAAGGAATTCTACGTTCGATGGATGCTCTCAGGAGCTCTGGAAGGTCTTCGGGATCAGCATTTGAGAAGTCTATAAGATTATCATTGACAAGAAGGCAGGGTTTTAGCTTACCATCCGCAGTTATCCTGAGCCTGTTGCAATTAGCACAGAATTCTGCATTGTCAATAGGTCGTACGAACTCAACTTCTGCCCCGTCGATAATATAGCTTTTACGGTGATGCATTTTGCGCATCCTTGTGGTATCTGCACGCCTTTCAAGATCTTTCTCGATCTCTTCAGCATCGAGGTTGTATTGTGCACCTTCCCTGAAGTCCATGACCTGTATAATTTGCAACACGAGGTCTCCCTTGTGAGTTCGAACGAAATCCAGCATCTCATCTATCTCATTCTCATTTATGCCCTTGAGGAGGACCATGTTGATCTTCACGGGGGTAAGGCCAGCATCTATGGCTGCATTTATCCCTTCGAGGACATCATTCAGGTTTTCCGGTTTTCCATGTGTGATGTAGGCATATTTTTCCGGATCAAGGGTGTCAAGACTTACATTGACGCGGTCCAGGCCTGCTTCTTTAAGAGCGTATGCCCGGTCTTTCAGGAGAACGCCGTTGGTTGTTACTGAAACGTCCTTTAGTTCCGGCAATGCTCTGAGTATCTCCTCGAAATCTTTCCTGACAAGAGGTTCACCACCTGAGAACTTGACCTTATTGACGCCGAACTTTGCTGCAGTTGTCACTATGTCTGAGATCATTCCAACCGTCATCTCATTTCTGCTGCCTTCATCTCCTTCACTGTGGCAATAGATGCAGTCAAGGTTACAGCGGTTGGTAAGTGATATCCGAAGACTTTTGACCGTTCGTCCGAACTTGTCTGTAAGAAGATCATTTGAAGTTTTCATGTTCGTATACACTAGAATGGATTATGTTATGAACAGGAATAGTAATGGATATATATAAAACCAACTCAATTAGTGACATGAAACGATCGGTCCTAATTGCAGGAACACATAGCGGTGTAGGCAAAACCACCGTGGCAATGGGTGTTATGGCCGCCCTTACGAAAAGGAATATGAAAGTACAGCCCTACAAGGTTGGTCCTGATTACATAGATCCTACTCATCACACTGCTATATGCGGCAGATCTTCAAGAAATCTTGATACATTCATGATGGGTGTTGATGGTGTTCGCAGAACTGTTGATAACAGCTACAAGGATGCTGATATCTCTGTCATCGAAGGCGTAATGGGTCTTTACGATGGTATGAATTCAACGGAGATCGCCAGCTCAGCCCATGTTGCCAAGTCTCTTGGTATCCCTGTTATTCTGGTAGTGAATGTGCACGGCATGTCAAGAAGTGCAGCTGCCATAGTCAAAGGATTCACCGAGTTCGACAAAGATGTGAACATTGCCGGTGTTATCCTTAACAGGGTGGGTAGCCCCCGACATGCCCAGATGATCAAAGATGTTCTTCCCGACATTCCTGTTGTGGGAACTGTTCCAAGGAACAACGATATAAAGGTACCTTCAAGGCATCTTGGCCTGCACATGGCTTCTGAACAGGACTATGATGTTGGTAAGCTTGCAGAGTTCATTGAGGAGAATGTTGATATCGATGAGATCCTCTCCCTTGCTTCCGAGCCAAAGAAGCCTGAGGTAGAAGATGACCGATGTGTTGGTAATATGTCTGAGGTCACAATTGGTGTTGCCCGTGATGATGCATTCTGTTTCTATTATGAAGAAATGTTCGACATGTTCCGTAAATGTGGTGCAAAGATAGAGTTCTTCAGTCCGCTTGATGGCGACATTCCTGAAGTGGATGGTATGTACTTTGGTGGTGGATATCCTGAGCTTAACATTGCTGAGCTTGAAAAATCAAGGACGACCAAAAAGCTCAAAGACTTCTCAGCAGACGGCATGCCTATCTACGGTGAATGCGGAGGACTACAATACCTTTGCAGTTCCTATGAGATCGAGGACGTTGTTTACAAGATGGCAGACCTTTTCCCTGCAGAGACTATCCTTACAAAGAGACTTCAGGCACTGGGATACACTGAAGGTGTTGCAAAGGGTAAGTTCATAAACGGACCTGTCAGGGGACATGAGTTCCACTACTCTCTCACAGAATGTGACAGTGATTCAAGGCTTATCTATGAAATGTCACGTGGAAAAGGTATCATGAATGGCAAGGATGGTATCACAGAGCACAATTCTCTGGCAAGTTATATGCACGCACATCCGGGTTCTTTCCCTGTGGACAGTTTTGTGGAACAGTGCCGCAAATATGGTCGAAAATAAAGTAATGGGAAAACAGAAGTTATTGCTGGTGTAGGTAGAATCTGATACTCAATATGATCTGATATTCACTGGGAACTGAAGGCCAATAGAGTCTGATGCCAGTAGTAACTGAAAACTAATAGTGACTGGTCGAAGTTTAAAAGGAGGGCCTTCAAGCCTTCTTTTCTCTTTCTTTTTCCATTTTGTTCTTGAGCCACATCCTTCTGCTGTAATAGTTTAAAGGATGCTTTGTGTTCTTGCAGATCTCATCCGGATTATAGCAGTTACCGTACGTGCGCATTGTATTGCAGGATGGTGGTTTGTAAGATGTTCCTGATGAGCCGGCAATATGCTGGATCTGGTATCTTGTTTTCTCCTCGTCAAAGTCAGGAGATACATTGAACATGGCTACGACCTCGTCCACGGTCATTCCGATGTTCAACAGGAACGATGTCATTGCAAATCTCATTGAATGGGCAAGATTCACTCCTGCCCTGACATTTGCAATAGCCTGCACGATACATGGGGGGAACAGTTCACTTTCCACTTTCTGGAACTCCCCAACTCCAAAGTCGGATTTTTTCTCCTCAAGGGTTTCGTTGATATCTGCAAGGTATGGGGTGCATGCCTTGCTGATCTCCTCAGGAATTGAAAGTGGAAGGGCATTCTGTATGCGTGAACGTATGGCTTCCTGCAGCAGGCGGGCAAATTCTTCCTTGCTGATCCTGACATGGCCTGCTTTCATTTTCCTGTTGACCAGTTTCCAGTTCAGGTCCTTTAAGGTAGTTGCAAGTTTGATGTAATCTGTAAAATGAAGGTCAAAAAGGATATCATGGGACTCCACATTCTCGTAGGTCTCTGCATTGATATGGAAATCAATGCCAAGTTCCTGTAGGAACTCCGGTTGCTGCGTCTTAAGAAGCCTGTATGCAGCTTTTGCTTCGGCAAGTGCATATTTTCTTATCAGGAACTGGTCATCGATACAGGATACCAGTATCCTTGCAAAAGGGTATGACAAAAGTTCGGTGAGGATCTTTCCCTCTTCCGAAGCTGAAGGTGACGGTTTTTCGATCTCACCTGTAAGCGATTGTATAACACGTTCCTTTCCCCTCATGCGGGCAGAGTCAAGTGCGCGGGAGGATAAGAGTTTCTCTGGTGAAAAACCGAGGCCACCGACATACTCGGATGCCTCGGATACAAAAGGATATAAGGCGAGATCTCTGCTGTCCATTTTAGTCAGATTCGATCCTTGGTGCCAGGAGATATCCGATAGTGCCGGCTCCATTAGCAATGGAGAAATTGATCTTTATCGGGAAGTCCTTTCCAAGGTGTAGTGTAACTTCATTGGATTTTGAAGCGGGTTTGATTATGTCTGACAGGTAGTCCAATGAGAACAGTGAACGTGTGTCATTTGCTTTGATGTCAATCAGCTGGTCGCGTGACATTGTGAGTTTCACACGGTCAGTATCGCCTTCAGCTTCCATGAAGAAATTTTCTCCTTCAACGCCAAGTAACATGTGGTCACTTATCTTCTCTGCAGCTTTGACAGCCTTCTGGAGGTCCTTGCCGTTGAGGACGATCTCTGCTGGAAGCTCGAGCTGTGGGATCCTTGGCTCTGCACGAATGGTTGACGGGTCAAGTAATGAGAGGGTGTATGAGAAACCTCCGATCTGGATCTTCAGTTTCTTTGTATCTTCATCAAGTTCCATCTGAACCTTGTCATCCCTGTCTGCAACTGCAAGTATATCACTTACTCTTGACAGGTCCAATCCCAATTCGCAGTCATCTGCACTGAAATCATCAAATGCATCAGTTGCCAGGTCAAAACTGACCATTGCAACGTTTGCAGGATCTACTGCCCGAACCGCGATTCCTTCCGGTGATATCCTGAATCTTGCTTCATCTACGAGTACAGATAATGTTTCGACTGAATCTTTTAGAAGATATGCATCAATTGTCGCCTTGAACATGTTGTTTCTCCGCCAAATAGTTTCGATTTCAACTTCTTTATATCATTTACAGTATATATGCTTTCACTGTTCTTCGCACATATGTCTTCAGTCGTATTCACGCCATGTGAAGCTGCATTTGGTACACTTGAAGAACCTGGTCTCAGATTCATCCGCAGATCTTAGCTGTCTTAGCCACCAGTATGCGACGTTGTTTTCACATTCTGGGCATCTTGCTGTAGTTGTGGGGAGTCCTTCATCAATATCGCCTTCAAGTACTGTGACCTCTCTTTCTTCACGGTTTGATCTTGATACCAGTTCAGGGTTTGTTTCTTTATCTTTTTCGTACCCACATTTTTTACATTTTAATGACCCTTCGATAGGGAACATCATGCTCTTACATTTTGGACAGAATTCCATTAATATCATCTCCTGCGTCGTCAATCATTTTTCGGTGGTCAAAAGCTATATCCGGTAGCTCCTTTATGTCGAATGAGGCTACTTCAGCTGCGTCAGTGGCGGCTTTTGGTTCGCCGTGGCCTATCGCAAGGTAACATACTGATACAGTATGTCCTCTTGGATCTCGCGAAGGCTCTGAATACACTCCTATCAATTTGACAAGATCGATAGATAGTCCGGTCTCTTCATATGCTTCCCTAATTGCCGCAGATTCGGTCGTCTCGCCTATCTCCACGAAACCACCCGGTAGTGCAAATCCGTTTTTGAAAGGGGGATTCTTTCTTTTTATCAGTATAATCTTACCATTTAAGATGATTACGGCATCAACTGTGAGCAGAGGGGTGGTGGGAACTGTCATTTGAACAAAACCTTAATACATTTAGCAAGATACTATATATGATACCTGTGATAAAGGTGTTTGATAATGATAGAAAACGTACTATGGATTGCAGTTGCCCTGATGATATTATCCTCGATCATACCTGCAACAAGGGGAATAAAGTTCCTCACAGGTGGTGTAGGGTGGATATTCTTTTCTCTCCATTGGGCATACCAGCCGTTACATTATATTGAGATTAGTGACTATTTCAATGTAGTTCTTACCCTGGCAATTGCTGCCTTCTGCCTTTTCATGGCACATAGTATGATACGTGAGTACAAGGGACCTTCAGAATCAGGACTTTCTCAGGATACCAATATCATTCTGATGGTTACGAGCGCAACGGCAATAGGCTCATTGTTCTACTTCCCTTTCGCGAACATTCTTTCCCTGAATCAGTGGATCATATCCAATGTGACCAATGCTACAGCTGGTTTGCTTGGACTTCTGGGTTACAATGTGGAGTCTACATGGCACATGATTACCTATAATGGTTACACCGTACAGATCATACTTGCCTGTACTGCCATCGAAAGTATTGCCCTGTTCACAGGACTGATTATCTCCATCAATGCGCCTTTCAAAAGGCTCATGTCAGCTTTCATGGTATCTGTGCCCGTAATATATATGTTGAACATCGTCAGGGATGCCTTTGTGATAGTGGCTTATGGGGACCAGTGGTTCGGAGCTGAAAGTTTTGAGATCGCCCATCATGTGGTCGCAAAGATCGGTTCAGCCATTGCACTCTTTGTGATCGCTTATGTTGTGATGCGAATATTGCCTGAACTTCTTGACATGATCGATGGGTTGTGGCAAATGACAACCCGGCAGATCAGGGACATATTGCGGAAAAGCTAAGGACTTCAGAAATGTTAGCTAAAGATTCGACTTCATGGGTCGCTGTTGTGGGCCTGTTAGCTCTGGCGAGCACAATAGCATCCAATTTTACAGGTCTTGAATTACTTCGTTACCTGTCATATCTTGGTCTTGCTCTCTTTCTCTTTATAGTATGGTTCTTCAGGGACCCTGAAAGGACAACAAAGATATGTGACCATTGTCTGTTCTCTGCTGCTGATGGTAAAGTAATAGATATCAGCAATGGCAAGGTCTGCGTATTCATGAACGTTCATAATGTTCATGTAAACCGTGCCCCTATCTCCGGAACCATCCGGGGCATAACTCATATAAAAGGCGGGCATATACCAGCGTTCAATAAGGATTCTGAAAGGAACGAGCGTACGATCACAGTTATTGAAAGCAGCCACGGGGATGTGGAAGTTACTCAGATAGCTGGAGTTCTGGTTCGTAGGATAGTGTCATATTTGAAGGTGGGGGACAAGGTGGCCAGTGGACAAAAGATCGGAATGATACGCTTTGGTTCCCGGGTCGATGTGACCATTCCATCTGATTTTGAGATATCGTGCAAGGTCGGTGACCGTGTGCATGCAGGGGAAACCATGATCGCAAAAGAAAAAGGATTCAAGAGGGAAAAACAATGATGTTCAAAACCCTCCGGGTCCCGGATCTTATGACACTTGGGAATGCCCTTTTTGGTATGATGGCGATCTTCAGTGCATGCTCCGGGCATGCTGACCTTGCTTTCATACTCATCCTTTTCGCAGCTATTGCTGATGGCATGGATGGTTTTCTGGCACGTCGGATGCCTAACAGTGCTATCGGTGAGTATCTGGATTCCCTTGCAGATGCTATCTCCTTTGGTGTTGCACCTGCAGCTGCCTTATATTTTATCTATGGTTATTCTCATCCTTACCTAATGGCCATTGGGGCATGCTTCTATCTGTTCTGTGGAATTATACGACTTGCAAGGTTCAACACAAAACAGAAAACCATCCCTGATTTTGAAGGCCTGCCTATAACCGCAGCTGCTGTAGTGATCGCTTCCTATCTGCTCATGGCAGACAGGTACGTCCATTTCTACGGAGTTATCGCAATTATGCTGTTGCTCTCTTTGCTTATGGTAAGTGAGTATCCTTATCCTAAGTTGAGGGGGCCAAAAGCAATGGCTTTTGTAGCTATCGTATTCATTTTACCCATAGCATCTTACATTGTATTGCCTGCATATCTTCCAATATTCTCAACAGCAATGTTCCTGCTTCTATTACTTTATCTTGAGTCTCCTATTATGAGGGTTCCAAGAAAGTATTATGAGGACTAATGGGGCTTGAGTAGGAATCTAAAATAGGGGTAGGGGCTTTAAGCCCCCCTTTTAATGTCTTATTCTTCAGCCTGACTGGCCACTTCAACAGTTATGCCACGTTCGTTCGCATCCACAACGATCGTGCAGCCTTCGGGAGCTTTACCTTCAACGATCAGTTTTGCAACTGCTGTCTCGACCTCGTTCTGAATGACACGTTTAAGTGGTCGTGCTCCGAAAGACTCGCTGTATCCTGCATCTCCAAGATAATGCTTTGCAGCATCGGTGAGCTCAAGGCTGATCCTCTTCTCCTTGAGCCTGTGGACAAGGTCTGCAACCTTGATGTCCACTATCTGCACAATCTGGTCCTTTGTCAGCGGCCTGAAGATTGCAAGTTCATCGATACGGTTGATGAACTCCGGTCTGAAGTGTTTGGTCAGCTCGTTCTGTGCCATCTCCTGCATGCTGGCGTAGTCTTCCCCCTTCTCGAGCTTTGAGATGGCGTAGTCCACGCAGATGTTCGATGTCATGATGATCAACGTGTTCTTGAAGTTTACAGTCCTTCCGTGTGAATCTGTCAGGCGTCCGTCATCAAGTATCTGGAGCATAACATTGAACACATCATGGTGGGCCTTTTCGATCTCATCGAACAGGACCACGGAATATGGTCTCCTGCGTACTGCTTCGGTAAGCTGCCCTCCTTCCTCATGGCCTATGTAGCCCGGCGGCGCACCGATCAGCCTTGATACGGTGTGCTTTTCCATGTATTCGGACATGTCGATGCGGATCATGTTGTTCTCATCATCGAAGAGCTCAGTTGCCAGTGCTTTGGCGAGTTCTGTCTTACCCACACCGGTAGGTCCGAGGAAAATGAAACTTCCTATTGGTCTCTTGGGGTCCTTGATGCCGGCATAGGCACGGATGACAGCGTCGGAGACAGCTTTTACTGTTTCATCCTGTCCGACCAATCTCTCATGGAGCTTGTCTTCCAGGTGGATAAGCTTCTCACGTTCTCCTTCCATGAGCTTCGTGATCGGGATGTTTGTCCACTGGCTGACCACCTGTGCAATCTCCTCTTCGCCAACCTCTTCTTTGAGAAGCATCTCCTCCTGCTGCTCCTGAAGCTTTGCTTCCTCCTCATTATACTGGTGCTCAAGAGGTGCCAGTGTACCGTATTTCAGCTTTGATGCCTGTTCAAAGTCACCGCTGTTCTCTGCCAGCTCAAGCTGGATCTTGATCTCTTCTATTTGCTGTTTCAAAGAGCTCAGGTTTGCGATGATATCCTTTTCACCCTGCCATTTTGCACGCATTGCATCGGACTCGGCACGGATATCTGCCAGCTCTTTCTCAAGGTCTGCCAGCCTCTCCTTTGAAACCGCATCCTTCTCTTTCTTAAGTGCTTCCCGCTCGATCTCCAGTTGCAGGATCTTTCTGTCGGCTTCGTCAAGCTCCGGTGGCTTGCTGTCTATGGATGTCCTGACCTTTGCAGCTGCTTCATCCACAAGATCGATGGCCTTGTCCGGCAGGAACCTGTCCGAGATGTATCGGTCGCTGAGAACCGCTGCTGCCACGAGTGCTGTATCCTTTAGCCTCACTCCGTGGTGGACCTCATATCTCTCTTTCAGTCCTCTCAGGATGGAGATGGTGTTCTCTACATCCGGCTGGTCCACCAGTACAGGCAGGAATCGCCTCTCAAGAGCCGCATCCTTTTCAATGTACTTGCGATACTCATCAAGGGTCGTAGCACCAATACAGTGTAGTTCCCCTCTTGCAAGCATGGGTTTTAGCAGATTCCCTGCATCCATGGCGCCCTCTGTGGCACCCGCACCCACAATGGTGTGGAGTTCATCGATAAAGAGGATGATCTGTCCTTCGGATTCCGCAACTTCCTTTAGGACTGCCTTGAGACGTTCCTCGAACTCTCCCCGAAACTTTGCTCCTGCGATCAGTGAACCCATGTCAAGTGCGATTATCTTCTTATCTTTCATGGCATCGGGAACATCTCGTTTTGCGATACGCAATGCAAGTCCTTCTACAATTGCGGTCTTTCCGACTCCGGCTTCTCCGATAAGGACGGGGTTGTTCTTCCTGCGCCTGGAAAGGATCTCTATGGTGTGTCTGATCTCCTGGTCCCTTCCGATCACAGGGTCAAGCTTTCCCTGTGCAGCAAGTTCGGTAAAGTCAATTCCGTATTTCTTGAGCGGTTCCATGGTGTCTTCGGGATTTTCACTTGTAATGCGTCGATTCCCCCTTAGTTCTTTTATTGCCTGTAAAGTGGCTTCAAGTGTGATCCCCGCTTCTCCAAGTATGCGATAGCTGGGACTTCCTTTTTCTTTTAGTAATGCTATGAGCAGGTGTTCAACGCTGACATATTCATCGTTCATGGAGCGGGCTTCCTTGTCAGCAGTATCGAGTACCCTGTTATATGACTGGCTTACGTACGCCTGCTCACTTCCCGGGCCTGATACCTGTGGCAATCCGGACAAATGCTCCTCTAGCTTTTGGACGATCGTTTGTGTGTCCGTGCCCATATTGTTGAGAAGTGTAGGTACAAGGCCGCTATCCTGTTCCATTAATGCAAGGAACAGATGTTCACAATCTGTCTGCTGGTTATAGTACCTTGCAGAAATGGTGAATGATTTCTGGACAGCTTCCTGTGCTTTCTGTGTAAAACGGTTTAGATCCATTTGAACCTCCTTATGTTATGGTCATGTAATGGTTTGTTCTACTTCATGTGATCAATATATGGATTACATGCGCGTACTCAACAATGACCCAATTGCATCTTGAAGCATACTCCCCTTGCTTACTTGATGGCATAATTGTATTTCCAGGTCACAATCGGGTATTTTTGTGAACTGCATGATTCAACACTTCAAATTGTCTGTTCTACTATTTAAGCGTTTTGCATAATATGGGGATTAATCTCGATATTATATCATTCATATTAATTTTATGGAAATCATATCCACAAAAACAATAAGGTATATATGCTTTGAACATCAAAGTATAATTGATGGCTCATCAGATCATTCTTATCAATATTGAAAAACCTGTGGAAAAAGATCTCGAGAAAGATATTCACTGGTTTTGCGATAGCTTTGGGCTTTCCTCTGGCAGGGATGTCGAGAATATTTCCAAAAAGATAGTCATGGACCTGCTTTCAAATCTGTCTCATGATGAAGGAGTTACGTCTGAAATGCTTGCACGCTCTCTGGGTATTAATTTATCCCGGGTGAATCATCACCTTCGCAATCTTATAGGTTCTGGTCTTGTATATCGAAGAAAAAAGATGCTGTATCTTCGTGGTGGAAGCCTTAAAGCCGCGGTCTGCGAGATGAGAAAAGATTCTGAAAGGATATTCGATGAGCTGGAAAAGATCGCAGAAGATATCGATAATGAGGTCGGCTTGAGAAGTAGATGAGTTTTAGCTTCCTGTTTTTGATGTCTTGATTCGAATGGTTCGGCACTCTTATATATTGCATGCTTATATATTATACTTTGAATGATTGTGGGGTACAGTTATTCATATTGGGCTTCTGGGAGGTTTTCCTATCACCGCAAATGATGCATCTGGCGTAAAAGATGATCCTGACGCAGATCGGATGAGATCTTCTTCTAAAGAAAAGTTCAAGGGGGAAATTTCCGGTACTAAAGATGTGGAGAGGATGGTCAAAAGCAGAGAGTCCCTTTTAAGGAATGTTCTGGAAGCTACAGATGATGGTATATCCTTTTTTGATAACCACGGAACGATCAGGCTGACGAACAATAAATTCAGGGAGATCTGGAATATTCCTGATGAGTCTGACATTGGGAAGAACTACCTTGAGGCATTTGCCAAATATGGTGTACCTCAACTGAAAAATGCTAGTCTGGTCCTTTCAAAGATAAAGACGTTTTCAAATTCGATAGAAAGAGATTCAGATATCCTTTATTTCAAGGATGGGCGTATTTTTGAGTACCATCTTTTCCCTGTTATCACAGATGGTGTGGTCAAAGGACATGTTTGCAGTTATCGTGATATCACGATGAGGAAAAAGGTGGAGTCCGATCTTCAGGAATATGCCTGGGAACTGGAACGCTCAAATGAACTTAAGGATCTTTTCACTGATATCATACGCCATGACCTGCTGAATCCTGCAGGTCTTGTCAAAGGATTTGTTGAAATATTGCTTAAAAGGGAGTTTGATCCGGATACTACTGGAAAACTCCTTGCTATTGAAAGAAGTAATAAAAACCTTATCGACATGATCGAATCAGCTTCCAAGCTTTCAAGGCTGGAATCTATAAGTGAACTGGAATTCAAGGAATTGAATGTTGGTGCATTTTTGAGGATGGCAATAGAGGCTCTTCGTGTTCAATTCAAAAGTAAGAATATAGTTCTTGAAAACAATGCAAATGGTATCTATAAAGCAAAAATAAGTCCGGTACTGGAAGAAGTTTTTACGAATTTACTTTCGAATGCAGTAAAATATAGTCCTGAGAACAGCAAGGTGATTGTTGATATTCTTGACAATGGGGAAGAGTGGAAGGTAACAGTAACCGATTTCGGTGAAGGGGTTGCTGATGAGGATAAACCATACGTTTTCGAAAGGTTCAAGCGTGTTAACAAGGCTGCAGTGAAAGGAACGGGTTTGGGTCTTGCTATTGTCAAAAGGATAATTGATCTGCACGGTGGCGAAGTAGGTGTGGAAGATAATCCTGCAGGTAATGGAAGTGTTTTCTGGGTAACTGTAAAGAAAGCCTGATATTTCCTCCTGTTCTATTGATTTCAGGTGACCGTATTAATTTTATATTTTCAGGTCAATTTCGCTGCAGCAATGATCATGGTAGGTAACATATGGCCGAAAACACAATAACCGACAGGGATAACGTCTTTTTTGAAGCTGGAATTAAACTTGGAGCTTTGTATCATCAGTTCACTGGTTCTCCTGTGAGCCTGAGGACGGTGGAAAGTCTTGAGACTGCAATTGCCCAGAGTATCTCGGTGCAACCTTGTGTGGAGAAGATAACCGTTTCTATCGACAGGGATATGGTACGCTCAAAGCTTAATGATGAGTTTGGTTACTGTGAGCTGGAAGGTCGCATGCTCAATGTCCAGATCGATGCAAAATACGGCTCCGTAATGGCTCATGTTTCAATGGAGTTCAACAAAGAGCTGGATTATCCGTTAATGAAAATAGATAAGATCTATTGACTGCCTTTATCAGGCAGTCAGATAGAAGGCTTTAAGGTTTTGAAGGGCTCAGATGGAAGAAAAGCCTTCAACTACCCTTTTGTTCTGTTCTTCTGTGCCAATAGTTATGCGTATGAGTGAATCCCCTGCATTGGCGAAGGAAGTGCAGTCACGCACAATAATCCCTTTTTTGAGTAATTCTGTGGTAACATCACGTGCCTTGTGTGGGGCTACGTCAACAAGGACAAAGTTTGCCTGGGTGTCATATACCTTGAACGGGATATTATCCTGAAGATACTTCTTGCCCGTACGTGCCAGCTCAATGCTTTTGTTGAGGTGCTCGGTATCTGAAAGCGCAGCAACACCTGCAGCTACTGCTGTGGAGCTCACATTGAATGGAGTTGCTATCTTCATGTATTCTTCCTTGAGCCATATTGGGAGCATGCCGTATCCGATCCTCATTCCGGCAAGACCGAATGCTTTTGAGAATGTCCTTCCGACGATGATATTGTCATATTTTGGAACAAGGTGTGCGATATTCCTGTCAGAAAATTCCACGTATGCTTCATCAACGAACACGAGGGCTTCAGTTGCTTCTGCGATCCGGAGTATATCCTCTTCAGGTACTACATTGCCTGAAGGATTGTTGGGTGAGCACAGGAAGATGATCTTTGTTCGTGGTGTGATGGCATCGAGTACATTTTCAACGTCCACTGAGAAATCCTCTTCACGCTGTACGTAAACAGGAACTGCACCGTTTGCACGTGCAGATATCTCGTAGTAGGAGAACGTTGGCGTTGTAAGGATGACCTCATCACCGCGGCTGATGACAAGTCTTGTGAGTCCGTCCAGAAGTCCGTCCATGCCGGGACCTGATGCTACAATATGGTCTGCATCTATGCCGGTGTATTCTGATATCGCTTCCACGAGCTCACGGGCATCAGCGGATGGATAAATACTGATACCCTGTGCATCTTTTATGAGTGCTTCCACTGCTTTTGGAGATGGTCCCAGGGGGTTCTCGTTAGAACCAAGCTTGATGACCGATGCAGGGTCCAGCCCGTAGGCCCTGACAATATCATCAATTGATTTGCCGGGAACATATTTTGCAATGGATGCTATCTCTTCCTTTATCAGTTCATATCTGGGCAAGTACATCCACCACCGCGTCGATCTGTTCTTTGGTGATAACCAGAGGAGGTGCGATACGGATGACTTTCTCGGATGTACAGTTAAGGAGCACTCCGTTCTCCCTTGCAAGGTCCACAATGTCTGCACAGGGTTTGTTGATCTCCACGCCGATCATAAGACCGCGTCCGCGAACTTCCACTATGTTGTCGAGTTCAAGTGAGTTGAGCTTGTCCATGAAGTACTTGCCCATCTGTGCTGAGCGGTCCACAAGACCTTCGTCCCTGATCACACCTATGGATGCAAGGGATGCAGCACATGCCAGTGGTCCGCCTCCGAAGGTTGCAGCATGCTGGCTCTTTCCAAAGGATATGCCATCACGTGCCACAATGGCACCCATGGGGAATCCTCCGCCGATTGCTTTTGCCATGGTCATAATGTCGGGAACTACCTTTGAATGGTCTTTACAGAACCACTTTCCTGTCCTTCCGAAACCGGTCTGGACCTCGTCGAATATCAGGAGCATGTCTTTCTCGTCACAGATCTCACGTACCTCTTTTAGGTACTCATCTGATGGAACATTGATTCCACCTTCTCCCTGTATTGGTTCGACGATAACTGCTGCAGTATCTTTTGTTATTTCATCCCTGATCGCCTGTGCATCATTATAGGCAACGAACTTTTCACCCTGTATAAGAGGTTCAAATGGTGTCCTGTAAATGGATTTGTGTGTAACTGTGAGGGAGCCCATTGTACGGCCGTGGAATGAGTGTTCCGCTGCGATGAACTCGGTCTTTCCTGTTGTGACCCTTGCCAGTTTCATTGCAGCCTCAACGGCTTCGGTACCGGAGTTACAGAAGAATGCACGGCCCATGTTGGTAATATTGGTAAGTTCCTCGGCAAGTTGTGCCTGCACATCGGTATAGTATATGTTTGAAACGTGTATGAGCTTCTCCGCCTGCTTGCTGATCGCTTCTACGACGCGAGGGTGGCAGTGTCCCACATTGTTCACGGCAATTCCTGCCACGCAATCAATGAACTCATTACCGTTTATGTCGCGGACAACTGAGCCTTTCCCGCTCTCAAGAGCGATGGGCTGGCGTGTGTATGTCTGCATTACGTACTTTTCATCCTGTTCTACAATTGATTTGTAATCTTTTGATAGGGTAGTCTCTTTGGTCATAGAATCCCTCAAAATTAGTTATGTTCGTCAAATATCGAGTGTCATCAATTCTTTCTCATTGAGGACATCCTCTTCTTCACGGTCGAAGACAATCCCGCCTGATGCTCTCATGACTCCGTCCACACGTGCGCTTTCATGTATCCTTATGGAATTGGCATTGATCTCTCCAAGGACGTGTGTACCTTTATTGATGTGTACATCTCCACGTGAAACTATGTTCCCGTGTATGGTGTTGTTCTCACCAAGGTTCACTGTGTTCATGGTACGTATGCTTCCGTAGAGTGTAGTGCCATTTGCCAGGTCAAGTGAAGTAGCGCGGATATTTCCCACAAGGCGGCAACCGCTTCCGATAACAGCATTTGAAGGAACTCTTATGGAATCGATGGAGATCTTGGAGCCGTTTGGTATGATCATGGCAGTAGTGCCGATGGTCTCAACTTCTTCGTCAAACATTTCACTTAATGCTTTTTCGACCTCTTCATCCTTGCCCATGCGTAAAAGTTCGGTCAGGTACAGGAAAAGATATGCTATTACGGGGACCGGATTCCTTACAACGATCCATCCCTTTGCCTCGAATCCGTCACTGATCTTTACATTGTTGCCGATATCAAGGTCACCTTTGACAACAAGCTTCCCGTCAATGGAGACGAACTCTCCGATGTAGGCGTTCTCTTTGGTCTTGACAGTTCCGCCAATGTGGGACCAGATATCGATCCTGATGTCTGATCTGGCATTGATATCGCCGGAAACCTCAACCCTTTCTCCGAGGATCGCAGAATCAGCTATCAGGCCATATCGTATATCTGAATGGTTACCTACTATGATGTCTCCATCCAGCACGATATTGTGCTCTTCCATTTTTGTATTGTCAGGAATGACAAACGTTTTAAAGAGTTCCTCTTCTGCGATGATTTCACCCTCCGACGAGATGAATTTGAGGCGATATATAAGTTCACAGCTTATTTAATCTGTTGCTATATGTATATTTTGACCTTAGTTCCCTCTGGTGGGATCGTCCGGATGCCTGTTACTGTTCACATCCGCAACGTACATCCACTGCAGCGCCGGTATCAAGTGCTTCAACTTCGTCGGGTGAAAGCATGAGCTGTCCGGTAGCAATGGCATTATCGTCCTCATCTACAATGATGACCTCATCGCCGCTTCGAAGACCGGGGTCTATGGATGTCACATGTTTTGCGAATGTGGTCTTTCCCTTTGAAACAAAAGGTACTGCATCATCGCATACTGCTACCCTTAGAGCTGGTGCAGGAACATGTGCGTGGATTGCTGTAGCAGCTTCCATGCTAAGTGTGAGCATTCCATCCCTTGCTCTTGCTGTTGCAATACGCTTGCCATCGATCATGATCTGCCTGATACGTTTTGTCCTTGAGAGCTGGAAGGTCACGTCATCAGAAAAAAGAATATCTCCGCATCCCTTGCCGAACTGGTAGTCAGCCATAATACGAACCTTTTTGATCATCTTCGCCTTTTTATCCATGGGCGCAAGATTAAGGATAGAACTTAAAATGGTTGACGGTCGGATATTGGAAAAAGACGTTGCAATTAAATCGTCATAACCTCTTTTATATTTAAACGATATCGAACATCTTTAAATATTATTATATCTATCTATTATTTGAGGAAACGGGCAGAATGCTTGCAAACTTTTGTGTTGTAAATGACTGTAATCAAGCAAACCATTCATCCCCTCAAACAAGACCGTTTCCTCACTCTCTTGTAGTTTTTTTCAATGTCGTTTTCCTGTTATGATCATTTCTGAATATCTTTTAATCGATCATGTCTTAACTCTACTTATTTCTTAATTCTAATGATCGTCTTTTCACATCAGACAACTTTAAGCAAAGCTATGTCGTTCTAGTATCCTGCCAGGTCAGTTCTTATGATATTCTGTCTATGATCGATTCTGTCCTATTAGCCTTTAACAACGCCAAGGGGCATCATTCTGGCAACCTTTCTTGCGATGCCAAGATCATGCACAACATTGACAACATCACTGCTGGACTTGTAAACTCCAGGTGCTTCTTCCGCGATCACGGATGGATGTGCAGCCCTTACCATGATCCCGCTTTTTTCAAGATCGCTCTTGATGTCTTCGCCGTGGAACTCCTTCTTTGCATGTGCACGGCTCATTACCCTGCCCGCTCCGTGGCATGCGCTTCCGAAAGAGATGTCCATTGAAGCTTCTGCTCCATGAAGTACGAACGAAGCTGTTCCCATGCTTCCGGGTATCAATACCGGCTGGCCAACATCGCGGTATGCCTGTGGAACGTCCTTATGTCCCGGTGGGAATGCTCTTGTGGCTCCTTTCCTGTGGACGTAGACATTCTTTTTCTTGCCGTCCACGGTATGCTCTTCCAGTTTTGCCACATTGTGTGCAACATCATAGACCAGATCGAGCCCAAGCTCATCGATGTCAGACCTGAAAACCTCTGAAATGATCTCCCTGGTCCAGTGGGTGATGATCTGCCTGTTGTTCCATGCATAATTAGCAGCGCATATCATGGACCTGAAGTAGTTCTGTGCTTCATCGGACTGTGCCGGAGCACACGCAAGCTGTTTGTCAGGAAGTGCTATCTTATACTTCTTTGCAGCCTGTGAGATGGTACGAAGGTGATCGGTGCAGATCTGATGGCCGGTGCCTCTTGAACCACAGTGAATCATGAAGGATACTTGTCCTTCTTCCAGACCGAATCTATCAGCAACTTCCTGGTCGTATATCTTGTCTACATACTGCACTTCAAGGAAGTGGTTTCCGCTGCCTAATGTTCCTGCCTGTGGCCGTCCCCTCTTGCGGGCCTTGGCACTGATATGCCTTACATCCCCGCCTTCTATGCATCCGCCACCTTCGCAGTGTTCAAGGTCTGCCTTCTCACCGTATCCGTTCTCAACTGCCCAACGGGAGCCATGCAGGAAAATGTCATCAAGTTCGCTCTCGGAGGCCCTAATTCGGCTCTTGGAACCGACGCCCGCAGGTACGGACTGGAATAGTTTCTCAGTAAGTTCTTTCATGACCGGACGGACATCTTCAACAGTGAGGTTGGACCTGACAAGACGTACTCCGCAGTTGATGTCAAAACCCACGCCTCCAGGGCTGATAACCCCTTCTTCCTCATCAAAGGCTGCAACGCCTCCTATGGGAAATCCGTATCCAAGGTGTGCATCAGGCATCGCCATGGAGTATTTCTGTATTCCGGGGAGCATTGCCACGTTTGCGACCTGGTCGAGTGCTTCCGGTTCAAGGTTGTGGATAAGTTTATCTGAGAGATATATTCTTCCCGGGACGTTCATTCCTGGTTTCGATCCGATCGGGATCTCCCATATATTATCGTCTATCCTTTTGAGTGATTCCTTTATGCTGCCTGCATCTTCCATGCGTGTCCCTCCCACTGTGATTTTGAATTATTATATTTACTTATATGATCCTGTGATCTGATCATGTGTCAACTGTTACCTGTACCATGAAACCTTCCGGAACTTCCTCTGCCTTCAGGTCATTGTAGGTCACAGCTTTGACTTCGGTATCGATCTCGTGTTTTTCAAGATCGATCTCTTCACCGCTTGCTTGTGCTGATATTGTGTATTCGCCATTCACCTGTGTAATGCTCTCCACTTTGAACTCTCCGAAGGCTATGAAATCCACTTCGAAGAGGAACAGAAGTTCTGAGAGCCAGTCAACCAAAAGATCGTCTATGTCAGGTGCTGTAAGTTTGATTTCTTCTGTGTGTTTGCAGTCAACCTTTGATGTATTGATCATTACGTTGAACATGGCAACAGCTGCGTTCTCAAAGGCCTCTTCCATTGTTTTCCCGTAGGCTTTGAACTTTGCATCCGCGGTATGTTCAAGATATTCATATTTCAGGTCAGAAAACTGCATGATTTTTAAATGGACTTTGCTCTACTTTAAACTATTCCAAAAATAATCGGGGTCAGAAGGCCAAAACGTTTAGAGGCGCTTCCATATGCTTCCCATTCTCTGTATCGTTGTTATGTGGCTTCCAAGTCCAATGGCGATAATACACCAGCCTATCATTGTGTACCCCAGGACAGGTTCGCTATAGATATAATAGGCTATCGAGGTAACCAGTATCAGCACCAGCCTGTCAGCTCTGCCCATGATACCGCCGTAGAATCTTCCAATTCCCAGTGCCTGTGCCTGTGTTCCCAGATAGCTTACAAGCAAGACCAGAATGATGGTTATTGTGCCGATCTGCCATTGCACGTGCCCTCCGAAGAACATTCCGCAGATGATGAACACATCGGAATAACGGTCTATTACATGGTCAAGGAAGTCGCCTTTCTTGCTATCTGTGCGAAGGTATCTTGCTACCGCGCCATCAAGTGCATCAAAGGCTGAATTAAGCCCGACAAAAAGGATGGCTGCAAGTGCAAATAATGGCCTTTCGACCGAGAAGTAGAAACAGATGCCCGCAAGTACTGCGAATCCAAGGGACGCTATCGAAAGGGAATTTGGTGATATTCTCCTTCTTGCGATCGCTATGGCTACCGGATCAAGTATTCTTGTGGCAGTAGGTCTTAATGCGTCAATGGTCATGGACTAACCTTTATCTTGCTCTTTCTTATTAGCTGTTATGGTTTTGCTGACCTTCACTTCTTTGCAAGATCGACCAGATATTTGATCCTGCATGAATGCTCTATCTGGGTTGTGATGATGTAAGCATCAGCAAGCGTCTTACCCACTGCGAAGGTCCCGTGGCTGTATGCTATTGCTCCCTGGTGGTCAGAAAGTGCTTCTGCTGCTGCTTCTGCCAGTTCGCCAGTTCCCATCATTCCCTTGAAAATGGGTATTTCGTGAAGGAAGTGGATGCCTTCACTGTCAAGCGGAATAATGCTGTCCGAATCTGCAATAAGTGTCTGGGTCACCGAATATGGGCAGTGAGCATGCAGGATCGCAAGTGCAGGTGTGTTGTTGTAAATTGCACGGTGCACGATGGTCTCTGTGGATGCGATCCGGTCAAGTTCCGATGTTCCCTCGATGGGGACTTCCACCACACTGTTCTCAGTGATCTCATCAAGTGCTGCGCCACTCCTTGTTATTATCATTTTGTCCGCGATACGCACGCTGATATTTCCAAAATTTGACTCTACCAGTCCATGATCGACCAGCTTTTTCCCGTATTTTGCCATTTCCTGCCACATGATAGTTCTACTATGCTAAAATCAACCATAACATTTATTTGTTATTATGCATTGTTAGGGTACGTTTCAATAGCGCCTCGATGGCTCAGCCCGGCAGAGCGAGTGATTTGTAATCACTAGGTCGCGTGTTCAAATCACGCTCGAGGCTTATTTTCCTTTTTTTGAATAATTTTACCAGATTCAGATAGATGGATTTGTTTTTTTAAAAATCTATATGGGCGCATTATAAAATGGAAAGTTGAGAGTTTCCTATTTATTTCCATATTGATAGTTTCAATTACACACGTTTCCGTATTTCATCCAACAAAACAACTAGAACTAAAAGCCAACCGCTAAAAATTCCAACATAAACAATTGTTCTCAATTTGAGCATGTATTCAAAATCAAAAAGCATCATTCCAAGGGGTACAAATACTCCCAATATTGAGAAAATGAACAAACTGATTAGATTTACCCTCAAATTAGCTACTTCATTACTTGCTTGGAGTAATCTTTCCTTGGATTCTATGAGGACGAGATAATAATTGCATTCTGCTTCTTTTTCGGGAATCTCTTCTACATATTTGTGATATTTATCCCATTTTAAAGTAGAAATGATTGAAAAATAATTGTCTTCTGATGGATGCGGGTAGAGATCTTCAGAAGGGATTGTTGATCGATCATCTGTAAGCCAGGGATTGGAAGTTTCAGGCATAGTAGATTCTACTATTTCTTGATGTGGTGCTTTCGCTTCCGTGAGATATTTTAGGTTATATCTCTCTTCAAGAACAGACTTTTTGATGTTTGGAATATCTCTGCTAGCCTCATCATAAAGTTCATCTGTCGAAGGCGGTTTTGCTAAATCAATGTCCTTTTTCTTTTTTCCCAAAAATTCATCAACTAACTTTTCATGATAGTTGGCAACTTTTATCAAATAGTCCTGATTATATTTATCTTCTAAAACTGATCTGTTAATGTGTGAATAATTTTCATCGAACCGTGCCTTATTATAAAGCTCATCTACATTAAAGGAGTTGTAAGGATCGATGTGAGCAACCATGCCTTCAAGATACTTTTCGACTAACTTACAATCTTCTTCGTAAGCAATCTCATCTACATACTTCTGTTTCTTATCTAGTTCCGATTGAACATAATTCATTTTTTCTTTGTAATCGGAGATCTCTGATTTCAACTGCCTTACATGCATTTTGTTGTCTACCATTTTAGTTATGATAAACGCCCCCATTAGCCCAACAATTGCAGCGGCACTTTGTGCGGAAGCAGCGTAAAACCAGTTTGGATCGATCGTAGTTGTATTTATGAAACTGGGTACAATTGATTCATTGAATAAACCAGACGGATCAGATAAAATGGATTCATTCCCACCCACATCCATAGTTAAGAATAGTGCTTGTTACCTTTTAAGCGTTACCTTCATAGGAAAGATTTTTCAAACTGCGAGTCATCTTTATTAATAAACCGTATGTGTGCAGATGAGTTATGAGGGTATAAAAAGGAAAGTTGACAATCATGCAGGATTAGATTAAAGTAATGCTACTGCAATATTAATTTAGGGTGTGTTTATATGCCTTATGAAGAAAAAAGTCACTGGGAATATCTTGTCGACGTAATCGATGAGGAAGATTTTGAAAGACAACTAAATAGACATGGATCTTCAAATTGGGAACTCGTTGCCATATGTGGGAACAGCATTATCTTTAAACGCCAAGTCACAGAGGTCAATAAATATTAAACCCTTATCCTATCACTAAACCCAAACGTCTGTTATTTATCTTACAATCTTCAATAGATGTTCCATCATTATGAATCAGGCTTTTTACCTGAAAGCAAGTTCTTTAGCTTTGCCTTTTCTTAGGGAGTAAAATATTTGATCCCATTTTCCATACTCTCTTTTGAAAAATAGTCCTTATTCTTTTTGATGAAGTTAACTACCAATTCCCGATTAGATCTTGACAATTCCCTAAGTGCAAACCCTCCTCCTCACATGAGCATTGAGAGAAAATGGTTTCTCACTTCTGGCATTCTGCTTCATGTATTGCAATTACCTTTAGAGAACCTCATCTTCTTCCATTGAGCTCTTCAACAGTGACTCCAATTGCTAAAGATGAGGTAAGGCAATCTATAGATTTGGTTTGCTGGATAAAAATCTTTTATTAGTTTCAGTAATAACTATTAATTGAAAATCAAACATTCCTTTCAAGGCAGTGACAACTTAATCCTAATACGATGTGGATAGTCCGCTCGAGGCTTATTTATCTTTTTTTTGAATTGTTGAACCATTGCTTAGAATGATCTATTTGTTTTTTGTCAAACCCAATTTGAGTTATTTAGTTTGTGATCCAGTTGTTCAATGCTTTTAGTGACTGAACTTGGATATTTTACTTCGCTGGACTAGAAATCTTTACAGTTTTGATGATATCGATTCAACCATTTCTTGAGTCGGATCAATATAGACTGAAACTTTCAAAGCTGTGTGTTTAGCTTGGTAGCGGGTTTCTACAAAGCTTAAACATTCTAAAGAAATCTTTGCTATTATAAGAGAGTTCAGATACACATCTCTATGATATCTCCAAAGTCTACCTATTGATATTTTTGGTTGAAACTACATCAGGTTTCTACATTCCTTGATTCATCATTCTTTTAGTTGCGGCAATATCGATGAGATTCTAATTTCAGGTACGCAATAAAAATTATGATTTTTTTTGTCCATTCAATTGTAGGAAATAGCTTACAGATATTCGATTTGACCACAATGTAGTCAAGTTGACTATAAAGTAGGGTAGTTGACCACGAAGTAAGGTACTTTATGGGCAAGCCCCATATGTTAAAAATCTTTATATATTAGAAAGTCCTACAAAGGATGCCGATTATCGTAAAGACAAAGGGCAAACTAAAGGAGCAAAAACGATACTTAAATCAAAAGGAGAAATATCTATGGTAAGTAAGATAGAAGTTAGAGTTGTATCATCTTCACCTCTGCCACACGCATTGCATGGTTTCAGGTTAAGCGACGGAACAGTCAAGGGGAGCAACGCACGCCCTGTTATTGACAACTCCGCCCGTAGAGTAACTGAGTGATAGTTGTCACTTATTTACAGGCATTGATATATCCTCCCGACATATCATTGCCACAACTTATTTTCAAAAACGATTGACTTTTTTAATCTTGATGTATTCAGCGAACGAACTCTTTATCGCACCCTTGAAACGATTGGTTCAAAAAGTGAAGAAATCATCTCAGAGACCCAGGATCAACTCTTCAAACGATATGATTTTGAACATACCAATATCAACCTTCCTATTGGGATTACTGTAGAGAAGGGTAAGCTTAATGATCAGACACATTTCAAGAAAACGTATCATCAGGTTAACAAGAGGCTAAGAAAAGGATCTCTTGTTGTTTTCGATAAAGGTGCAAATAGTATGGCAAATATTGCTATGGTCAGTGCAGACGAGATGCAGTATCTAACTGCAAAGAAACTCAATAAAAGCGATGATAAGTTCAGTTATTAAATTTCAGTTATTAAATTTCAGTTATTAAATTTCAGTTATAGGTGTTGAATCTTTTCGGTAATATTCAAAAAGCTCCTTTGTCCAGTCAACTGCACTCTGGCTTCTACATAACATAAACTTATTATCAAACTCACCATTATTTTTTAACATACTTATTAGAGAATGAACGTTATCAAATGTAAAATATAAAAATTTCATCTCTTTATTGTAAACATACATGTTGAAGGATTTATTCTTAATAAACTTTGAAAATTCGTCTTGATATTCTGTTCTTATCTTGTCAAGTAATTCTTGAGAAACGATATAGTAAAAATCAATATTATTCTCAAACATTTCTGTGAGTATCGAATCAAAATCAGGGTAGAGTATAGTAGTAACTGTATAAACACTTGGGGATTCTTTATATTCTGGATTATGAGATTTATGTATGGTAAATAATTCGGTGAGAGATGGATTTATTATTTCGCAGTTCCTGAGCTGACTTATTTTTTCTAAGAGGTAGGATGGAATGAAATCAAGATTACGACTTCCCCAGTAATCAATATCAGCGTCAAGGACTTCGCTTTTATTTAATAAAGGAATCATTGCATCAACAATAAGTTTTCCAACAGTTGTCAATTCATAAGTGTCATTATAGTGAGTGACCAGATGATGCTCTTTCAATATCTTAATTTGTGGGAGTAATGACTGCCTTGACGTTTTCAGGGAATTGAGAATAGTATCCATTTCCTTTGCGCCATCTTCTAACAATAACAGAACAGCCTTTCTTTTCTCTGACATGAATAGAACATCAAGTAATGATTTTTTCATTTTAAGTCATCCTATATTGAATCATAGATAATATCCCATTTTGAGAGGCATCACTTATGTGTTGTTATTATTTAAGGTAAACTAACTACAATTTTAATATATTTTTTGGAAATGTGTTTATATATTCCAAATTTTCGGCTTTGTTGTCGCATCTCTAACCTTTCCCTTGCATGACTAATCAATGTAAAAGGCATCCCAGCTTCAGCCTTTCTTTACATATGATTCAGTTCTTTAATTTTTAGTAAGATATATGGCTCTACATTATTATTCGTCCTTAGTATATAAGACAAATTTAATGCCGTTAAATTTTAATTAGGCATCAAATATTTTGATACAAATACGTTAAATAGGGAAGTAACCTACTAGGTCTAGTGGGTTGGGGAGTAACTCATCAAATGGAGACTCTGTAGAAAACCTCGCGATATTTACATCAATATTCTGAAATCAGATTTCAGTATTATCTCGGGTAATACATATGTCAATAATCTGGATTTGGATTGTTGTCCGAATATTGAGGATTTCTACAGATCCCAATTTTGAGTAAGGGCCGACCACGAAAATCCTTTCTTTTATCTTTTTTCAAACTTCTCTACTAAGCCTTATATCCTACATTTCCAATGGTTTTATATCTTAATTCCAATTATTGATACATTCCAATTGTTAAAGCAACTAAAGACAATTTTAAATAATATGAATTCCCTGAGAGGAAACTGAGTTCTTTAAGGGTTACCCCCCACCCCCCAAATTTCCAACCGTTTTTTGCCCTTATGGAACTCACACGTTACCATTCTTTTCATAATTTAGTTCAATCTATTGTATGTGCACTCTGCTTTTTAAAATGAAATTAATGATAAAAATAAAGGAATAGATTAATAAGAGTTCTTTAAGGACGAAGCCAATTAATCACCTCGTTAATCTCTATGTCATTTTTTAGGCACAAATGTCGAATATTAAGGAAGTTATGTGACGAAATATAAATATACAATATGTTTATTGACATTTTTAGCCATTATTTTTTCTTTGACAGCAACCGCAACAGCCGCACCATACACTGTTGCAGACATCATCACCGATAGTAAAAATCACACTACCCTTGAAGCAGAACCGGATGCAGTCAATTTGACTGAAACCCCTTCAGGTGAAGGCAATTTCACTGTATTTACTCCAACCGATGATGCCTTTGCAGCACTTCCGGAAGGCACTGTTGATGCTTTACTTGCTGATCCACAGGGTGACCTGGACGATATATTGCTCTATCATGTTCTAGATGGCAGAGTTCTGTCAACAGATCTTTCAGACGGAATGACTGCAACCACATTATTGGGCAAGGACTTTCAGGTCACAATAAATGATGATGGAATCTTCATCAACGATGCTGAAGTCATTATTGTTGACATTCAGGTTGATAATGGTGTTGTCCATGTGATAGATGCTATACTGATACCTACTGAACCTAAAGATCGCGGTTCTTCTGGAGGTACTGGTAAAGCGGTAATCATACCACTTACTGAAGAACCTGAAATACCTTAGGAACCCGAAGTTGCTGAAGAGCCCGAAGAAGAGTCAACTCCAGCTCTTGATGATGGAACTACAGTAATCCCTGAAGATGAAGTTGTTGAAAATGTTGATGAACCGGAAGATGATTCGGGTGTAATTCCTGGATTTAGTATACTTTCAGCAATTGGTATTCTTTCAGTAGTCTACTTAATTTACAGAAGGAAGGATCAATAAGCGATCCTTCTGCTTTTTTATTTTCAATCTACTTGGTTCTTTTTTGAACCCCGGGTTGGAAATTCAGATAATTATACTATCTTATTCAATTATTAGATCAAAACTACCTCTCCAGGGTTGCTAGCTGAAAATCCTTCTATTTATCTTTCAAAGTACTAAGTATCAAATGTTCCTCATGAGGGAGTTTACGAACGTGTTTTAAATGATTGTGGAGTCTGGTCTGAGTTCCATCCTTCTTTTCATTGTTTTTACTGATGCATAGCACTGTTTGTATTGGTTTTTTATTACAGGATTTTTAAGATGCTAGTTTTTGAAAAAAAGAAAATAGATCACTTCAAAACGGCATCCCTAAAATTTTCGATACCTTCTCTATCTATCACATCCCCAAGCCTCTCATCCTTACCGCCATTTTCACGGTAGTATTCGATGCTCCTATTGGCGATATCATATACTTCCTCCTCGTTAAAGACTTCCACAATCCTTGTACCGTCGCGCGGGAACCTGCCAACTTTCTCGCCTGCGAATATTGTATATCCCGTCTTTGAAGGCACGATAGCATCTTTTGGGCAGGCGAGGATACATTCACCGCAGAGTATGCACTTGTCCATGTCTATATGGACGCTGTTCTCGTCTATGGTTATGGCATCGGCCTTGCAGCGTTTTACGCACACGCCACATTCTGTGCACGTGTCCGTTTTCCATTCAGGATGGACCGTGCCCATGATCCCAAGGTCGTTCTCCTGAGGCTTAAGACATGCTGCGGGACAACCAGTGATAGCTATCTTGAATTTGTATGGGACATCTGCTCCGAAATGTTCCCTGTCTATTTTTTCAGCAAGGTTCTGGCAATCGATCAACCCATGGTTGCAGACCCGGTTGCCCTGGCATGCAACGACCGCACGCACTCTTCTTCCGGCAACACCCGGGCGAACGGCTGCATTTTTCATATCTTCCTTCGCAGCTTCCACGTTCTCAAAATTAACAAAAGGTACTTCTATTCCCTGTCTTGAAGTAATGTGTATATGTCCCTGTCCATACTTCTCGGCAGCATCTGCAAGGGCTCTTAACTGGGCAACTTCAACATAGCCGCCGGTGATGCCAACACGCATGGAACACAAGTTATCCTGTCTATGGGGGAGAAATCCATCTTTCTTCAATTGTTCTTTGTTAATCATATTTTGCATAGAAATCATCTCTGTTTGATGATGTTAATCCACTATACTTGAGTTGGATGGGACTGGCTATGCTGAACTGGTATATACGGATTATGATTTGATGATGTCGAATTGTATCTTCAAATTGATCTCTTACAGGCTCCAGAGTTTCAGGATTTTACCAATTGAAAAAGACTTTCGGACAAGTGATATCTAGAATGGTGAATGGCAATTTGTTCAGCAAGAAAATAAACTTGTTCAGCTTTATCCTGAATGAATTCTGCATAATGTTTTTGACGTTGTTCGATGTTATTGGTTGATTAGATGAATTTCAAACCCTATCATCTGCTGTTCCTCGCAACTACTGTCTTCTTTGCAATGGCAGGAGGTGCCATACTTGCCCCGGTACTGCCACAGATGGTGGAACCATTAAGCAGCACTCCAAATGAAGTAGCACAGCTCATGGCAGTCTATACCATATCCACAGCTATCTTCTCCCTTGTCATCGGTCACTTTGTTGATCGTGTGAACAGGAAGGCAGTGCTGGTCCCCTGTCTTATTATCAATGGGCTGATGGGTCTTTTCAGCTTCTTTGCTACCGACCTGCATACCCTGCTTATATTGAGGTTTGTTCAGGGTATAGGGATAGCCGGTATGATGTCATTGGTGATGCTGGTGATCGGGGATGTTTATAAGGGGCTTGACCGGGTCCATTCCATGGGCAGGGTCAGTATGGCAATAGCAATTGGTTCGGTTACAGCACCCCTTATTGGTGGAGGTTTGGCCACGATTGGATGGAATTATCCTTTCCTTTTTTATGTCCTTTCACTACCATTTGCTTTGCTGGTTTTCCTTTTGCTTCCTGAAACAAAAGAATGTGATGCATCCCATGGTAGCGGGTTGGGGAATGCAGTCCGAGAACTCGGGGATTTCAGGATACTTTACACCGTTTTCCTGAGCTTTGCTATCTTCTTCCTGTTGTTTGCTATCGTTGTCTTCCTTCCATTCATGCTCAAAGATGTTTTCGGTTTTGCTGCAAAAGAGGCCGGTATGGTGCTTTCCATTCAGGGACTTGCCATCATCATGGTGGCATCTAGCATAAAGAAGCTCGCAGAAAAACTTCCGTTGATAGTCCTCATAGGTTTGGGTTTTTCACTTGTAGGAATATCTATTTCCCTTATCTCATGGACCGCTTCCCTTCCTGTACTTTTCCTTTTATTGCTGGTGTTTGGAGGTGGCTTCGGGCTTTGCCAGACGGCTATCGACTCCCAGATCATACAGATCTCTCCACCACAGTCCCGTGGTGGGGTCCTTTCTATTCACAATACCATGAAATATGTGGGCCAGAGTGCTTCACCTGTGGTCCTGGGTGTCATATTACTTTACTTCGACCTGCATGTCGTTTTCCTGCTTTCAGGTGTCTTTGGAATACTGGTGGCGGTCGTGACCCTTGCATTCAGGAAAAGGTTTGTTGTGGAAAGTAATATCTAATTCAAAACTGATGGCATATTGAATGTATTATGATCTCATAAGAACGAAACTTGGAACCATACTGGTGGCCGGAGACTATGACGGAGTGAAAGTGCTGAATATCCAGGATGGCAAGAGGAAATATTCCATTCCCTCTGACTGGAAGCAGAACAGCGCTTTCTTTAAGGCGGTCGAAGAACAGCTAAACCTGTATCTTGCAGGGGAGTTGAAGGAATTCGATGTAAAAATCTCTCCAGAAGGTTCCGATTTCCAGAAGAAGGTTTGGGATGCTTTAACAAAGATCCCTTATGGTAAGACCGTATCCTATGGGCATGTGGCCGGAATGATCGGTAATCCAAAGGCTTCAAGGGCAGTTGGGCATGCAAATTCTTTGAATCCGGTCCAGATTATCGTTCCATGTCACCGTGTGGTAAGTTCCAATGGGAAACTGGCAGGTTATGCCGGTGGACTTGATGTTATGGTGCAACTTCTTGAGCTTGAAGGCATAATGACCAAAGATAAAGGGTCCGGGAATCTCAGCATTAAATAATGAGACCTGCCTCAGTGAGATGCAACATTATTAGATGAAGCAGTAGCAGAAAAAAGTTAATTGATAGTACAATTATTCGGTTGATCAAAATGTCCAGTGATACACGACCACTTCTTGAGTACAGTAATGTGACAGTCAGGAAAAATGAGAAGAATGTTCTTGATTCCATTTCTCTGAACATTGATGTCGGCGAGAATGTTGCCATCATAGGGCCGAACGGTTCCGGTAAATCCTCCCTTATCAAAACGATCACAAGGGATTATTATCCACTTGCAGGTACTGACGGGCTTGACTTCCGGATCATGGGTAAAGATGTGTGGGATCTGTTCGAAATGAGGCACTTTCTGGGAATCGTGTCCTATGACCTGCAGGAGGACTATGTGAGAGATGTATCCGGCCTTGATGCGGTGATCTCAGGATTTTTTAGCAGCATCGGCCTCTATCCCAACCATCAAGTGTCTCCTGAAATGAATGAAAAAGCACGTGAGCTTCTTGAATTTCTTGGAATATCATATCTTTCTGACAAGAATATGTCTGAGATGTCTACTGGTGAAGCTCGGAGAGTTCTCATAGCAAGGGCACTGGTCCATGATCCGCAGACACTCGTACTTGATGAACCTTCTAACAGTCTTGACATGAGGTCCCGTCATGTGTTCAGGGAGGCATTAAGAAAAGTTGCTTCTTCAGGAAAGAATATAATTCTTGTAACGCATGATCTGGAAGACATAATTCCTGAGATCGGTCGTGTGATCTTCTTAAAGGATGGGAAAGTATTTCTTGACGGGCCAAAGGAGGACATACTTACGGCAAAGAACCTCTCTGAACTTTTCAATATGCACGTTGAAGTTGCATGTGAAAAAGGATATTACAGGACATGGATCGATCCATTGTCCCTTTGATAAATCTGCCTGAAGCTGTCTCAGAAGTCGAATAAGGTCCTTTGAGGTTTTGCTTTTGCAGCCGGTTTAGGGTCTGGTTTTGTTTCATCCTTTGGAGCTGAGTTCACCGTCTTTGAAGTTTCTGCAGCTTCTGTATTTCCTTTGGAAGCAGCACTTTCCATTATCTGGTTCAGGTCCATCTGCTTTTTATCCTGTACCTTCTTCGCCGCTTTCTTCTCAAAAAAGACCGGAGCGTCGTCATTGCCATAGGTGCTGCGCTGTGCCTGTGCAAGATCATAGATCTTCTGTATTCCTTTTGTGACCTTCTTGCCACCGGTAAGGTAGACGATCTCATCAACGCTCAGCTCAAGGTCAACAGCAACATCCACTGCATAGGCATCGTCCTTCAGCATCCTGCCGTAGAGGTGTGCCAGGTCTGTGCGGGAATAACGCATGGATTCGTTGCAATGGTAGCCGATCCTGGAAGCAATGTTATCCCTCATGTCACGTTTTGCTCTTAACTGACCCATTTTACGCCAGAACGAGGGTGGCTGGTATTTCGTGAACCCGCGACTGACATGGGTCTTAGATACCACTGTTCCGCAGGTCATGAGGACGCTTGCATATCTCCAGAGGCGATAGCTCTGTCGTTTTCTCACACGACCAAGATACCTGTCCGCCTTTGAAAGATACCTGTATCCTGTGATAATATCCTCTTCGGTCCCTTCCTGGGTGCCATATTGTAATGGGAGGTTCTCATCGATCCAGTGGATGAGGTTCTCAGGTGTTTCGTCCAGACCGTATGTAGCCTGCAATGCGCTTTTCGGGTCCGTGCTCTTGAAGATCTTTCCGAGGGCCTTGAAGATCGATTCCTTCGTGTCCCTCTCGGATGTGGCGATGTCTTCAATGTAGATCTCATCTCTTCCCAATGCCACAGCCTGAAGATCCTTGACAGCACTTCGTAGGTCTCCGCCAGCGTTGTCTGCCAGTTTTTCAAGGACGCCAACACCGCACATGATATTCTCTTCGACGCATATTCTCTTGAGCGCCGGTATCATTGATCTTGCCTGCACAGAATTGAACTTGAGCTCAATACAGCTGGAGCGTATCGTAGGTGTTAGTCCGTAAAGGTCGTTGGCGATCAGCACGATGGGCTGGTCAGTTGTTTTGATAATGCCGCCCACAGCACGTGCTCCGCCTCTGTCGGCATTACCGTGCATGTTGTCGGCTTCGTCCAGAATTATAAGTCTCTTTGTGGAAGTGCCCGTAAGTGAGCTCATCTTTGAAGCTGAACCTGCGACCCTTTCAATAGCACCTGCTGTTCGCTGGTCACTTGCATTCAGCTCGATGGTTTCCCACTCGAAGTCCTTTGCAAGTGCGTGCGCAGCGGATGTCTTTCCAACTCCTGCAGGTCCGTGGAGTATGACTGCACGCTTTTCCGGTACACCGGAGAGCCATGACTCTGCCCACTCGCGCATATCAACGACTGATTTCTTGTTCCCCACAAGATCTGATAGGGATTTGGGCCTGTATTTTTCAACCCATTCGATAGATTCTTCCATCTGTGATCATACCTTCAATAAAAGGGAAAATTAATTAATGTTTGCATCTCTTTGTTGATTCTGATTAATATCATTTCTGGCAGGTGATCCGGCATGTAGAACAATAGCACGACAGGTCTTATGGATGTTGTTCGGAAAAGGGCTCTTTCAAACACTGCAAAGGTGGCTATTGGTGTACGTGATCCGACCCCTAAGATGATCTCAAGTATCGAGACCGCACACAATGAGGGATATGCACACGTTATCCTTGTAGGGGATAAACAGGATATAGATGCTATCGGCACTTCCCTTGAGATCATTAACACCCATGAGCCTGAGTTAGTTCTTGGTGATCTGCTGGCATCGGGTTCAGTTGATGCAGCGGTCAGGGGAACTGCAAAGGCTTCAGGCACTCTTTCCCATCTCAGGGATGTCCTGAAGATAGAGCGGCTTCATCGTATGGCCTTTCTGCTAACATCTGATGGTGTGCCTTTCTTCCTCGCACCTGTGGGGATCGACGAGGGCAATAACCTCTCTGACAAGATAACCCTTGTTAAGCTTGGTGTGGAACATATGCGCAGGTTCGGCGTTGAACCTGTAGTAGGAGTCCTCTCGGGTGGCAGGATGGGCGATCTTGGAAGACATGAAACGATCGATCGCACACTTGCAGATGCTGACTTCCTCGCAAGCAGGCTTCGGGAAAATGGTATATGTGCAAAGCATTATACAATACTCATTGAGGACGCCATAAAGGAGGCGAATTTCATCTTTGCTCCTGACGGGATAACCGGTAACCTGATATTCAGGACACTTGTGTTCCTTGGAGGAGGGGATGGCATTGGTGCACCGGTATTAATGGACGACCATGTCTTCGTGGATACATCACGTGTTGGTGGTCACTACACAAAGGCTATCATGCTTGCAAGTGCCCTTGTGGATATGAAAAACGAGAGAAACAGATCCTGATCATTGATCATATTGGATTTATGAGGTGTTGACATAGAAAACGTTGCATGTGGCTGGCCTGTTGTGAAAGGAGATTGTATCGCCGGAAATAATGATTCCTGTATTGCGGTCATAACTCTTGCAAGCTCATTTGAACCTTATGAAGAAGCTGCCATGTGGGGTAGCTGCAAGACCGAGAACCTTGGTGCAGAGAAGATCATCATAAACACGGTCTCAAATTCAAATATCAGGTATCTCCTGATCTGTGGCAATGAATCCAGGGGACACCTTGCAGGAAAGACACTTATTGCACTTCACAAGAACGGCATAGATGAGAATGGCCGTATCATCGGGTCGGATGGAGCGATCCCCTTTATTGAGAACGTCGGAAGGGATGTAATTGAACGTTTCCAGAAGCAGGTAAGTCTCATTGAACGCATCGGCCTGGTCGATATTGATGAGATCCGCCGGATCGTTGATGAGTATAAAGACAAAGAAGGTCCGTATTGTGAAGCAGCTTTCGTTGTTGGGAGTGCCAAAAAGAAAAGCAGGCCCGTTATGGATATCACTTCCGGTGATATCATGGTATCGGGCAATGTAATGCTTGATTCAGCTTCCGGCATCGTCTGTGAAGTAGAGTTAGATTAAGTATGCTTAAATTAGGTCGAATCTAATACAGTATCGATTTATTGTTATCTTTATCATTGTTATATTTCGTAGAGGTTGTGTTCATGTTCAGGTTCCAGAAAGAGCAGGAGATCGTCAATATCGCAGGTGTGAAGATCGGAGGTCAGCCAGGTGAGCTGCCAACAGTACTTGCAGGTACTATATTCTATGAAGGTCACAGCATCGTGGAAGATGCAGATGCCGGCATATTTGACAGGAAAGAGGCAGAAGTCCTTGTGAACATGCAGGATTCTATGTCAGATGAGACCGGAAATCCTGCGATCGTCCATATCTTTGCAAATACCTTTGAGAGCATGCACAAGTACATCGATTTTGTAACTTCCGTAAGTGATGCTCCCTTTATCATCGATTCTCCGCAGCCTGATGTGAGGATGGCTTCCGCTGAATATGTGTCTGACATCGGACTTGCTGATAAGACGGTCTACAATTCTATTAACATGAGCATCAGTGAAGATGAACTAACTTCTTTGGCAAATTCCGATATTGATAGTTCCATAATTCTCGGTTTTAATGCAATGGATTCGTCCCTTGATGGCAGGATGGCATTGCTGGAGAATGGGGGCAAACTGATGGACAGGGGTCTTCTGGAGATCGCCGATGAATGTGGTATCAAGAACATTCTCATCGATCCGAGCATTACTCCTATGGGCGATGGTGCAGGCATTGCTCTTCGTATGACCATGACTGCCAAGGCGAAATGGGGCTATCCTGTAGGTTCCGGGATCCACAATGCTCCTTCTTCCTGGAGCTGGCTCAAGGCTAAAAAGAAGGAAGACCCACTGGTCTACAAGATGTGCGACATAGGCACGGTTTCCATGCAGCAGCTTGCGGGTGGTGACTTTGTGCTCTACGGTCCTATCGAGAATGCAAAATATACCTTCCCGCTGGCTGCCATGGGTGACATCATGATCGCAGAGGCATCTTCTGATCTTGATATTGAAACCTCATCCTCGCACCCGCTTAACCTGCTGGTGTGAATCTTCTCTTCCCTTTTTTGGAAATGCTTATGTATCCCCTGCACGCATATTCTTTTTAGTTTTCCAGGGTTGATGCATCATGAAAGAACTTAAGATCAGTATATCTGATGAATTATATGAGGAACTATCTACTGTTCCTGATAAGGATTCCTTTTTGATAGAACTTCTTGAGAACAAGTTGAAAACATCTGCTAAGGACAATGCAGGCTCTGTGGAATGTGCTGATGAGCCTTGCTTTGAAGAACCAAAGGACATTGCTGAAATTACAGGTGATGTTCCTGATGGTGACACTGAAAATGACAATCTGGCTGCAGAAGTTACAGACTCTGGGGATATATGTGAAGAAAATCCTGATTCTGAAGATATTTCTGAAGATATTTCTGAAGATATTTCTGAGGAGGCATCCTTTGAACTTGAAGATGTCCTTGAAGAGAGCGACATAATCGCTGACGATACGGAAGATAAGTTTACTTTATGCTGCAATTGCAGTCTTGTGGATCCGGATGATCTTGAAGAGTGCAAAGGACCTGTACTCGATGTTGACTTTGAAGATCCGGTTGTAGAGGTCTCCAAGTCAGTTCCAGAGGTAATGGGTTCTACTGAAAAGGAAAAAAGTTCGTCTACTGAAAACATGGCCTGTTTCGAGAGAATCATTGTTGATCTTACAGATCGTATCTGTGAGCTTGAGAGGCAGATTGTTGATATGAGTGCCAATGTTCAATTCCTTAAGGAGAGTTCCATCTTATCTGATAGGGGGGTTGGCAAAAGTGAGCATGAGACTCCCTCTCCATCGACGTCCGGTAATATTGTGGCAGAAAGACCTGAAGAATCAGTTCCTTATGCTACTCTTTCCTTCCCTGAAATGAAGATCCCTCCGGAATTGGTGCACGATGTTGCAGTTCCGGTAGCAGAGATCGAACAGGATGATGCGATGGAAAATCCAATTGAAAGCAGCTCTCTGGATGTTGCGAAAACTGCGGTTGATGATGAAGGTTCTTCTTTCCCTGAACCATTTTCAACCCCTTCTTTATTCAATGTTGATCTGTCGCCTCTAACTCTTGCAGAGACTCCTGAGTTGGTTATAGAAGGGCAAGTTCCATCTTTTTTACAGGATGAAAAGATTGCTACCGGTACTATTGAGAATGATGTTCCTGAGAAACTTCCTCTGACCGCTAAACCAGAGGCACCTGCTCCAGATGTAAATGTTCCACCTGCGGACAAACTTGAAAGCTGTATTTTTGCTTATCTTCCATCTGGCTCGGAAGTGAAGAAAGATGTGATCAAAAGCCTTCTTTCTAAGAGATATCTGGACGATGAAGTGGAGTCTAAGATAGATCAGCTTCTTTCTGACGGCAAGATCTCCAAATTTGTAAAGGATGACAGGGTGTACCTTATGAAACTTCCTGAAAAGGAATCTGCCTGATCTTGTCTTGTAGATTGCATCAGGTTATAGCTCAAAGATCATAACTTATGATCGGAGCATGAGCTTGTCATCTGGGATCAAATAAATAAGAATATAAAAAAGGAATAAACCGCTTAATCAGCAGCTTAGTCCCTGATAGCTCCCCGGTTTGCGGAGCTAACTGTTTTTCGATATCTTGAAAGATAGCCTGTGACTTCCTTTTCGACCGGTTTGAAATCGGCCCTTCTCTTTTCCAGCTCTTCGTCCGAGACATTGAGCTCAAGCTTTCTTCCAGGCATGTCGATCTCGATTATGTCACCTTCCTTTATCAGGCCGATTGGTCCGCCTTCATATGCTTCCGGTGAGATGTGGCCGATACATGGTCCTCTTGTACCGCCTGAGAATCTTCCGTCGGTGATAAGTGCTACTGAATCGATCAGTCCCATTCCTGCAATAGCTGATGTTGGGGAGAGCATCTCGCGCATGCCGGGACCTCCTTTTGGTCCTTCGTACCTGATGACGACAACATCTCCTGACTTGATCCCGCCTTTCATGATCGTAGACATTGCATCTTCTTCACTATCGAATACCCTTGCAGGACCGGTGTGTCTGAGCATCTTCTCATCTACGGCTGCCTGTTTGACAACTGCTCCGTCAGGTGCGAGGTTGCCTTTCAGGACTGCAATTCCGCCCTCTTCGTGGAGTGGAGCTTCAAGTGTTGTTATGATACGGGCGTTGAGCTTCGGGTTATAGATCATGAACTCATCTACATTTTCACCCACGGTCTTTCCGGTGATGGTCTTCTCATCAAGGTTCAGCTTTGTTTTCAGCCTCTTCATGATAGCATGAACTCCGCCGGCTCTCTCAAAGTCGAGCATGAAGTTCTCTCCACCCGGTCTGAGTCCGATCAGGTGTGGGGTTGTTTTGCTGAGCTCATCGAACTTCTCAAGTGGAAGTTCTATTCCGAACTCATGGGCAATGGCAGGCAGGTGAAGTGTTGTGTTCGTACTTCCTCCTACTGCAAGGTCAACCATGATCGCGTTCTCAAATGATTTCTCGGTGACGATTTGACGTGCTGTAACTCCTTCCTTTACGAGCTCTACGAGCCTTTCACCGGTATCTTTTGCCATGCGCATCTTCTTTGCATCAACTGCATGGGCGGTTGCACAACCTGGCAGGCTGAGTCCAAGTGCTTCTGTCATGCATGCCATTGTGTTAGCTGTGAACATTCCTGCACAGGAGCCTGCACCGCAGCAACACATGTCTTCAAGCTGTTTCAGTTTCTCAGATGAGACCGCACCGCTCTGGCAGGATCCGACACCTTCGAAAACGGAGACAAGGTCTGTGTATTTATCATCAACATATCCAGGCAGCATTGGTCCGCCTGTAACGACCATTGTTGGGATGTCAAGTCTTCCTGCAGCCATGAGGTGGCCAGGTGTGATCTTGTCACATGATGTTACCATGACCATACCGTCCATCTGCTGGCCCTGTATCATGATCTCAATGGTGTCCTCAATGGCTTCCCTGCTTGGAAGGGAATATTTCATTCCTTCATGTCCCATCGCGATACCATCGCAGATACCTATGGTATGGAATTCGAAAGGAACACCGCCCGCATTGCGAATACCGGCCTTTACCGCTTCTGCTACCTTGTCTAAGTGAATGTGTCCCGGAATGAACTCTGTCCATGAATTCACAACAGCTATGAACGGCTTCTTCATCTCAGAATCGGTCACTCCTATCGCTTTCAAAAGCGAACGGTTTGGTGCACGTGCATCTCCTTTCTTTGTATTGTCACTTCTCATATGATAACCTCAGTAAAACTCCATGACGTACTATCCTACACGATTAAACTATAAGTACACTATGACAAATTCTCTTCAAAAGGTTCATTTATAAGGTATCCTTCCATTCTAATTCTCATGAGAACAGTGATCATAGACGGTTATGTGGATGAGCCTGCGTGCTTCGGGGTTCCGCCATACATCTCTCCATATATACGTTACATTGCTGGTGCCCTGCGTGAAAGGGGCATAGCAGAGGATGATATCCATCATTTTACCATCGATAGCCTGAGGACAGCAACCGCAGAAGATGTCCTTGCTCTTAAAACTGCTGATCTTGTGGTCATATTGTCAGGCATCACGGTGCCGGGTAAATACCTCCGATCATCCCCTATCACTCCCGGGGAGATCGAGAATCTCTGCAGTCTTTCACCAGGGCTGAAAGTTATCGGTGGTCCCATACGTCTTGGTTTCAGCAAAGAAGGTGGTACAGGTGCCAAAGAACTGGGTATCGAAGCAGAAGATGTTGTCATTGCAAAGAAGGACATCGAAGCTTTTGTTTACGATCTCTTCGAGGACGGTTCCCTGCTTGATCCTGAGGATGTTGGTCACAGGCTGAGGACAGTGGGAGAGATCGGTATGTGGTCCCGTCTTGGTGCTTTTATCATCGAAAGGCATCCTGATTATCCCTATGTCATGTGCGAGCTTGAGACTTATCGTGGTTGTGGTCGTAAGATCCACTGCTCCTTCTGTACTGAAAGGTTCTACGGACCTTCGGACTACCGCCCGGTATCCGATGTGATCGATGAGGTCTCTTCGCTTTATGCAGCTGGTGCCAGGAATTTCCGTATCGGGAGACAGCCTGACCTGTTCAGTTTTCATGCAAAGGATATCGGTGCGGACATTCTGCAACCGGATCCCTCGGTCCTGGAATCTCTTTACAGTGGCATTCGCAAAGTGGCACCTGATCTTCATGTCCTTCATATGGACAATGCAAATCCGGCAACTATCGCTGCATACCCTGAGCAGAGCCGTGAGATCCTGAAGACTATTGTTCGCCATCACACATCCGGTGATATTGCTGCTCTTGGAATGGAAAGTGCTGATCCTGCTGTGGTGCGTGCAAATGACCTTAAAGCAATGCCTGAAGATGTGCTGGATGTCATCAAAATGGTCAATGAAGTTGGTGCTTCAAGGGGTAACAGTGGCCTTCCGGAACTTTTACCGGGGTTGAACTTTGTTCATGGCCTTCCAGGTGAGACGAAGAAGACATTTGAGATGAACTATGATTTCCTCAAGGATATACTGGATTCTGGTCTTCTTGTAAGAAGGATCAATATCCGTCAGGTAATGGCATTTCCGGATACTCGCGTCTATGGAAACGATGAGCTTGTAGGCAAACACAAGAAGTTGTTCCTGAAATACAAGGAAAAGATACGAAAAGAGATAGATCTGCCAATGCTTCGGAAGGTAGTTCCTAAGGGTACTGTACTTCGGGATGTGATGTGTGAGGTTCATGGCGAGAGCTCAAAGCACGAGCTGACATTTGGCAGGCAGTTCGGTTCCTATCCTTTACTTGTTGGGATACCGCTTCCTCTTCCTCTTGGTAAATTCACTGATGTGGTAATCGTGGGGCATGGTCAGCGTTCTGTAAAAGCTATTCCTTATCCGCTTGAAATAAATTCTGCACCTCTTTCTGTTATCCGGGAAATTCCCGGTATAAGTGATCTTGAAGCTTCGAACATCTACAGTGGTGTGCCTTATACAAATGAGAATGAAGTACTTGGGAAGGTGCAGGACGTGGAGAAATTAATGAAATATATAGTAGTGTGATCCTGCTATTTCTCCTGTCTTACCTTTTTCTCATTTCTTAATTGAATTGTTCAGGAAATCTGCATCTTTGAGGACCTTCAGGCTCACAAAGCTTCCTGCAACTATATTAGTATAATATGTGAGTGCTCTCCAGGTCAGCACGGTTATTCCTATCAAAGCAGGGGATACAAGAAGTACTGAGAACAGCGAACTTGCACCTAACTCTGCCACACCGCTTGCTCCGGGAGTTGCAGGTATTATCATTATTATCGTCAGCAGGATCTGTGCCGTAAAGGCAAGTACAACTTGTGGTGGCTGGTTAAGTCCTACAAGTATGACGGGCAGGATGGAATATAGGGCACAGCGATATATGATAGTGCACACTGTTCCATATAATAGGCCTCTTCTTCCTTTTTTCAGAAGATATCGAAGTCCATAGTGGAAATCATCGAGCTCACGATCAACTTTCTTCAACAGGATTGTGATCGCTTCATCGGTTTTCTTTCCATGAAAACGGGTAGTTCTGTTCACCAGAAAATGGACCATACTCTTTGTTCTGTCAGGTTTCCATATTCCATATATCAGTATTCCCAGGGCTGAGAGCAGTATTGCTTCCCCTGTGATAAGGAGGATGTCAAAATTTTCTCCGGCTATCATGCCTCTGAATATGTAGAGTGCAATAGGTGCTGTCAGGAGTATCAAAAAGGCATCAGTAAGTCTCTCACCAATGACAACTGCCGTAGCCTGTCCTATGGGTATCTCGTTCTTTGAAAGAAGATGGACTCTTAGAGCCTCCCCTCCTGCAGAAGATGGTGTGACTGCAGCTACGAGGAGGCTGGATATGGCGATCTCAGTTGTCTTTAATGAGCTGATGTTATGGCCCATGGATTGGCACATGAACTTTGTGCGAAGTCCCCATATAATATATGAAAACACCTGAAGTGCGATGGCAGCGAAGATCGCTTCTTTTTTAATGTTAAGGATCGAATCGATGGTGGTCGTGTCCACTGTGAAGAACAGTAGAATTACAATTGATGTAAAGCTTAACAGCAATGAGACTACGAGCCACTTAAAGAATCGATTCATGCTTTCAGTTGTTCTACTTTTTAGTCCAGGTCAGGGTTAATTATAGTCTCCTTTATCCTTGAGCCCGATTTGATGTTTATCTCCGGCCATATCTTTACATCGGAGTGGATGGTGGAATCATCATTGATGATTACACGGGGACCGATCACCGTTCCGTTCTCCATGCTACAGTTCTCTCCTATCACAGTATTGTTGTCGATGATCGAACCGGATGCATTGGAGTTGTTCCCGATGGTAACTTCATTGAATATATATGATGATAATATCCTGCAGTTGTCCTTGATAACGCAATTGCAGCCAATGGCTGTATATGGTCCAATCAGGACGTTGTCTCCAATAACTGTGTTCTCTCCGATCACAATTGGTCCCACAAGCGCGGAGTTTGAACCCACTGCCACGTTATTTCCGATCTTGAGAGGTCCTACGATACGTGAATTCTTGGTTTTGAAGTTACCTTCAATGGAGGTCCCTGGGAGGGAATCGAGCATCCATCTCTGTGCCTGTCTGTATGCGTTCGCACTACCCACATCCGTCCAGTGGCCACGCACAAGCATGCCATTGATCGGCTTGTCCTTTTCCATCAGTGCAGGGAACAGGTCCTTTGCAAAATCATATTGCTTTCCTTCAGGTATCCAGTCGAAGATCTCCGGACTGCACATATATATTCCTGTGCTGGCGAGATTGCTGAAAATTTCTCCGGGACCTGGCTTTTCAAAAAAGCGGTGTATCCTGTTGTTGACATCCATGTCAGCGATACCGAATTCCCTTGGATCATCAATGGACATCAGTCCGATGGTGACTATGGAATCGTTGATCTCATGGAATCGATACATATTGCGAAGATTAAGGTCCATGACATGGTCGCCACCTACAATAATGAATGGCTCGTCCTTAAGATACTCTTCTGCGTTCTTCACACCGCCGGCAGTTCCGAGTTTCTCTTCTTCATAGACGTAGTCGATATGTACTCCATACATACGTCCGTCCCCAAGGCTCTCTTCGATCTTTTCTGCCATATATCCGATCGTAATGACGATCTCAGTGAACCCTTCTTTTGCAAGGTGCTCTATCAGATGAACAACTGATGGCTTGTTCAGGATAGGTATGCTTGGCTTTGGTCTTTCAAAAGTTAAAGGGCGAAGTCGTGTGCCTTCCCCTCCGCACATGATACACGCTTTCATACATCAGAAGATGACCTTTTCACTTATATTGTTACCGTTATGAAATTTTCAAGATCCGGTTCAGAAGATTTTGACATCGTTTGCCTTCTGGACAATGATCTCAAGTTCCCCTTCATATTTATCCAGTATGCCGGTAACACGTACCTGATCATTGGTGGAGATCTTTTCATTGATCTCTTCAGCTCCATGGTTGTTTGGTACAAAGACCGTTATAGGTTGTGTGTTTTGATCGACTTCCAGAATAAGGTGGTCTCCGGTGTATGTGATCCGTTTGCTGAGGACGTTTCCTTCCACAAAGACCTTTTCTCCAAGTCCGGATGAATCTGTCAGTGGCTGTATGTCTCCTGTCAGCTCGCCGGGAAGGTATGTAAAATGAGCTACTGCAAGTGACAGGATGGCCATCACCAGCAGGACTACTACGATCTTTTCTTCCTTTTCCATCCTTGATCAAATGTTATTTTGTTTTATTCCTGTCCGATAGATACCAGTGTTATCTTGAAGACAAGTGTCTTTCCTGCAAGGTGGTGATTGTAGTCGATGAAGGCATGTGTATCGTTCATTTTGGCTACAGTTACCTGTCCGTGCTGGGTGTAAAGTGGCATTCCTACCTCTGGCTCGATCCCCATCTCTTTGAGGTGATTGATCTCTATTGGCTGGACAAGTTCCTCGTCGTATTCTCCATATGCTTCTGCTGCCGGGATCGTGACTGTACGTTCCTCTCCGATCTCCATTCCGATGACACCATTGTCAAAGCCCTTGATCATCTGGCCAGCACCCACAGTGAATCCAAGCGGACTGTATTCCCTTGCAGGGTTGTATTGTCCGGCTTCCTTTGCGATATCTTCAAGTGATGTGTCAAAAATTGTTCCATCTTCAAGCTGGCCAATATAATTAACAGTGATAGTATCTCCTTCATTTACCATAGTATCTTCCTGATTCCCTGAATTGCTTGCATTAAAGTGGTCTTCTTCGTTTAAGGTTGCGTTTTCTTGCTCCATGAGATCAGTTACATTGTCATGGCTCTCTTCCACAATTGTGCCATTTTGAACTCCGGGATTACTTCTATTAGTGTAGTCTGCTTCGTTAACTATTGTATCTTCCTTGTCCATGGAATTGCCTGCACAACCGCTAATGAGGACTATGCCTGCAAGTATAACAAGTAATATTGCTTTTTTCATTGGAATCAACATTTCTAAACATATAATATGTGATAAGCATTTTGATATTTTATATCTTAGGTCCTATATTGTTTGAAGTGATTTTCAGTGGCACCATTGTGGGGCAGTTGTAATAAAAAAATCTGATTAAGTATTACGTAGTCATGTTCTTGTATATTCAATAAATTATATTTCATTGAATTTTTAAGTACATTATTCCAAAGGCCCTTAGTGATAATTATATGTTCATTCTCATTTTTATGAGTTGCTGTTTCTCAATTTTCTGTTTTTTTCTGAGATTATTTTTTCATTTTGTTTCCTCAATTAATAACATGTATTATTTTCATTAGATTCATGTTTACCTTTGTGTAATACATATGTGACTCAATAAATCAGTTTTATATAGTATAATGGTTTTATTTGTGGCACTCAACCATACTTGTCTAATTAAATAAAAATTCATATTTGATTTAACATGGTGTGAATATTATCAATTTGGGTGGTAGAAATGTTGTTAATAACATACATTCTAAAAGAAAAGTTAATTTTTATAAGGGGTGCTTGTGAATGAACATGGTACTTCTCACCGTTGTGGGAATACTGCTGGCCATTCTTCTATTTGGTGTTAAGACCGGGATTGGTTGTGGTTTTTCAAATCGCAGCACGAAAGAGATCCTTGCTATTGCAGGCAGCTATTTTATTTTATCAATAATAATCGGCAGTCTCATAGGATATGTGGACCAGTCAAATCTGGACCTGATCGCAAGCATGGGAATGTCCCTTCACGTTCTGGTTGCACTGCTCCTCATCGGGGCAGGCATCTATACCCAGAAGCAATGGAACTGTGGTTGTGATGTTTCTCATCGCACATTCCTTGTGATCTCCCTTCCCTGTCCGGTCTGTCTGACAGCGCTCTTCATCTCCTGTATGCTTCTGGCAACATCTCTTGAGATGGGTGGGCTCTGGATCGGATTGCTTGTAGGTGTTGTGTTCTTCATTTCTGTGGTCGCATCTTCCCTTCTGTGCAAGATGCTGAAAAAGACCCCGGAGACCCTTGGTAACGTCATGATGATCCTTGGTATTTACTATCTCATGGGGGCCATCCTTGTGCCTGCTTACATTAAAACAAAACAGATGAACATTCCTGCGTATTCCGCACCGCCTTTGGAGATGCTTCCATTCGTGGCCTTTGCAGTAATTATTGCCGGGGGATTTGTTCTTGATAAAATTAGGAGTAACTAAATATGGCTATTGATTCTTCTTTATTCCAGATAATGTATACCGCTTCAGCTGCTATGCTGTATCCTGTGGTAATACTCTTGATTCTGGCAGTTACGGTATCGCTTGGTCTGATCGGTGAGTTCATCTCAGAATATGCAAAACGTCATCGAAATGTCAAGCAACTTGAGCAGATCGGCAGAAACGTCAAGGAGAATGTGAACAAATCTTCCTATGATGAAGCTGCATCACATCTTCTTAAACTTGAACAGAACCAGCTTGTCACATCTTTTGCAAACGATGCAGCAGATCATCTGAAAAAGAACACTCTTTCTTCTATAGAATGGTTGTCCGAAGAGTATGAAGTCAGAATGACAAAACGCCTGGAGCAAACAAAAATACTGTCTACAGTAGCTCCTATGCTTGGATTGATGGGAACTTTAATTCCATTGGGTCCCGCACTCATCGGTCTTGCACAGGGTGATATTCTCCAGCTTGCCAACAACCTGATGATCGCCTTTGCTACAACAGTACTTGGTCTTTTTGCAGGTATCGTGGGGTACGTACTTACATTGATCAGGAAGAGGTGGTACTGGCAGGATATGGCAGACATTGATTATCTTGTTGATTCTTTGGAGACCGGACAATGAGAAGGAAAAGGTATCATCGGCCGGGTATCCTCTATGAAGAAGAAGACCAGAACCCTCTTACCGGAGTGGCTAACCTCTTCGATGTTGCCATGGTGTTCTCAGTAGCTCTATTGATAGCTCTTGTGATGTCTTTTCAGCTCCCTGAACTGCTCAGTCCTACTGAGGATATAACCATCGTAAAGAATCCCGGTCAGGAAAATATGAAGATCATAGTCAAGGAAGGGCAGGATATAGAAGTGCTGAACATGACTGAACAGATCGGTGGTGGTACCGGTGAAGCACTGGGCACAGCATACCAGCTGGCTGATGGTCGTGTTGTTTACGTTCCCGATTCAGGGAACGAAACGAGCACCTGATTCTTTCAAGAGTGTGTGGTAATGGCAAAAGAAATTTTGAATGAAATGAAAATGTGTGGATAATGAAAGTTTGAGACATCCCGGAACAGCCGCCAAGCAAAGTATCGGGATGTCTTACACATTATCGGGTGGATAATATGCGAAATATAAAACATCAGTTATTGCTTTTAAGTGTTTTGATTTTACTGGCAGCTTCGCCAGTGGTGTCGGCAGATGAAAATAACAGCAATGAATTATTATTTATTTTGGGCAGTGATTTTAATGAAGTTTCTTTGAATAATGCAGCTTCAGATCTAAACATATCTGCTCAATTGAACACAACTATCTTCACAAAAGATGATGTTGTACCGGCAGGATTCAATTTCTCAAACTATTCGATGATTTTCTTCGAATCACAAGATGAAATTCTTGTTAATTCATGGGATGAAAACATAACGTATGCTATCGATAATGGCACTATGGTTGTAGGATACAACCTTTCATCCAATATAACTCTTCCAAACGTTGACTTGTATTCAAACGAATACACGGACATCGAAAGATACTGGATACAGGGTGGAGATGCTAACATGGGATCAATGCTCAGGTTCATGGGGCAAAAATTCTGTGGACAATGGTCTGATGAGGGCATTGCAGAGCCTGAAATAATCCATTCAAAGATCAATGTGACCTATATAGTCAATTCCGACAACACAATTCATTTCCTTAATAAAGTTCTTTCTGAAAGGGATGTGATAACAGATCGTTTCAATGTCAGGGTTATGGATGGTACAGAAGCGGTTACAAATCTTACCGACGTTTCTGATCAGGATGTCATCATCCTTTACATGATAGGTGGCACACAGATTACTGAATTTAGCGATGTCCTTCTGGATGCCAAAGGCAGTGGTGCACAGATAGGATTGTTTGGTATGGGTGATGGTTATGGTCTTGCTACTTTTGACATGGAAACGTCTTACAGTTTTATGAAAGAGTACCTTTTCAATAGTGATTACGCTAATATGGAACAGTGGGTCAGGGCTGTGGGATGCACTCTTGAAGATGCCTATATTGAATATTCTGAAGCAGCCTCACCTTCTATCCCCGATCATGGCATCTACCATCCGGATGCTTATCCAAGGATCTTTGAGAATAGTGTTGAGTACCTTGAATGGTATGAAGATCATGGCTATAATGCATCTGCACCTACTGTTGGTATGATTGCCAGTAGTACGATTGGAAAGGATCCCATTGAATTTATCACTGAAGATCAGATCATCAGGAATCTGGAATCAAAGGGATGCAATGTGATTTATTCAACTTCTGCAGTAATTACGGAAGAAGATTCTGAATATTTCCTGAACAATGGTACGGTTCTGGTGGACTCTATAATATCCCTGAAAGGTTTTAATTTTAAATATAACAATCCTGCTCTTGGAATAGAGTCTATGAACAAATATGATGTACCTGTAATAAAGGCCATTTGTGATCGCTATCACACTCCTGATCAGTACAATGAAAGTGTACATGGACTGAATCCTTCTTCCATATCATATCAGGTGACAATGCCTGAACTGGAGGGGTTGCTTGATTACATATGGATAGCAGGCAGAGTTAAAGATTCAGAAACCGGCCAGTACTATTATGAGCCTTTGATGTATCAGGTTGACTGGACATGTGACAGGGCTATTTCATGGGCAGAACTTGGCAATAAGGTCAATTCAGAGAAAAAGGTCAGTATTATATACTACAACCATGAGGGTGGTAAGAACAACATCGGTGCCAGCTATCTGGATATAGCTTCCAGTTTTGAGTTACTTCTTGATGAAATGAATGCCAGTGGTTATGACACAGGTAATGGTAGCATTCCAAACAGCAGTGAGTTCATTGATCTGTTCATTGAAAGCAGGAACGTAGGCACATGGGCTCCTGGTGAACTTGAAAAGGTTGTTGCATCAGGCAAGGTAACACTTATTCCGGTGGACGATTATCTGGAATGGTACAATACTCTTCCGCAATCTGTAAGGGATGATGTTGAAGCAAGATGGGGCGAAGCACCAGGCAATATAATGGTCTATGAAGGTCAATTCGTAATTCCGACCGTTCAGATTGGTAACATCAATTTCATTCCACAGCCTACAAGGGGTGATCTTTCAGACGAGTCCGTGATGTACCATGACAAGGACCTGCCCCCCACTCACCAATATCTTGCAACATATTTCTGGATCAATGAAGTTTATGATGCGGATGCAATGATCCATTTCGGAACACATGGTACACAGGAATGGTTGCCTGGAAAGGAACTGGGTTTGTGGCGTTATGATTATCCTTCGATCATGGTCGCAGATACTCCTGTTGTGTATCCTTACATCATGGATAATGTCGGGGAAGGTACCCAGGCAAAAAGGCGTGGTAATGCGGTGATCATAGATCATCTGACCCCACCAATAACTGATTCTGGTCTCTATGGTGAACTTGCGGAAATGCATGACAAGATCCATGAGTATGGGGAGGCAGTGGCTGGCAATGATACTGCCAGGATGGCTCTCTACCGCAACAGTACGATCGAGAAATATGAAAACCTTTCAATGGTGTATGATCTTGGAGTAACTCCGGATGATATGAGGGCCATGTCTGAAGAGGAATTTGAAGACTTTGCCACAAACAACGTCCATAACTATCTGCATGAATTGCAGGAAACTCTTATGCCTCTGGGTCTTCACGTATTTGGTGTGGCTCCTGACGATGAGAAACTTGTCTGTATGGTGAAATCCATGCTCAGGGTTGAATTCATCGATCATATAGTCGGTGTAATTTCCCATGAAAGCGGGGATGCAGAGGACTGGGAGGACACTGCTAATGGTTATGCCTTTGATCTGTTAAATGCTACACTGATAAACGGAACGAATGTGACTCAGGCACAAATGGATGTGCTGGGAGCCAATTACTCCAACATCACAGCAGATCTTAATATGGCACTGAATTATTCAGCAGATCTTCGGAATACTACACGTGAGATCGATCAGACCCTTAGGGCTTTGAATGGCGGATACATTGAAGCCGGACCGGGTAACGATCCTATAAGGAATCCTGATGCTTTGCCTACCGGAAGGAACTTTTACAGTTTCGATCCGCGAGATATTCCTGATTCTGAAACGCTGATCCTGGGTGATATGCTTGCTGATCAGATGCTTGAGCAATATAGGGCATCTCATAATGGCAGTTATCCTAAAAAAGTGACTTATGTATTATGGGCTGTTGAGACCATGCGCCATGAAGGTCTGATGGAAGCACAGATATACTCACTTCTGGGTGTTAAACCAACCACAACCTATGGTCACATCAGTGGTTTCGATGTAATTCCACTGGAGAATATGACCCATCCGAGGATCGATGTTGTTGTAACACCTTCCGGCCTTTACAGGGATACCTTCCCGAATCATCTTCAGCTGATGGATGAAGCGGTTCGTACCGTTGCGGAATGGGATGAAGCCAATGAGTCAAATTATGTCAGATGGAATTCTCTGATAATGGAAGAAGCATTGCTTGAACAGGGGTATGACAATGATACTGCTCTTATGCTGTCCCGTTCAAGGGTATTCAGTGAATCTCCAGGAGCATATGGTACTGGTCTTCCGGGAGCTATAACTGCAAGTGATTCATGGGAAAATGAGGATGAACTGGCAGACTTGTACATGTCTCGTATGTCCAATATATACGGCAAGGATGTATGGGGTGAAAGTTATGAAGATATCTTCAGGATGAACCTGCAGGATGTTGAAGTTGCGATACACAGTGATTCTTCCAACCTCTATGGTATCATTGACAATGATGATTTCTACCAGTATCTGGGAGGACTCAGTCTTGCTGTGAGGTCACTTACGGGTGAGAATCCGGAAATGTATGTTGCCGATTTCAAGAATGTAGATAATCCGCAGATCATCACTTTTGAAGAGGCCTACAGGAAGGATATTCGTTCAACACTTTTCAATCCTAAATTCATATCCGGAATGATGGAATATGATTACGCAGGTGCTCGTGAATTTATGAATACTATAGAGCATATCTGGGGATTGGATGTAACAACACCGGACATGGTCACAGATTCAGACTGGGATGAGATCTATGCTGTATATGTGGAAGACAAGTATGATCTGGGTGTTGACGAATTCATGGAAACTGGAAACAATGCCTATGCCTACCAGGCCACACTTAAGAGGATGATCGAAGCTGAGCGGAAGGGTTACTGGGATGCATCCGACGAGGTTCTCCAGAACCTGGTAGCTGAATACACAAAATCGGTTGTTGAGAACGGTGTAACCTGTTGTCACCACACCTGTGGAAATGCTCTGCTTGATGAGTATGTGCAGGGTATAATGTCAGTTCCTGGTGTTGTCGATCAGGAAACCACTGATGAGTACAACAAGCTGATGCAGGATGCGACACATCGTTATCCTGAAACCAGTTCCCACAAGAGCAGTTCGAACACTCCTTCGGCAAACGTGGTCAATAGCACTACAAGCAATGTTGATGGAGGGTATGGAACTACTACCGATCAGCCAACGGACGCTGCACAGCAAAGCACACCAGACAACTACGTCGAAGGCTATGAAATGACTCGTGAAAGTACTCCTGATGAGTCATCGTCATCATCGTCTTTCTCCGGCTCTGATGTAATGGGGGCTTTGTTAGTGCTGGCATCGGCAGGAATAATCTACTTTGGTTTCATGAGAAAGAAGTGATCTGTAAGACAAAGGTTGGCAGCATTTCCTTCCGGGATTCCGGGAATATGCTGCATTCTCTCTTTTTTATTTTTATATCTCACTTTCTGTTTTCCGATTTAGAACAAATACCCTCACGTAAAACAATTACAATTAAAAATAATTAAAGTTTGTTTTATTACGAATGAGTTTTACTACATCTTTACCTGATCTTCTGGTGTTGATCGAAATGATAACTGATCCAATTTGTAAAGCTCATGTAACTGAGAACAGTGCCTATGTTACGGACTATGGCGGCAAGAAGTACTACTTTTGTTCTGCGGAATGTAAGAATAAGTTCGATCAAATGGAAAAGAGTGTGATCCGCCTGAAGCGTAATATTGGTGAGAGGGAGAGGATCTCCTTTGGCAAGCTCAAAAAGGAGATCATAAACCTTGGTATTTGCACTTTGTGCGGTGCCTGTGTTTCTTCCTGTGAATCCATAGCATTTGCGGGGAATCAACCCAAACTGGTCGATAAATGTACTGCCTGCGGTGTTTGCTATAACCAGTGCCCCAGAACGGTTACAAGGGAGGAGGACCTTGTGGGAAAACTCAGGTTCGGATATGCTGCGAAGTCTTCAATTCCCGGCTTTAAGGGTCAGGATGGTGGTGTTGTCACCTCACTGGTCGCATACGGGCTTGAGGAAGGCTTACTGGATTGTGCCATCGTCACAAGGAAGTCGGACGACGAACCGTGGAAAGCTGAACCTTTTATTGCAACTACTGTAGATGAGGTCCTGGAGTCTGCAGGAAGTATCTATTCTCACAGCATGACCATGGAGCCTCTTATGAGCGCTATCAAGCAGGGCATGAGGAGCATTGCATTTGTTGGTCCCAGTTGCAATATAGATGCTGTTCACAAGATGCAGACAAGTCCACATGGCTTCCTGCATTTGTTCCTGAGGGCAAAGGTCCTGAAGTTCGGTCTTTTCTGCATGGACAGCTTCGAGCATGAAGGCATCAGGGAATTTGTGGAAACGCATGGAATGGATCTTAATGACATCAATTCAATGAAGATTCGTAAAGGGGTCTTTGAGTTTGGTATGGATGATGGCATAAAGAGCTATGATCTCTCAGAACTGGACCAGTGCCGATCTACTTCCTGCAAGTTCTGTACCGATATGGCTGCTGAGAACTCCGATATATCCTTCGGGGGCGTGGGGACGCCGCAGGGCTGGAGCACTGTCCTGGCGCGCTCATCGATCGGGTAGGAGATTCTCTGTGAAGCGATTGACAATGGCTACATTGAAGCAAGGCGCCTTGAGAAGAAGGAAATGGATCGTGCAGTAAATCTTGCGAAGATGAAGAAGGTACAGATGTATGCCCTGAACCGGAGGCAGAAGGCCTGAATGTCATCATGTTTTCAAAATATCGATTGGTAATTGATAAAAAGAGGTCAAAGTAAAAGAAAGTAATATTGGTGGACCGGTCGGGAATTGAACCCGAGGCCTCTACCATGCCAAGGTAGCGATCTTCCCCTGATCTACCGGCCCAATATTTAGAACATACTTACCATTATCTAAAATAAAGCTATCGCTGTATAATTGTGATGTTTCTCCTTTCAATTTAAATTTTTAGAAAATGACGGCATCGAAGTGCGAAACGTTAATATACTAGGATGTGTATTGTGTAGCTCGTACGATGAACAACATCGTGCAAGAGACGCATTGGGCCCGTAGCTTAGCTAGGTGGAGCGTTCGGCTGATAACCGAAAGGTCCTGAGTTCGAATCTCAGCGGGCCCACCATAACTACTTTTCTAAAAATTTCGATATTATTGTTCTATCCACTCTCTAATTTAGTCAATGTTTTCACGATTTTTCAAACTACATTTATTCAAGTCTTTCCTTCCATTAGCCATGCTTGATTATTATTCATGTCTCTGGTAATATTGTTCCTACTGCATTTTAAATGGTTAGCGAAGCTTAACATCTTGAATTGTGCCCCGGAAGCAAAAGATGTTATGAGGGTTGGTCTGAAATTAAGTTATAATATAAAAACGAAAACATAATATTTATAAACTAATAGATAATATGCCCTTTATAAAATCCTAACTATAATGGTGGACGTATGAATAACGGAGAATTTTATATGGATGATGAGGACAGTGAGATGGTTTTGCTCCTTCAGAAACTGAATGTTTCTAAACCTGTGGCAAAGACACTTGCTTGTTTATTAACTGCTGAAAAGATAACTTCCCGTGAGGTCGAAATGATGTCACGTTTAAGGCAACCTGAGGTTAGTATTGCCATGACCTATCTTCAGAAGAACAACTGGGTAGAGGTTGAAGAAGTAAAGAAGAAACAGGGCAAAGGCAGGCCTATTAAAGTGTATACTCTAACTGTTCCAATGGATGAGATCATTAATACCATAGAGCAGAAGGTTATATCTGAGAATCAAATGATGCTGGAGAATATTGAAAGGCTTAAAGACCTTTCATGATCTTCTTTTCTGATTCTAATTCTAAATCTAATTCTATTCTCTATCTTTATTTATTGATCAATAATTCCGTTTCTTCATCAAGTAATAGTATTGTCAATTATCTCAGGATTCTTTTCTGATCTGTTATCTGTCATATTTCTCCGTTTTACAGCTGTGGACAGATACACATATTTATCTGTTTACTGTAGTATTCAGTAAGCAAGTGATACAGGAGTTAGTCTTTTGAGTACCATCAGCGAGAAAATATTTAGCAGGGCAAGCGGAAAAGAAGCAAAAGCAAACGAGTTTATAATGGCGAACGTGGACTATGCCATGGCTCATGACGGCACCAGTGTGCTTGCAGTAAGATCGTTCAAAAAAATGGGTCTTGAAAAGGTATGGGACCCAAAACGTATCGTAATTCCATTTGATCATCTCACTCCGGCAAACACGGAAACAACTGCTGCATTACATCATGATATCAGGGAGTGGATCGCAGAGCAGGGCATCCCTAATTTCTTTGATGTGGGCGAAGGCATTTGCCATCAGGTGCTTCCTGAGAACGGCTTTGCAATGCCTGGTAAGCTTGTAGTTGGTGCAGATTCACATTCCTGCACTTACGGTGCTTTCGGGGCATTTGGGACCGGCGTGGGAGCTACTGACATGTCAGAGATATTTGCCGCAGGTAAGCTGTGGTTCAAAGTTCCTGAGACCATCAAGGTGACTGCCCGGGGTAAATTGGGTAAGCATGTACTTGCCAAGGACATGACCCTCAAGACCATTGGGACAGTTGGTGCTGCCGGAGCTACGTACAAAGCTGCAGAGTTCTATGGTGACACTATCACAGATCTTTCAATATCCGGCAGGATGACGCTTTGTAACATGGCTATTGAAATGGGTGGTAAGGCCGGTATCGTGCCTCCTGACAAGAAGACATTTGATTTCCTTGAAGGCAGGGCTGTTGAGGAGTATGAGCCTGTCTACGCCGACGAGGATGCTGAATACTGCGCTGAATATGATATTGATGGTGCAGATCTTGAGCCGCAGGTTGCCCGTCCTCATCAGGTAGACAATGTATGTGATGTCATGGAAGTTGCCGGCACAAAGGTGGACCAGGTTTTCATTGGCACTTGCACCAATGGAAGGCTTGAGGACCTTGAGGTTGCTGCTGATCTCCTTAAAGGGGAGAAAGTTGCTGTCAGAACCCTTGTTATTCCTGCTTCACGTTCCGTAATGATCGAAGCTATTCGGAATGGAACTGCTGAACTATTATTGGAGGCAGGTGCGACCCTTGGAACCCCTGGATGTGGTCCATGTCTTGGAGGTCACATGGGGGTTATCGGTGAGGGTGAAGTGTGCATCTCAACGGCAAACCGTAATTTCAGAGGCAGGATGGGTACTGGTGGTCAGATCTATCTGGGATCTCCTGCAACAGCTGCAGCATCTGCGCTGACAGGTGAGATCACCGATCCAAGAACCGTTTGAACAGTAACTTATTTGGAGGTAGTGAAATGGTAGAAGAACTGGATGAAGGGAAACTGGAACATCTTTTGGGGCACTGGATAGAGCACAATGAAAACCACAGCAAAAGCTTCAATGACTGGATAGTCAAGCTGGAAGCTGCCGGGTTTGAGGAAGTCGCAGGTCATATCCGCACAGCTGCTACGAAGATGGATGAATGTACTGAACATTTAAAACAGGCAAAAGAGGTCGTGAGGAAGTAAATTTCCTCACGGACGACATTTTTAATTTGATTGCCGGCTTATTGGAAAGCCAATCGTTTTTTGGAAGGTAATTTGAGACATGATCCACTATGGGTATCAATGTCTGAAAATTAAATAACAACTATCACTCAGTTACTTTCTGAGAGGAGCTTTGAAGAGCGTAGTGTGCTTTGTGTTCTTCAACTGTTCTGTCGCTTAACCTGAAGCCATGCAATGCATGTGGGAAAGGCGAAGCTGATACAACTCTTACTTCTGTCTTATTTGCCATAAGTGTTTCTCCTTTTTATTTTAAAATAATATTTGACTCCTTTATTTTGCCCTTTGCTCCTGTTGCAGTAGGCAATTACACACTAATCCTCATGTATATAAAGGTTTGCATTTTATTTATATACTCGCTTATTTTTCGAGTTGTAATGTAGTTTTATTTATTAATTATTTTATAAACAAAAAAACTGGACTAAATTTGCCTGAATATAAAGATTTCTACAATTAATAGTTGATACTTATAAACATTGGTGTTTAAAAAAACGCCAAGTGTAGGCTTCATACTCTTTGATTCTTTTGACAGTGGAAAGAAATAGGTGCACATTTATTTTAATTTTTAACAGATATCTAACTAAAAAAACGCAATCAACAAAACTTATACTAAAATATTATTTATACTATGTATTAATTTAATTAATTATAAACTATTTTAAATTTATAATACTTAGTTGTAGTTATGATGAATATTCTAAATATATCTATCAATAGACTTCTTTTTTCCAATATAAGATCCACAAATACTTACTATTTTTCTTGAAGACCTCTGGTCAAACAATCTCTAGATCAAAAACTGATACAACTTATCATTTTTTTTCTTCTAGATGTGATCTTATGATTATGCAGTCTTTGCAATCTCTTTTTTAACTAAACAAGTCGATTTGTTTTAATAAAAAATCAATTTTGATTTATTTAGTATGTTGAAAACAAGAGTCTATAGCCTTTATTTCTCTCACTTTTGGACCTGCCGCATAATTCCTCTCTCACCCGACGTAAATCTTCTAAAAATAGTTTTGTTGTATCAGAGGTCCGTAAATCTCTTCCACGCGGTCTCTTCTGCGCGCCGCATAACTTCTTTCAAAGGTAACCCGGTAATGTCACTTACACGTCGGCAGTCTTCATATTCCGCAGAGATGTGAAGGATCTCTCCGCTCCTGTCCTGCGCGATCTTCACAGCAACCTTATACTCGTGATCTGCAATTGCCATGGTGACACTGTCCATCCTGCGGTCGGCTATAAATCGGTGTTTTGTAGGAATGACGCGTACTCCCAGGGTGCCGGTCTGGCGCATAAGTTCTCCTGCAATACGTGCACTTTCCTCTGGTTTTGCTATAACCTGGATTATATGACCACTACGTCCCTTTTTCATGGTGGTGGGTGTGATGGCAACATCCTTTGCTCCGGCTTCCATCAGCTTTTCGAACAGGTTTCCGAGCACTTCTCCTGTCACATCGTCCACATTGGTCTCAAGAACTTCTATGGAATCTCTTGAGAGGTCTCCGGTAACATCCATCAGCATTGTGCGAAGAACATTCGGCATTTCCATATCAGCATCTCCTGCACCGTATCCGGTCTCAAGTATCTTTCCCATAGGCAGCCTGTCCACAGGTTCTGCAAAATATGCAAGAATGGCTGCACCTGTGGGTGTGAGTAGCTCCCGCTCACCAGAGCTGTAGATTTGCAACCCGCTTTCTTTCATTATCTCTAGAGTGGCAGGTGCCGGCACCGGAAATGTGCCATGGGCAGCTTTTACGCTACCACCTCCGACGTTGACAGGAGTGCAGAAAATGTGATCAGCTTTCATTTTATGGATGGCATAACAGGAACCGATTACATCTGCAAGGGCATCATCCTGTCCTACTTCATGGAAGTGGAGCTCTTCGAGGGTTTTTCCATGGACTCTGGATTCGGCCTCTCCGAGAAGTCTGAAAACACCAAGAGCACTTTTCTTGACCTCAGCAGGTAATGCTGCAGCTTTGATGGTATTGATAAGATCTTCATATCTTCTGTCGTTCTTATCATCATGTGTTCGGACATGAACGTTCGTAGCTTCAATACCACATTTATTTGCAGTTCCCACAGAAACAGTGACATTCACAGAAGATTCAATGATGTCGCAAAGCTCTTTTTTATCTATGCCAAGCCCTACAAGTCCCCCAAGGATCATGTCTCCGGAAGCACCTGAGAACGGCTCAAAGATAAGTGATCTCATTCCATCAACAACCTTTTTAATCATTTGAATTGCGTGCCTCAGCTGCCTTGTTTGCAATTCTTGCTGCGAATGCACCGGCAACAAATCCTGCATCAATATTGACAACTGATAGTACCGAGCAGGACTGTAGCATGGACAACAATGCAGCTTCTCCCTTTGCACCGGCACCGTATCCAATGGATACGGGTAATCCTATTACCGGAGCATCAACAAGGCTGGAGACCACGGTTGGCAATGTGCCTTCTCTTCCTGCAGCGACAACAATGGCATCTGGTCTGTATTCTTCGATATCCTGCAGCTTTGAGATAAGTCTGTGAAATCCGGCTACTCCCACATCATAAATGGGCAGGGTCTCACACCCCATCTCTGAAGCTGCCATTCTTGCTTCTTCAGCGACCGTTATGTCTGCGGTACCTGCTGAAATGATCACAAGCCTTCCTCCTGTCTCTGGTACGGGGGTTCCATTGTGTACAACGGCTGTTCTTGAATGTTTGCTCCATTCGATATTATCATTTCCAAAAGATCTTTTCAAAGCAATGGCCTTGTTTTCGTCAAGTCGTGTAATGAGTGCCCTTCCTGTGGCATCGACCTGTGCTTTTACTATCTCGGCCATATCCTCTGCTTCCTTTCCTTCGGCGAGTATGGCTTCCAATGTGCCTGTTCGGAATTTGCGGAAAGTGTCGAGTTTGGCAATATCCGATATTTGCACATAGCCCATTGAACGTATCTGGCTTTCTGCAATCTCAAGGTCGGTCTCGTTGTCTTTTACCTGGCGTAAGATCTTCTTTAAATCCATATTCAACCTTTCTAATAATGTATTGAACCTTATAAATAGAAGTCCCTTTCAGGCAAAGAATTATAACAATAAGAACCCTAGAATGTAGCCAGAAGAAAGCGAAAAGCTAATACTTTCTTATTGCATGAAAGTAAATATTAGGTCCCTGTTGTCATGCCCTCTCATCGGAGTGTTGTCAGGGCATCCAGGTGGAAATCAGGTACAAATACAGGTTTACGATAATGTCCAAAAGATCAAATGATATGGCGGTTCGAAATTACAACAAGGGAATGTCCCTCTTAAATAATGGCAAGCAGGAGGATGCCCTTGAGTGTTTGATAAAAGCAGAAAGTGATGCAAGAAATTCCGGATCTTCTGGTCTGCTCGTCAATGTACTGCAAGCGATCGGAGGTATAATGGAGTCAGATGGCAGGATCGGGAAGGCCATTGACATGTACTCAGAAGCATCTGGTCTGCTTGAGTATATAACCGATCACGATCCTTCATTTGTGGAGCATAAGGCACTGGCCATGAACAAGGCTGCTTCCCTTCTCACAGAGCAAGGCAATACTCTTGAAGCTATCCCTTTCTTTGAGAAAGCTGTTGCATCCTATGATAAACTACTTGCCAAAGAACCCAAGAACGATGTTTACTGTTCAAGCGCTACCTCTTCATTGAACGATCTTGCCACAATTCTGGCAGAAGAAGGTAACGATGAAAGGGCAAAAGAATTGTTCGAAAAAGCTCTGAAGCTTTCCGGCAAGATGGTCGTACTTGATCCTTTGAACAGGGAGAACACCACAAAGGCTCTGACCATCCAGGCCAATCTGGCCAATCTTCTCTATGAGATGGGTCTTATGAAGGATGCAAGGTTGAATCTGGAACATGCATTTGAGGGGTATTCAGGAATCGTGGATGAAGCTCCTTCGGATAGTATCTTGCATGAGCAGTCACTGGAACTTCTTGAGAAGCTTGTTGTTGCCCTTATGGCAACGGGTGAGTATGATCCTGCAAAGGATCGCATGCATGAACTGCTGGATCTGCTCTCGAAAGCTACAACTAATGATGCTGATTTTTCCGGAAAGGTCTCTGATGTCTTCATGATGGTGCTAAAACTTGCATCTTCACGTGCAGATGAAAATATGCTCGATGACACACGTTCCATTTATGATACTTCCATTAGTGTTATACTGAATCTATTGGAGGAAGAACCCGAAAACAGTGCTTATCTGGAAATATTCAGCAATATATTACTTGAAATGGAAAAACTGCTGGTACTGGATTCTCCTGATACTGAGAAAGAGGCGGATTATGATGTTCTTATCTCAATGTATGAGAAGCTCTCTCTGATGGATCCTGAGGATCTTTCACATCGCACAAAGATCGCAACACTTTATGATAAGAAGGGCAGTTTCCTTATGAATGCAGGCATGATGGAGAAGGCCATTGACATGTATTCTGAATCCTCTGAAATGATTGGGGATATGTCAGATACTGATACTTCATTTGGGGAGGACAAGGCACTTGCCATGAGCAAGATCGCTTCCCTTCTCGCAGATAAGGGTAGTACCCTTGAAGCTATTTCTTTCTTTGAGAAAGCTGTTGCTTCCTACGATAAACTTCTTGCCAGAGAACCCGGAAACGATGCTTACTATTCCGGTGCTTCCTCTGCAATGAATGATCTTGCCACGATCCTGGTATTTGAAGGTCAAAATAAGAGGGCAAAAGAGATGTTCGAGAAAGCGCTGGAGCTTTCCGAAAAGATGGTCGAACTTGATCAGCTGGACCAAGAAGATGCCACAAAGAACTTGACGACCCTGACCATCCAGGCCAATCTGGCCAATCTTCTCTATGATATGGGGCTTATGCAGGATGCAAGGGTGAATCTGGAACGTGCATTCGATGGTTATTCAGGGGTCATGAAGGATGATCCTTCAAACAGCACATTATATGACCAGTCGGTGGGACTTCTTGAGAAGCTTGTAGATTCCTTAATTGTTACTGGTGAATATGACTCCGCAAAAGAACGCATCTATGAGCTTGTGGAGTTGCTCCCAAGAGGTGAAAATAACGACTCTGAATTTTCCGGAAAGGTCTCCGATATTTTTATAAAACTGACAGATCTTGCATCTTCACGTGCAGACGAAAAAATGTTCGATGACACACGTTCTATTTATGAAACTTCCATTAGCGTTATACTAAAGTTATTGAAAGAAGAACCTGAAAACATTGTTTATCTGGAAATATTCAGGAACTTATTACTTGAAATGGAACAATTGCTGTTGCTGGATTCTCCTGATGCTAAGAAAGAGGCTGATTATGGCGCCCTTATCTCAATGTATGAGGAGCTCTCTCGTATGGATCCTGCGGACCTTTCACAACGCATAAAGATCGCAACACTTTATGATGGGAAGGGGACTTTCCTTATGGATGAAGGCAGGATCAATGAAGCCATTGACATGTATTCAAAAGCATCTGAAACAGTTGAGGATATGCCAGATCATGATCCTTCATTTGAGGTGCATAAGGCACTGGCGATGACCAAGGCTGCTTCCCTTCTCACAGAGCAGGGCAATACCCTTGAAGCGATCCCTCTCTTTGAAAAAGCTGTTGCATCCTATGATAAACTCCTTTCCAGAGAACCCAGTAATGATGCTTACCGTGTCGGTGCCGTCTATGCGCTTAACGATCTTGCCACAATTCTGGCAGGTGAAGGTCACAATGAAAGAGCAAGAGGGATGTTCGAGAAAGCTCTGGAACTTTCCGGCAAGATGGTCGTGCTTGACCCGTTGAACCGGGATCGCAGTCCGGAGGCCCTGACAGCCCTGACGATCCGGACCAATCTGGCCAACCTTCTCTATGGGATGGGGCTTATGCAAGATGCACGGATTTATCTGGAATTTGCATTCGATGGTTATTCAATGCTTATGAAGGAAGATCCCTCAAACAGTATGTTGTATGACCAGTTACTGGAACTTCTTGAGAAGCTTGTAGATTCCTTAATGGTTACTGGTGAATATGATTCCTCAAAAGAACGCATCTATGAACTGGTGGAGTTGTTCCCAAGAGCTACGATGGATGATCCTTCTTTTTCCAGTAAGGTCTCCAATCTTTTCATTGGTCTGGGAGAACTTGCATCCAGGCGTGCAGATGAGCACATGCTTGATGACACACGTTCCATTTATGAAACGTCCATTATTGTGATTCTGAAGCTGTTGGGGGAAGAACCTGATAACAGAACTTATCTGGATATCTTCAGGAACATCTTACTTGACATGGAATGTCTGCTGGCATTGGATTCTCCTGAATTGGACAAGGAAGCGGACCATAACGTCCTGATCTCTATGTATGAGAAGCTCTGCCGGATGGATCCTGCGGACCTTTCATATCGGACAAAGGTCGCAACACTTTATGATGATAAAGGCCGGTTCCTGATGAATGCAGGGAGGACGGATGAAGCCCGGCAGAGTTACAATATGTCACTGGGCATAAGAGATGAGCTGATACAGGCCGGAGAATCTCCTCTATTGCATGAGTTCGGAATTGCTACCATAAAGAACAATCTTGGTACCTTGTTAGCACAGGACGGGTATTTTGGAGATGCAAAGACCATGTTCGAGGAATCTCTTGGAGGTTATATGGGTCTGTTCGACCGTATTCCTGATGATCCTGCATATGAGTCTGGTGCTGCACTTGCATTGAACAACCTTGCCAAGCTGCTTGCTGACATGGAGCGCCATGAGGATGCAAAAAGTATCTATGAATCCGCGCTGGAGATATATGCAGGGCTGCTCAAGTCAGAGCCTGATAAGGTAAGTTACAAGAAGCATGCATCCCGAACCCTTGACAACCTGGCTTCCCTGCTTGGGAAGATGGGTCGCGAGGAAGATTCTCTGCGTATGCATGAGAGTGCCAGGGAATTATTAGAGGACATCTGATAAGAGGGGTGTCTTAATTAGCTGAAAGGTCCATTCGATCTATGGGTGGATCCCTTCCACAAGATGTGATCTGATGATATTAAAAAATGATAAAAAGGTCTGTGATGTTCCTCCTGAGGTTCTAGTTCCGGCAGGAGATCTCGACGCGTTGATCGGTGCAATTAAAGGTGGTGCAGATGCGGTTTATTTCGGTGTGACAGACCTTAATGCAAGAAAAGGTGCGAAGAACTTCTCCATGGAGGACCTTGAAGATACTATTGATATGCTGCATTCCCATGGTGTAAAAGCATTTCTGGCATTGAACATACCTATCAAGCAGAAGGAGCTTCAGCATGCTCTGGATGTTGTGGACAAAGCCTATTCTTTTGGTATTGATGCTATTATCCTGCAGGACCTTGGTCTTCTCCGGATACTTCATGAGACCTATCCTGACCTGGCACTGCACGCAAGTACGCAAATGACAGTCCACAGCATGAAAGGTGTCGACTTTATTGCAAACGAAGGTGCTGTGCGTGTCATCGTTTCAAGGGAGCTGACGGTAAAGGAGATCACTGACATTGTAGAGCATTCTGACACCGAGATCGAGATATTCGTGCATGGTGCACTTTGCTACTCTTATTCAGGCAAATGTCTTTTCAGCAGTTTCATGAGCGACAGGAGCGCTAACCGTGGAGCCTGTGCACAACCTTGCAGAAGGCCATACAATTTTGTTGTGAACGGTCGTAATGTCAAGGTTAAAGGCATGGGCAGATTCCCTATAAGTTGTGCTGAACTCTGCACTCTTTCAGAACTTGACGAGATCGTTGGAACTGGTCTTCGAAGCCTTAAGATCGAAGGCAGGATGAAGAAGCCGGAATATGTCACAGAAAGTGCAAGTGTTTACAAACGGGTAGTAGAAGAGATCTGCAATGGCGAAAATCCTGAAGAGGCTGAGATCGTTGCTCTTGAAAAGGATCTTGCACAACTGTTCTACCGTGGATTCACAAAGGGATTTGTTCTTGGTGAGAGGGATGTTGTCCATTCCAAATACAGTTCAAGTTATGGTGTTTACCTTGGGAAGATCAAAGATATAGAGACTTTCAAATATACTACCAGTTTAACTCTGACCCTGAAAGAAGATGTCCGTGTGAAGGATGGTGTGGGGATACACACAAAGTCAGGTGTGTTGGGTTCTGCGATCAACAAGCTTCTGGATGTTAACGAGAATGAGATCGAGACCGCGAAAAAAGGTGAAAAGGTCATCATTGAGATAAGTTCAAAGACCGGCAAGGCTGTTGCCAGGGGCAATGAGGTATATCTTACAACTGATCAGGTGCTTCTGGAAACCCTTCGGCGAACAAAGGCAAAGGGACTTCCTGTAAGCCTCGAAGTGACTGCTGAGGTTGGTGAAAGGCTAAAGGTCAGAATGACCTCGGGTGAAATAAGCGTTGAGGTAATTGATGATTTTGAGGTACAAGAGGCACAAAAAGCCCCGACTTCCAAAGAGCAGATCGTTTCAGCAATGGAGAAATTAGGGGATACTTCCTTTTCGGCATCTTCGGTGGATATGAAGATCAACGGGAATATTTTCATTCCAATTGGAGTGCTCTCCGGGGCAAGGCGGGTTGCTGCGGAAAAGTTGCTTGAAAAGATCCTTGCACAATACAGGAAGGGAGAAAAACATCCGCAATTATTAGATATCTCACACTTCTGCACAGAAGGTCAGTGTGGGAATACTGTTTCCAGAAAGAAAAAGCAAACTCCACTTCTGAGTGTGGAAGTGAAGAATGCAGGGACTCTGTTTGAGGCTGTGGATATGGGTGCGGATGTGGTCTACCTACCTATCAGGAAGTTCCACGATCTGGTGTCGGAAGAGTATGCCGGGAAACTGGGTGATGCCAGAGATAAAACCGAGATCGTTCTCATGGCACCACGTATTAGCCACGAAGCTGAGCTCACGGAGCTATTGCCTCTGATGGAAAAAGCAAAAGATGACGGTTTCCGCATTGCCTGCTACACTCTGGGTCAGGTTGAACTTGCAAAAGAGCTTGGAGTGCCTTTCGTGGTGCAAAAGGAGTTCAACACTTTCAATTCTTACACAGCAGATGAGTTCTACAGGGCCGGTGCATATCGTGTCACACTGTCTACCGAGCTGAACCTTGATGAGATAAGTGATGCGTGTGATGACATTTCCTGCCGTGGTAAGGAACATCAGCTGGAAATAGTTGTGCATGGAAGGGAACTGATGCTTATCACAGAGCATGACCTCCTGAAGCCTCTGCTTGACCAGGGAAGTGCTACGGAAAGCAGTGAAGTTCTGCTGGTTGATTCAAAGAGTGTGGAATATCCGGTAAAGCGTGTGGATGAGAGGACACTTATCTATGATTGTAAAGTGCTGGACATGCTCGATAAAATTGATGAACTGAAGACTTGTGGTGCAGATATTATGCGTCTGGACCTGTCCCTTTATGGCAAGAGGGATGTAAAGGAGATCACTTCTGCATATCGAAGAGTGCTTGACGGTAAGCCTGCAGAACTTCGACCCCGGAGAGGGGTGGAGTTTTCCAGAGGTCACTATTACAAGGGTATATAATATCATGCGCAGGATCGTTCTTGCATCAGCATCTCCTCGGAGGAAGGAGTTGCTGGTTCAGATCATCGGAAATACCTTCGAGGTTTGTGTGAGCTCATACGATGAAGCTCCACAGCCAGGTATGGATGCGACCGAACTGGTTGTCCAGCATTCCCTTTCCAAGGCAAGGGACGTTGCCGTAAAGTTCGATTCAGGTATCATTATATCTGCTGATACCGTTGTACTTTGTGAAGGTAAGGTCCTTGGGAAGCCACATTCTCCTGGGGATGCAAAGGAAATGCTTTCTGCTATCAGCGGGAAGGTCGTACAGGCGATCACAGGCATGACTGTTCTGGATGTCGATTCGGGATGTGAGGTTAGTGTATCCGAGATAACCGATGTGAAAATGAAAAAGATGTCGTCGGTTGAGATCTCATCTTATGTAAGGTCCGGGGAACCTCTCGATAAGGCCGGAGCTTTTGCGATACAGGGAAAAGGTGCCATACTCGTGGAAAGCATCAATGGTGATTTCTTTAATGTTGTAGGGCTGCCGTTGTTCAAGTTGGCTCTGATCCTTGAGGGCATGGGTGTTCCTGTCTTTGACATCGGATGACCTGCCTGACCAAAATCCACATAAATGATGCTTTCCAATTTCTTTTTACAGTTATTCAGGAGTGGATATATTATGGCAGTAGCAAAATGGAATGGGGTCGTACTTGCAGAAAGCGATGCGGTCAAAGAAATTGAAGGGAACCTTTACTTCCCGCCGGACTCAGTGAACATGGAATACCTGAAGGAAACAGATACTCATTCAACATGTCCCTGGAAGGGTCTGGCAACCTATTTTGACATAGCCGTGAACGGAGAAATAAATACTGATGCAGCCTGGCATTATCCTGACCCTAAACCGGCTGCAAAAGAGATCGCAGGGTATATTGCATTCTGGAAGGGTGTGGAGGTAACTCCTTAATCCACCCTCTTTGTACTTGCAGCCGTCGTGTTGGGGTCAACGATCACATCAATAAGTGCTGCTTTTTCTGATCTGAATGCTTTTTCTATTGCTTCGTCCAGTTGTGTGGGGTCTTCTATTCTGTAACCTTCTCCGCCGGCAGATCTTGCAAATCCTGCAAAGTCAGGGTTTGGGAAACTTACTCCGTATTCCGGATAGTTATCCCTTAATTGCTCTTTCTTGATGTTCTTGAGCTTGCCGTCGTTAAAGACAATGACGTTGATCCCAAGGCTTTCCCTTACAGCTGTGGTAAAATCACCCATGAGCATCCCGAAGCCACCGTCTCCTGTTACACAGATGACCTGTTTGTCAGGATAGTCAAGCTTTGCTGAAAGGGATGCAGGAAGCGCAAAGCCCATGCTGGCGATGTTTGCTGATATGAATGTCCTCTGCCCTTCACAGACGAACTTCTTGTAGAACCAGTATGTATGATCCCCTACATCGATGCATATGATAGCATCTTTGTCTGCATGGCGTTTTATGGCCTGTACAACGTAACCGGGATTTATCGGTATGGAAAGGTCATTTGCATCTTTTTCCAATTCTTCCCTGTGTGTCTTCTTCATCCGGTCGATGTTCTCGAGGAATTCTTTGTTCTCTTCCTTTTCATCAAGTAAGGGAACCAGTTCCTTAAGCACAAGGTCTGCATCGCCGATGATGCCTGCGTCCACATCAAATGTCTTTCCTATCTTTGTAGGGTCGATATCTGTCTGGACTATCTTTACACCGGCAGGTACGAGATTGGCCTGTCTGAAACCGGAACCGATTATGACTATCAGGTCCGATGTCTTGATCGCCTGTGCAGCATGCTTTGAACCGATGGAACCCAGGACACCTACGCTGAAGCGTTCGGTCTCATGGATAACTCCCTTGGCCCTTGATGTGGTTGCAATCGGAGCTTTGAGCTTTCGTGACATCTCCAGCAGGAGTTCTCTGCTGTGCCGGGAACCCCAGCCTGCAAAGACGGTCACATTTTCGGAGTCGTTGATAAGTTTCGCTGCTCTTTGTACATCCTCTTCTTTTGGAGATGTTTTGTTCAGGAAAACTCTCTTATCAGGTGAATAGATCTGGCCGGCTAGTTTCTCGGCAAGAATATCTGTGGGGGTACTAAGAACTGAGACTCCTGGTTTCCGGTATGCATATTTAACTGCCATGGTGAGCAGCTTTAATGCCTGATTTTCCCTGGCAATGGTCTCGGAATATTCGGTGAATGGCTTGAACAGTTCGAGCTGGTCGATCTCCTGGAATGCCTCGCTTCCAAGATAAACCTCTGGCACCTGACCTGCAAAAGCAAGTACGCAACTCCTGTCGGTTGCAGCATCCATAAGTCCTGTTATCAGGTTGGTACAACCGGGACCTGCAATGGAAATGCATACGCCAAGTTCGGATGTCATCTTTCCATGTGCTGATGCCATGAATGCAGCCGTTTCCTCATGGCGTGTGAGGATGAAACTTATCTTTTCACTCCTTCGGATGGCATCGATAAGCGGAAGATTTGAATCTCCTGGTATGCCGTAAACATATCTTACGCCAAAAGCTTCCAGCTGCTCGACTATCTTGTCAGCAACAGTTGTCTTTATGTCATCTCCTGCCTTTGCACCACCTTCCTTTACAAATGCGGATTTCGGTGCTCCGCAGACCGGGCAGGTGTAAGTATCGGGCAGGGAATCAAAATCCTGCCCTTCCGTCTCTTCATCATATGTCCAGTTGCAGACTGAACATCTGTATTTACCCATATCATTCCTCGCAATCGTTCGGATCAGTTCTTCTCATCCTTGAACTCGACATGCCAGTGTTCACCACTACAGAATGGCTTGTTCTTTGAAGCACCACATCTGCAAAGTGTGTAGTGTTCCTTGGATTCGGGAGTATTTCCATCAGGATCATCAAGCTCTATCCCGCCGACTACGTCATGTGGTCCGTCTTTTGTAACAGTAATGCCGGGTTCCCTGTCAAGTTCCTTGTGCAGAACACCGTCCTTTGTGTAGCTCAGGGCACCTGATGGGCACATCTCGATAACCCTTATTACGTCTTCAACGCTGGCTCCATCAGGATCTATCCACGGCTCCTGCTTCATCCTGAATACAGATGGGAGGTTGTCGGTACAATGTCCTCTGTGGGAACAGACCCCTCTGTTGTCATGGATGGTGATATCCTTTCCAACATAATCATCCACTCTGTCAGGTTGCCTGTCTTCGGATTTCTCGCCTGTGAAGCCCACTTTCATATGTGTACCGTCACAGAACGGCTTGTTTGATGACTGGCCACAGCGACAAAGTGCCATCATAGGTTGTGGCTCAAAGGTTTCTCCTTTTGAGTTCTTCAGGTTCTTGAGGTCCTTTACAAGGTATGGCCCGTTCTCTGATGGCTGAATGCTTGGGTTGTTGTCTGTCATTTCTTAGTCCCCCCCCCCTTCAATATCAAAAAATTCACTCTTTGTCCAGATGGACATCCATTTGTGGGAATGGGATCTCAATGCCTGCTTCCTTGTATGCTTTCAGGATGCCGTTGGTAAGGTCGCCTTTGACTCCCCAGTAATCCGATGTATTTGCCCATGCACGAAGCTGAAGATTTACGGATGAATCTGCAAGTTCGGTTGTGACGACGGCAGGTGCAGGGTCTGCAAGAACCATTGAGTTTCCTTTCATAAGGTCCATAGCAACCTGGATGGCCTGGTCAAGTTTTGTGTCGTAACTGATACCAACGTTAACATCAACTCTTCTGGTAGGCATTCTGGTCGCATTCTCAATTGCACTTCCCCAGATTACCTTGTTAGGGATAGTGATGATTTTGTTGTCAGGTGTAAGCAATTCTGTTGCCATGAAACCGACTGCATTGACACTTCCGGAGTAACCCGTTACTGATACATATTCTCCTTTGTCGAATGGTCTTAGTGTGGCAAGCCATACGCCTGCTGCAATGTTTGTCAGTGTGTCCTGCAGTCCAAAACCAAGGACTAAACCTATGACTGCTGAAAGGCCAACAACCACTGAACTGATGTCAGGACCTAGGGTTGACACCGTTGCAAGGATAACTGCAACGTACATTAATGCCAGGACAAATCTGGACAGGAATTCTGCGACAAGTTCGGGAAGTTCTGTTTTTTTCAGTCCGTTCTTGAACATTCCTGTTAATATCTTTGCTAAAACGATACCTGCAACAAGTACTATCAAGGCTGCCAGTAGATCAAAAAATGTCAGATCAGTATATGGTATATTTTGAGATAACATACGTTCAACTCCCTTAATTTTAAAACAATATCCATTATTATTTGGTTTTGGTACGTATATAACACTATTGTAAAAATCTCTGACCGAAATAAATTCGGAGGTCTGCATTTCATTAAGGCATTGTCTGATGAGTTCAACAGCTTTGTTTATGGTTACTTTTTATGTGCATTATCATACTCAAATTCGGAGTGTCCTTGCTATTAAACTCTTTATTTTTGTTTGGATTCAATAGCTATGTTCTCTTTATTAAGTTTATATACTATGGTAAATAATCATTAACAAATACGTTTTTATATTATCACTCCTTTTAGGGGCTGACTCCAAACGAGGGGGGCGTATCCAATGATACTCCTCCTCCAACTCTTTTATGCATGTTCTTTGTTTTTCCATTCACTTCTAAAACGCCGATTGTTGCTCTTTTTTGAGATCTATATTTCTATCCTTTTTCATATATTTTTATTCATGCCGGTTTCCAACGCGCGCATTTATCGACGAACACTTATCATTATTGGAATACATGTCGATATGCTCGAAAACCTTATATATTGCTTCGAATATTAGAAAATCTAACTATTAGTTAATCGAACAGTTTTGTTATCTAATCGTTGAAGTTTCAAAATTGAGTACTGGATTCAGGAGATAGAATTTGGATAAAATTGAGCAACTCGTCAAATTACATGTGGAAATGGAACATCTCAAAAGAAAATTGGAGGGAAACATGACTGAATGTTTCCTGAAAGATGAAGGTTGTACCAGTGCACATAAGACAATGAATAAAGCCCTTCTTCTCATATAGGACGAGGGAGAGATCATGCCTTCGACACTTGCGAGATTCCTAGAACTCAAAAAGAGTAGTGTTACAAGCCTTATCGATAGTCTTGAAAATGAAGGTTTTGTCTGTCGGAAAGACGATCCTTCCGATCGCAGGAAAGTGTTGATCTCTATTACTGAAAAAGGTGTGGAGCATACTAAGAAGATCATCAATAAAATGTTCTCAGTAGCTAAAAAATGTATGAGCGATCTGGATGATGAAACGCTTGAAAAGGCTATTGAGGCACAGCGAATCCTACTCAACTTACAGCGCCATATGTATGCCCGATCGATTGAACTGCTCGATAAAAAATGTACTTCTGAATAATACATTTAATAATAATAGATGAGGAGGCGACCAGCATAAAAAATGTATTCGGAAAACTGGGGGTCTTTATTGAGAACAATACTATCCCTATAATATTAGTAGCCTTATTGCTCGTCCTTGTATCTGTTCAGGGCGCACAGAACATAACTATGGAATCGGGAACCGAAACATTTGTTGAGAAGACTTCCCAGCTCTATCAGGATTTTGATCACCTCTATATGAATATCTTTGGTACGGAAGCCATTGTTATAATAGTGGAGGATGGTCAGGTAAGTGATCCTGCTTTGTTGCAGGCGATGGATCGGCTTGATCATATGTCTTCGACATTGCCCGGAGTAGTAGATGTTCAAAGTGTTGCAACGGTTGTCAAGGAAGCAAACTTCGGTCTTACCGGTGATGCATCACTTCCTGAAGACAAGGCAGAACTGCAGTTCCTGATCAATAATTATGTTCCTGAACAACTGATGCCGGACAGCACTCATACACTTATCTATGTTGAAGTAGCGGGTTCGACAACAGATGAACAGAAACAGGAGATCCTGGGGGAGATCGAGACATCGGTAAGTCTTGCAGAATTTCCTCCTGACTATAATGTAATAGTTACAGGAGATCCGGCGTTCATGGTTTCCATGAACAATGCAATGATGTCAAGTATGGGTGTATTGCTTGGGCTTTCAGTCGTCCTGATGATCGTTGTGCTGTATCTCGTGTTCGGTCACGTCAGATGGAGGCTCATGCCTCTTGCTATCGTATTGCTGGGTATCATTTACACCTTTGGTGCCATGGGCTATCTGGAGATCCCAATGACCATGGTCTCAATGGCAGCATTCCCTGTATTGATAGGATTGGGTATAGATTATGCCATCCAGTTCCATAATCGAATAGAAGAGGAGCTTGAACGTGGTGAGACGCCGGCAGAGGCGGTTGTGGATACTATCAAGCATACCGGTCCTGCTGTGCTTATTGCACTTATTATCACAGCACTGGGATTCTTTTCCCTTCTTACATCAAGCGTTCCTATGATACAGGACTTTGCAAAGCTGCTTCTCATAGGTATTGCGATGTGCTTCCTTGCTTCCCTGTTCGTCGGTGTGACTGTGATATATGGTCTCGACAACATGCAATCCGTACGCAAGGAGAAGTTTGGACATTTATCCCTGACAGGCAAGAACAAGTCCAAGACATCATCTCCGGAGGAGCCCAAACCGGATATTCTGGATAGGCTTCTGGGTCGTACAACCCATTTCACCATAAAACATCCTTTCATGATCCTGTTAATTGCCGTTCTTCTTTGTGCTGGTGGCTTGGTGGCTGATACTCAGGTAGGGATTCAGACCGATACGGAAACCTTTGTCCCACAGGACCTGCCGGCATTGATCGACCTGATGCATCTTTCTGATATCACCGGTGGTGAGGAACAGCTGAACATTATCATCAAGACCGACAACGTTGCAGATCCTAAAACCCTGAAATGGATGGATGAGTTCAGTTCTCATGAAGTGGATAGCAGGAATAATATCTACGGAGCGGAAAGCATGGCCAGTGTCATCAAGTCAATGAACAGTGGTGTGATCCCTGAAAGTGAGTCTGAGATAAGGTTGCTGTATGAACAGATGCCTGACCAGCAAAAGGACCGTTTCATGTACGGTGAAAATATGCTTCTGCTCAACCTGAATATTGGTGATGCGATGGGAAGCCTTGGTATGGAAGGGATAGAAGTTCTCACGGATATTGTCCAGGATGATATTCTGTGGATGTCCCCACCCCCCGGAATGACTGCTACGATCACCGGAAGCAATGTCGTGTTCATAGAAGTTATTGGAGCCCTTACGTCAGGACGTATCTTTATGACATACCTGGGACTGGGAATGGTATTCGGTGGTCTGCTCCTGATCTACCGTGATCTTCTCAAGGCTCTTGTGCCCGTAGTGACAATGTTCATGGTCATTGGCTGGTCCGGTGGACTGATGTACCTGTTGGGTATGGAATACAATCCAATGACAGCTACACTGGGTGCACTTATTCTTGGTGTGGGTTCCGAGTATGCTGTACTTATGATGGAGAGATACTTCGAGGAAAAGGACAGAGGTGCAAATCCTGAAGAAGCAATGACCGAAGCAGGGGTCAAGATTGGAAAAGCGATAGTTACTTCCGGACTTACGACACTCTTCGGTTTTTGTGCTCTGGTAGCATCTGATTTCAGTATGATCAGCGGTTTCGGCATGATCACTGTAATAGATGTAGGGCTTGCCCTGTTCGCAACATTTGTGGTTTTCCCACCAGTGATGGTCTTGCTGGACAATTTCCGTGAAAAGAGGAAAGCAAAAAAAATAATGTCGGATGTATTCGAAGATAATATAGAAACGATCGAAATTGTAAAACATAGTACTGACCCGGAGGCTGATGCCTTTTGATGAACTGTAAAAACAAACAAAAGAACAGATATGTGAATTCAGTGGTCATGGTGGCTATCTTGCTGACCGCGGCGGTGTTCGTGGTCACTGCATCTCCTGCAGCAGGGGCAAAAGAGTTCGTACAGCCGACCTATGAGTTCTCTACCAATTATTATGATGCCTACGGTGAACCTGATCTATATGTTTCCGTCCTCGGGGACACTGAATTCGAGAGGGGTGAGACCGCACAGGTACGCGTTGTCCTCTCAAACAGAGGAGTACTGTATGGATTCAAGTCCAAGACCAATGTGGATACGAAAAATGGAGATCATGCAAAGTCCCTGAAAGAGCTTGAATATGAGTCATTGAGAACCACTGCTTTTGGTCTAAAGGCTGAGATGGTCTCGACTACAGATTATATAGAGGTCGATCCGATCACAAGTATTCAGACACTTGATAGTCTGTATCCGGGAGTATTGCCGGAGGATCCGATGTCCTTTACTATCACCATCTCCGATAATGCACCGGCTGGTGTTTATATGCTCTTACTGCCTGTCAGCTATGAATTCCAGAGCCAGGTCGAGATGACCGATGGAAGTACTGTCAGGCTTGGTCTGCCTGATCTTGACCACACCACATTCTACAAGACAAGGAATACGACTCTTCAGATCCCGGTGATGGTAGAACCGGCTGCAAAGTTCGTTGTGTCTGATGTGGAGGGTGAGCTTACGTCCGGTCAGTCAGGTATCATCAATGTAACCTACACAAATGTTGGTGAGGTCGAAGCATCTGATGCTTTTGCCAGGATAGTTGTTATGAAACCGTTGAGTTCCGACAGGTCAGTTGTGAACCTGGGTGCTATTGCACCGGGGGAGAGCAAGACTGCATCATTCGATCTTGCTGCAGATATCTCTGCGGTGGAGAAGGACTACGGAATTGACAGTGAGATCAAGTATTGTGATGAGGACGGTGAAATTGAGTTCTCGGAAAACATTATTGTTGAGGTCCCGCTCAAATCAAGGGATGCCAGTATAAGCATCACTACGCTGGCACTTGCAGGAATACTGCTGATAGGAGCTTACATGGGATACAATACTATGCGGAAGAAGAATGACAAAAAATAATACTTTAACTGAATAATTATCAAATTAACACTATGAAGAGGACTAATTATGTTTAAAATGACAGATTCCAGATACGCTTTGCCAATTATGGCCTCACTTGCTTTATTGTTGCTGTTTGTAGCACCGGTACATGCATCTTCCACACTGCCCTCAAATGGTGAGTTTACGGCAGCCAATGCGGAACTACCTGAGTTCTTCAATTTTGATGAGAACTACTATACTGTATTCGGTGGTCCGGACGTGACAGCGACTCTCCTCGGCGACAATGAGTTTGAACGCGGTGATACTGTCACACTGAACCTCGATCTTATGAACAAGGGTCTTATCACGGGTTTCAGATCGGAGGAAGATGACTTTTACCTTACTCAGCTGGAACAGAAGTTGCAGAAAACTGAAATGTCCTATGAGTCCCAGCGAACGACAGCTATCGGTATTGTTGCTATCCTGACCCCTCTTGATCCTGCTGTTAAAGTAAAGTCCGGTCCTCAGGAAGCAGGTACTCTTGTATCAGGGCAGAAGACCGACTCTCCTGTTAGCTTTAATATCGAGATCTCGGATAATGCAGAGGCAGGCGGCTACCCCATGCGCCTTGATCTCTATTATGGATACCAGAAGAATGTTCAGATAAATGGTGACAATGAAACTGACCTTGGTATTACAAATATGGAGGTTGGACTTTGGTATGATATGGGCACACAGAACACGACCTTTGATATATATGTGAAGGATGAGGCAAGATTTGAAGTGACCAACGTAACTGGTAAGCTGTATCCTGATTCTGAAAGTTTGTTGTATGTTACCTTTGAGAATGTGGGTGACCTTTCTGCAAAGGATGCTACGGTAAGGATAAGTGCTGCCGATCCTTTCAGCACTACTGATGATCAGGCATTCCTTGGTACCCTCGATTCCGGTGAGAGCACTGTTGCAGTGTTCAAGCTGAAGGTAGATGACCTTGCAGTACCGAAGGCTTATGCACTGAATAGTGAGATCAAGTATGAGGATACTGACGGCCATGACCGTATATCAGATACTGTGAAGATCAAGACGGAAGTCCTTCCTGCATCTGCAAATGACAGTGGCTCCGGCATGACTGGCATCATTATTGGTGTAGTACTGGTAATAGTGATCGCCGGTGGAGCTTATTTCGTCTATCGCAGCAGGTCTTCAAATAACAGCAACGATGAGTGATCATTCTCTCATCGTTTTCTTTTTATTGATGTGATTCGTATTCATTCTATGATGTCCCTGACATTTTTTGATCAGTAGTAATATGGTATGATATTATAACGGTTGAAATCACTTATATATTAGGAATGACATGGTATCACAAACTTCAGAGTAGTTACGTTGAATTTGTATAATTATATTAGATCACACTTTTATTTTAGCCCGATAGGGAGGGAAATCAAAAATTGAGTCAGCCTTGTGTTAATATTGGCATGGTAGGTCATGTCGATCATGGGAAAACGACGCTTGTAAGCGCGTTATCTGGAGTATGGACCGATACTCATAGTGAAGAGTTGAAGCGTGGTATTTCGATCAGGTTAGGGTATGCAGATACTACCTTCAGGAAGTGTCCAACTTGCCCCGAACCCCAGTGTTATACTGTAGCCAAGAAATGTGAGCACTGTGGTGAAAAGACCGAGGATATGAGGACCGTATCTTTTGTGGATTCTCCTGGTCACGAAACATTGATGGCCACAATGCTTTCAGGTGCTGCTATTATGGATGGTGCTATCCTTGTGATCGCTGCGAACGAGGAATGTCCGCAGCCACAGACAAAAGAGCACCTTATGGCTTTGAATATCATCGGTATCGAGAACATCGTTATCGTCCAGAACAAGGTCGACCTTGTTCCAAAGGAGAAGGTTATAGAGCATTATCATCAGATCAAGGAGTTCGTAAAGGGAACTGTTGCTGAGAATGCACCTGTCGTTCCTATCTCTGCACAGCAGAACATCAATATCGATGTGCTGATCGATGTTATGAACGAAGTGATCCCAACGCCTGTGCAGAAACTTGACAAGCCTGCACATATGCTTATTGCAAGATCTTTTGACATCAACAAGCCTGGATCATCTATCGATAAGATCGCAGGTGGTGTCATCGGCGGAACACTTACAGCTGGTTCTTTGCATCCGGGTGATGAACTTGAGATCCGTCCTGGTCGTAAGGTGGAAAGCGAGAATGCTATCCACTGGGAACCTATATTCACGACTATCAATATGATCGCTGCAGGCAGTGACAAGGTAGAAGAGGCAACTCCGGGAGGATTGCTTGCATTGGGTACAGGACTTGACCCAAGTATAACAAAGAGTGATTCGCTCACAGGTCAGGTTGCAGGTTTGCCAGACACATTACCTCCTACCCACGATTCATTCACTCTGGACCTTAAGCTTCTTGAACGTGTAGTTGGTATTTCAGATGATGAGCCGATCGAGATCGGTAAGATCAAGACCAGTGAACCATTGATGCTCAATGTTGGAACTGCTACCACTGTTGGTATTGTAACAAGTGCCAGGGAAAATGTTGCTGAGACCAAGCTCAAGAGGCCGGTCTGTGCTGAAGTTGGCTCTATGGTTGCTATCAGCAGGCGTGTTGGTTCCCGTTGGAGACTAATAGGTGTGGGAGTCATTAAGGCTTGAAGGTTATAATCGATACAAACGGTTTAATGATACCAGTTCAGTTCAAGGTCGATATCTTTACAGAACTAAAACGTCTGGGCTATGATGAGCTCATTGTTCCCCAGGCGGTCATAAATGAGATAAAGATCCTGGTCAAAAGGTATAAGGGTGAGAACAGAATAGCGGCAAAGGTTGCACTTTCATTATCAGACAGATGTACCATTGTGGAACGGACAGGAAGTGCTGATGATGTCATCCTTCAGCTTGCTCTCGATACTGGGGCAGCGGTGTTGACCAATGATGTCGGTTTGGTCAAACGTCTGAAGGAAGTGGATGTGGCCGTTGTGCGTTTGCGCCAGAAGAGCCGTTTGGATATAGCATGATCATCATTTCATATTACAATTATAGTGGCAGTTTAGATTAATGCAGGGCATATTGGAGATCGAGATATGTATAAAAGGATGAAACTTTCGGACACGATCCGTGTGGCTCCCCGCCTTTTGGGTGAGGATGTCGGGATCAGTGTGAAGGATGCACTAAAGGAGAAACTTGAGGGCAGGGTCGATAAGACGCTTGGTGCAATTGTTGCGGTCACGGATATTGAAGAAGTTGGAGAAGGTCATATCCTTGTTGGTGACGGAGCGGTCTATTACGATGTTGTTTTCGATGCTATTGTGTTCATCCCGCAGCTTCAGGAAGTCATTGAAGGACTTGTGGTCGAGACAGTTGAGTTCGGTGCTTTCGTCAGCATAGGTGCTATGGATGGTCTTTTACACGTAAGCCAGGTAACTGACGACTTCATGTCATATGACGGTAAGAACGGCAGGCTCCTTAGCAAGAACGGAGATCGTACCCTTTCAGAAGGCGACAAGGTGCGTGCCCGTATAGTTGCTGTAAGCACTAACGAAAGAGAGCCAAGGGACAGCAAGATCGGATTGACCATGCGTCAGCATGCTCTTGGAAGGCTGGAATGGCTGGAAGATGCACGCAAGCCAAAATCCGAGGAATCTAATGAGTAAACCGGAGTGTATCTAATGGTAGATCAGGTATGTCGTGAATGTCACAGGTTGGTAACAGGTCAGACCTGCCCTGTCTGTGGTTCAAGTAATTTGAGCGCTGACTGGAGCGGACTTGTTATTATCGTGGATCCTCAGCGATCTAAGATCGCAGAGATGATCGGCGTGACAGTTGCCGACAAGTATGCTTTAAAGGTGCGGTAATTTTGGGTTTACAGATCCTTTTACCGGAAAGTCTTCGTCACCTTTTCCGGGAACCTTTTGGTATCCTGTATGAAGGTGTAGGCGGTGATGCCGTCAGAAGTTCGGTAAAGGATCTTGGTAATCCCACAAAACTTATATCTGTGGGTGATGTTACTACTTTCCACTTGCTCGAATCAAACATCATTCCAGATGTACTGATCGTGGACGATAGGACGAAAAGGGCACCGGCTTCCTCACAGGTTGTCGATGGTACGAAACATCAGGGATTTGCTGAAATTGCAGTCGATAATCCTGCTGGTGTGATCACCGAAGAACTGATATCTGTGATAGGCGATGCATTAGTGTCCGATCAGAATGTCCGGATATTCGTAAAAGGCGAAGAGGATCTTGCCGCTTTACCTGCGATGATGATGGCACCTGTAGGTTCGGTTATCATGTATGGGCAACCGGATAAAGGTGTAATACTTGTAAGGGTCACAGAACCCAAAAAAGCAGAAATAAAGGATCTATTTGATATTATTCTTGAAAAACAAGATCATAAAGAACAGTTCAATAACGTGCGGAGGAAATTAAATGGATATTAATATTACGGAAGATAAAAACAACGCACTTCTCAACAGAAGGGAAGTGAGGTTCGATGCTACATTCGATGGTGCAACACCTTCAAGGCTCGATGTAAAGAACAGACTGGCTGCAATGCTTAACGTGCCACTCGAGCTCGTCATTCTCCAGAAGTTCGATAACAGCTACGGTATATCTGCAGCTGAAGGATACGCAAAGATCTATGAAGATGCAGATCGCATGAAGGTAGTCGAGAAGGAATATGTCCTTAAAAGGAACGAACTTCCAGAGCCTGAAGTTGTCGAAGACGAAGCATCCGAAGAACCAGCTGAAGAAGCAGACAGTGAGTGATCATAATGGCAGTTAAAGACTACTACAAAGTAACCGGCGATTCCATCGAAAGACTGAGGCAGTTCTGCCCACGCTGCGGCGATGGTGTATATCTTGCAGACCACAAGGACAGACTTACCTGTGGTAAATGCGGATACACTGAATTCAAGAAATAATTCCGACTTTATGCATCGCAACTTGATGTTGTGATGCTTTTCTCTTTTAATTTAGGTATGTAGAGTAAAGCACCATTTTAATTTAGGTGTTCATAGCAAAGCATCAATTTTTAATTTAGATATTTATTGCCAAAGTATCCATTTCTAATTTAGATATCTATTACTAAAGCAACTATCATTTAATTTAGATGTGTGGTACCACACAGCAATTTTTAATAGACTACCTTCTCATTCATCAGGCTTTTCAAGCCCTTTTTCCACTCTGTAATTATGGAGTGCAAGTTCTATGGTGCTATGAAGACTGTTTTCCTCGAAAGGTTTGGTAAGATATCCAAAAGGTTTTGTCCTCTTGGCTCGAGCCAGTATCTTTTCATCGGAATATGCCGTGAGGTAGACTACAGGAACATCGAAAAGCTGACGTATCTGTTCAGCAGCTTCGACCCCATCCATGTCACCTTTCAACATGATGTCCATCAACACAAGATCCGGAAATGTGATCTCTGCTTTACTGATGGCTTCTTTTCCGGAAGATGCAATGCTGGGCACAAGGTATCCCATGTTCTTTAGCATCTTCTTGATACCTAAGGCAACGATCTTTTCATCTTCTACGACCAGGATCTTTGTTTGAGTCATCAATTCCCTCTCATAATTCATATTTTTCTTCTGTGAATTCTATTATGAACTTTGTCCCCTTATCCTTGTCAAGTGTGATTGTTCCATCGATCTGCTCGACGAGGTTCGTCACAAGTTGAAGTCCAAGGGATTCTGTATCTCTGAAGTCGATCTCTTCAGGTATGCCACTTCCATTATCGCAGACCGTTAGTGTGAAATTGTCTCCAGCCCGCTTTATGTCTACTGAGATGATGCCCTTTTCCTTTTTATCTTTAAATGCATACTTCAGTGAGTTCGAAACAAGTTCGTTGATAATTATTCCAAGTGGCACCGCTGTATCCATATTCAGGAATATATCTTCCACTTTCAGGTCTATCTTTATATCACGGTTGCCGACAACGTATGACTGTGACAGGTAATTGATCAGGTTTTTACTATAGTCCGCAAAGTCGATGCTTTCCATATCCTCGGACTGGTATAACTTCTCGTGTACAAGTGCCATTGTCCTGACCCTGTCCTGACTATCTCTGAAAGCTTCTTTTACCTTTTTATCCTTGAATTTATCAGATTCCAGGTATAGTAATGTGGATATGACCTGCAGGTTGTTCTTTATGCGGTGATGAATTTCTTTCTTGCGAATATCCTCTATCTTTATTAGAGCCTCTTCTGCACGCTTTCTTTCATCGATGTTAACAATGATACCTTGCAGGTAGTTAACATTCCCTTCTTCATCACGACGTATGAATGTCCTTTCATCTGCCCAGAGTATATTGCCGTATTTGGTCAGGATCCTGTATTCGATGTTGAACTTAGTATCTCCTTCATCGCATCTTTTTTGCAGTTCGGCTTCAACTCGTGCAAGGTCCTGTGGGTGGACAATATCTGCATACGTTACTTTACCGGATTTAAAATCTTCAAGTGAGTATCCAAATTGTGAGATGTTCTTGGATACGAATTCAATAGGCCATCCTTTTTCTGGTTTCCATTTGAATACGACAACAGGGCTGTTCTCGATGACCCTTTCCATCTCCTCTTTCATCTGATTGGAGTGTTCAAGGTCTTCTGCATACTTTATTAGTTCCTGTTTGGCTTTTTTCTGTTCGCTGGTGATCTTGTACAGGGCTTGCCTTGTTTCTTCGATACCGTCTGTGAGTATTCTAAAATCACCTTCTCCTTTGATGCTTATCTTGTGTGTAAAATCCTCTTTCTGGAAAGCCATCAGCACTGAATTTGATTCATCAATAATGTTATTGATCTTTTCAGCAAACCTGTCAAGGCCATCACCAAGGTCTTTGAAATCACCTTTGAGACCCGGGTTGACACGTGTTTCAAGCTCTCCTTTTGCGAGGCCGTTGGCTACACGCATGGTTTCAGCCATGGGTTTTGTAAAAGCATCAAGGATCTCGTTCAAACCTGATGGTATGTCCTTGAAGTCGATATCGACATCGGTATCCGCACGAGCATATATCTTCCCTCCCACCGCTGCATCGGAAACGTCCTTAAAACTGGCTACAATATCATTGATGGGCCGTGTTACAAACCCTGCAATGAGGGCTGCAAGTCCTGTCATGAATATGATCGATATGGTAGATATCACGATAAGATTGTTGCGAAGCTCAACAACACCAGCAAGCATTTCCTCTTTGGGGACTACAAGTATAAATGAAAAATTACCGGTCTTGATCGGTTCGTAGAACATTACAACTTCTTTTCCTGTTGTAGGGTCGATGGTATCTATGTATCCATCTCCTCCATTTTTGATATCATCTGCCATGGCGGTTATTTCAGGGACATCAAAATCATACAGGGTCTTGTAACCGATCCAGTCCTTCTGTTCGGGTTGTGAGATCAGGATGCCCGTATTTCCTGTCATGAATGCATATCCTGTATCGAATGCCTTCACTTCGCTTACCACTTCGTCAAGGTATGTGAGGGATACATCCACGCCACCTATGCCAACAAATTCCTCATCCTTTATTATGGGAGTCACGTAACTTACGATGAAGACTCCTTCATAGAAGTAAGGGTCAATGATCTGGTCTACCTTCAATTTCTTTGGCAACTGATAATAATCAGAAGTATCGTAATTTAGTAGCGGATCAAGTTGAAGATCTCCGCTGATCCTGTTCCAGTATGGAATGAACCTTCCTGTAGGATCATGTCCCTGCGCATTTACAAAAGCCATGTCATTGCCATCAAAGGCATTTGGTTCATAACAAACATAAGTTCCAAGGAGGTCCGGGTTTTTTACCGCTATTTCCTTTAATATTTCATTGACCTCATCCCGATCAGCAGTTTCATATGCTGCCATGGAATCTGCTATTGTCTGACCGATTGCATGATTTTTCCGCATGTCAACATCAAACTGGTTTGCATAACCTCTGGATTTTTCGATGGATTGCTCGTAGGCCAGATCAACTTCCTGGCTAGTGACCGTGGATATAATAACTGCAGTTGATGTTACAAGTACCAGCAGGACACCTATTACAATAAAAAGGATCAATTTGGACCTGAGGGGTACGTTTTTCCATTCTAGTTTTCTCAAAGCCATATTGGATGTTCCTTGTTAGATGTCTTTCAATTGGCGGGATTGTTTCTGGTAGTATGAGAACAATTCATCACCCCATATGCGAGCACTATCATCAAAACTCATGAGCTTAGTGTGGTCGTACCTGCCATCCTTGTTGAAGAGGCATATGTAAGTAAAACGTTCGGTGACCGATATGGTCGTCAGTTTGATACTATCATCACAGATATGAAGTTCCGTGTTCTTGGATGATGCAAGTGACCTTAGCTGTTCAAGACAATCGTTTTTCATTCTTTCGAGGACAGAGTCAGTAAGAATAAGCTCGAACTTGATTCCTTTTTCAATAATCTCTGAAAAAAGTTCCGGGTATAGGGGGTGGAAATATGATGCAAACATCTTCACATCTTTTGATCTTGTCAGGTTCTCTGTAAATTCAACAGGAAGGTCGAACATGTGGTTCAGGTCAGGTTCTATCAGCATGCATTGTCCTAACTCGCCCAGCCTGTATGCAAGAGGTTCCGGTATTGCTGTAAGGTCACGGGTAGCCCAGTATTCCCTGTTCTCTTCTATTACTTCGAGAGTCTTTAATAAGGGACTCATGTTCTTGACAATTATCCTTCCAACATCCGAAAGTTCATACTCATCATTTTCATTCTGGATGATCATATCCTGCTCTTTGAGTATCTTTATCTGTGGCATCATTGCCTTTGACGTGACATTCAGGGAAGCTTTTATCTGATCGATATTCCTTGGTCCCTCAACGAGCAGTAAAAGAAGGTTTTTCCTTTTTTCAGAAAGCCATATTGTATCACTTAATGAGGATTTCATCGAGACTCCTCTATAAAATTCAGTATTAACATTAATGACCCTTTCGGTTGTTCCTCGGGATTAACTTCTTTTATGGGTCAAATAGTCATATTTTCAAAAAAGATGCCTTTTGATGTTGATTACTCAATTGATCTTTCATTTTACATATATACCAAAGCCTTTGGATTTTCTCACGCCTTTGGAATATCCAAAGGCAATGGTCATCTCTCATGGGCTTTTCCATTTCCAACATCAGTCGAACTTTCAACGTAAATTATGCTATATATGATTCTGGTTTTTCAATATATGGTGGTGAGGAGTAATCCTGCTACCATAATCATGTGGTAAATAATCCACAACTTTAATGGAGGTTGTAACACGACAAACGAGGAATTATTCAAAGAGCTATCCGATGCGGTAGTAAGTTGCAAGAAAGATGATGTAATAGCTGCAGTAGGCAAGGCAAAGGGCCAGGCTCCAGCAGTAGAACTTATTGACAATGGTCTTGCAGCAGGTATGAATGAAGTTGGTGTACTCTTCGAGAGAGGAAAACTCTTCCTTCCACACGTTATGATGGCAGCTGACGCAATGTCCGCTGGTGTAGAATTACTTCAGGATGAGCTTGCATCCGGAGAAGGCGGAGCCGCTAAGCTCGGGGTAATTGTAAACGGTACCGTCGAGGGTGATGTTCACGACATTGGTAAGGCAATTGTCTCAACAATGCTTCAGGCAGCAGGTTTCGAAGTTCATGATATCGGAAGGGATGTTCCACTCCAGAACTTCATTGACAAGTGCAAGGAAACCAATGCTGACATGGTCGGTCTCTCCGCACTTATGACGACAACCCTTCAGGGCCAGAAAGAAGTTATTGAACTTCTCAAGGAAAACGGCATGAGGGATAATATCAAGGTCATGGTCGGTGGTGCTCCAGCAACGGATGCATGGGCAAAGAAGATCGGTGCAGACTGCTATGCAGAAAATGCAAGTGAAGCTGTAGTAAAAGCTAAGGAATTACTTCTTTAATTTTATGGGGTTATTAAAATGGCAACAGAATATTTCTTAAGAATGGGTGACGGTGCAAAGATCTTCATGAGCAAGGAAGACATCCTTGCTGATATCAAGGCAGGTTCCGCAGATGCAGCAGACCTTGGTGACATCCCTGCACTTACCGATGACCAGATGGACAAGATGCTTGAGATCATCATCAACCCTAACAGGATCGTCGGTGTTGAGCCAGGTATGGAAGTTCCTGTAACTCACGATATAGGTTCCATCCGTATTGATGGTGACCAGGGTAACAGTGGTGTAGGTATTCCTTCCAGCAGACTGGTAGGTTCAATGATGCACGAGCGTGCATTTGGTGCAGATACAATGGAACTCGGTCACATTGACTACAGTTACAAGCCTGTGAAGCCAGTTATCTCTCAGGAACAGCAGACAATGGAAGTTTGCCAGCAGAACATGATCATTCCTATGCTCTACGGTGCAATGCCAAACATGGGTCTGTACTACACTCCTGACGGTCCATTCGAGAACCCAGGTGACCTCATGAAGGCATTCAAGATCTCTGAAGCTCAGGAATCCATCCAGCATGCTGGTGACCACGGTATTCGTGATATGGTCTGGATCATGCAGAGACTCCAGCACGTAGGTTGTGACGGTGTCAACTTCGATACCATCGGTGCAGCCGGTGATGGTGATATGTATGCATCCCTCAATGCTATCGAAGCACTGAGAAAAGAATTCCCGGGAATCTACATTGAAGCAGGTATGGCTGGAGAACTCGTTCTCGGTATGCATGGAGAGCTTGAGTATGATGGCACAACACTTGCAGGTCTGTGGCCACATCAGCAGGCACCACTTATTGCAAAGGCAGGAGCAAACGTGTTCGGTCCTGTATGTAACACCAACACCAGTAAGTCATCTGCATGGAACCTTGGTCGTTCAGTTACATTCATGAAAGCAGCTGTTGAAGCATCAACAATTCCATGTCACGTCGATATGGGTATGGGTGTCGGTGGTATCCCAATGCTTGAGACCCCACCAATCGATGCAGTTACTCGTGCAAGCAAGGCAATGGTCGAGATCGCTGGTGTCGATGGTATATAGATCGGTGTTGGCGACCCGGTGGGTATGCCAATCTCACATATCATGGCTTCCGGTATGACTGGTATCAGGGCAGCTGGTGACCTTGTTGCAAGGATGCAGTTTGACAAGAACATGAGAATCGGTGAAGCAAAGGACTTTGTTGCAAAGAAACTTGGTGTCTCAACCGCAGATCTCTCTGATGAATATGTCATGAGGGAACTCAGGGAAGAGCTCGACATTGGTGTAATCACATCAGTTCCTGGCTGTGCAAAGGGTATTGCAGCTAAGATGAATATTGAGAAACTTCTCGGTATCAACATCAACTGCTGTGACAAGTTCAGGGAAATCACAGGTTAAACTGTGTAATTTGCCGATATGGGCCTGGCGAATATCAGGTCTATTTCGGTTTTATCTTTATTTATGAATCGTTATTAAAAAGGAGTGTGATGGAATATGTCTGAAGAAAAAGGATCCGGTGTAGACTGGGCACACGCAGAGCAGTGTGCTAAAGTAGTCTGTGACGCCGGTGAACTCGAACGATCGATCGATTGGAAACAGGGACTGGCTATTGCTATTGGTGTACCTTTGTTGATCTTGCCATCTATTGGTTATTTTGCTAGTTATCTATGGTCATTTGCTATTATTGTATGGGGTCTCTCTGTTTTCCAGGGATTTATGCAGAACCTCGCTTATGGTGAACTTGCAACAACTTTCCCTAATGCATCCGGTCTGCCTGGATTTGCGCAGAACGTTTTCAAGTCACCTAATCATGAAGGAAAGTATGACAAGGGTAAATTGATCGGTGGATTCAGTGCATGGAGTTACTGGTTCGCATGGAACCCTGTACTTGCTATCTTCGCAATCCTTGTAGGTTTCTATCTTCACAGTCTGTTCCCTTCACTTGCAGCAACTTTCAGTGAGTACCAGCTTGCAATGATCGCAGGTGTTGTGATCTTCGGTGGTTTGATACTTGTTAACTACCGTGGACTTTCAAGTGGTGCGCTTGTAGGTTATATTCTTGCAGCTTTCTCACTTATTCCAATGGCAATTATTACACTGGCGCCTTATGCAACCGGTGACTTCGCAATGACTAATATCACCAGCACATGGCTGCCAACTGACTGGGCATGGGATTTCCATCATATCCTGATCTTGCTTGGTATCTTTGCAATGGCTCAGTGGAGTGCTTGTGCATGGGAAACTGCAGCTATCTATGGTCCTGAATATAAGAAGCCAGGTTCTGATGTACCAAAGGCATTGTTCTCCTGTGGTGCTATCTGTCTGGTAGCTTACGTCCTTGTACAGATGACCATTACCGGTGTACTCGGTATCGATGGTATTGCAGCTGCACCAATTGATCCAATGCTTCCACTTGCACAGGCAGCACTCGGTGATGTCGGTTCAACAGTAGCTATTGTCATGCTCATTGCAGCAATGGTATTGATCATCCAGACTGCATATCTTGGTTCCTCAAGGGCAATGCACTCAATGGCAACTGAAGGAAACCTTCCTAAAGTATTCGCAAAGACAAATGCACACGGTACTCCAATCCTTGCAATGGTCGTTATCGGTATCTTCAACCTGATCCTGATCTCAATGGGTACTCCATCAGCTATCCTTGCTGCATCAGCAATCGGATATGTTTGTGCTAACGGTATCAGTCTTTTCGCATACGTAAAGGCAAAATCAAGGCCTGACCTTGCTGGACTCGAAAGGCCATTCAAGGCACCAGCCGGATGGAAGAACGTTGCACTGTTGTTCGGTCTCTTCAACCTTCCACTCTGTCTGGTCGGTGTGATCTACCTTAACAGTGTTGAAGGCAGCTGGTTCTCAACCATTGTCGGAATATGTGTGCTTGGTCTCTATGTTCCAATGTGGTTCTACTCGCAGCACGAGGCTCATGTCGATAAGATCGCTGCTGTAAGTATGGTATCAGCAATTTCAAAGGAGAAATGATAAACAACTCCTTTATTTGTCAAGTGGTTCCCGGATATTTCCGGGTACTGCTATATTTTTAGCTATATTAATTAAAAATCTTATTTATTCAATTTATATTTTGGACTAGTGTGGGTGCTATAATGAAAGGAATCGTAAATTTACCGGATATTCAAGATGAAATGCCTGAAGTGGCATTCGTGTGGAGGTCTGAATATGGCTGGCCACTGGAATCCGTTTCAGATAATGTGTCTTTTTTCGGTTATGAACCCGATGATTTTCTAATTGGTGGCCTTTCTTATGAGGATATTATTCATCCTGCTGATCTTGAAATGGTTAGAAAAGCCCTGGAGAATTACTCTGATAGTTCCGTAGGGGGTCTGGTACAGGAATATCGGATATTGAAAGCAGATGGTGATATCAGGTGGGTCCGTGAGAAGACGCAGATCATCTATGATATGGATGGCCAAATGCAATACTTGAATGCGAAGATCGTTGATATCAATGATGAAAAACAACATGATGATTTTATGTTCATTCAGGACGAGCTGGGCAGTGATCTCAGCTGGCCTGTTAATCTGGAGGATTCAATGGATGTCCTTCTTGAGCTGACCACTCAGCTCGATGCTATTGATATTTGTGCTTTGTATGTGGTTGATGAGGTTACCGGGGGGCTGGTACTTGTGAATCATAAAGGACTTTCAAATGACTTTGTGAACAGTATCTCGTATTTTAGTGCTGATTCCGGTCAGGTGAACTTTGCACAGAAAGGCTTCCCTATATACAAACATTATTCAGAGGTCTATCCTTTCATTACGGGTCCACGGATGCAGGATGAGGGCTTGCAGGGTACTGCTATTATTCCTATTCATCATGAACACCGCTTTGTGGGATTATTGATCGCTTCATCCTCTTCTGAATTCATTATTCCTGAATGTGATCGTGACAGTCTTGATGTGATCAAGTCGTTGGCTGGTCTTATGATCAGTAATATGACGATGTCCGTAATGAGTAATGGTATGCATTACAGTACTGCATGAATGGGTATATGTTGGAGTATGGGTACGGGAACACTCTTTTTGAGATGATCTGGATAGTTAATATGGAATGTAAAAAAATAGTTGTTGTTGAAGATGAATTGATCGTTGGTATGATGATCAAGTTGAAACTTGAGAAGATGGGTTACTCTGTAGCTGGCTTTGCTTCTAAGGGCAAAGATGCCATTTCCATGGTGGGTGCGATACATCCTGATCTGATACTTATGGATATAAGATTAAAGGGTGGTATGGATGGCATCGAAACAGCGATGAGGATACGTGATTCATATAAAATTCCTATAGTGTTCATTACAGCAGATTCTTCTAAGGCTACTCGTGAACGGGCAAATCTGGCAGGTCCTCAGGGTTACCTCACGAAGCCCTTTATGGATGAAGATCTGGGAAATATTGTTCATTCTGTGTTTTACAACTCCGTGGATGGGGTGGGGGAAGTTAACGTTTCAGCCTGATTTGCGTTCAGGTTTAATCGTGGCTTCTCTTTCCTTTTCCAATCTTTTTTTATTTTTTTTATTGATGCCGTTATTTTTTGGACACTTCTGGGGTGCAACTCGTTTTTATTGTATTTTTCCACAAAGGCAATTTGCCGATATCGTCTACTTTTTTTTAGTCTTTAAAGGTATTGTCCTATCAAAAAATCGAAACCTATATATACAACATCATCTTTTAGGAAAAAACACTTCTAAATAACAAAACGAGTCGCGGTTTGTGTATATACGATACCGGTTAACTTTCAACCTCTATCGCATGCTTAGCCCCCCCTCATTGAGCGTGATAAAAAATGGTAGAAATAGAAGATGTTATTATTGGAGCTTTTGCATTTGCAGGAATAGCAACATTGATGATTTATGTACTTACAAATCCTGGTGGAATAATCCCTCTAAACCTTCAGGATGTTGCAGTTGGTTCCTTTGTCGTTTTTGCACTTAGCAAAGTGTCCTTCCTGTCAAGTCTTTGATGGTGAGGCATTTCCTCCATATGCTGGCGTATGGAGGTGTGGGTCTACACCATCGTATCTTTCTGCTTTTAATGGTCATATGCCTATATTTATTTCCTGTTTTATTTGTTATGTTATTTCGTTATAGCAATCTGGTTTTTTTAGGACGAACGGAAAATTTAAGTTATATCCTTCATTGATATGTTCGAAGATCTGTTCCGGGAGACTTCTCTATGAGTACTAATTGTTGTGATGTTTGTAAAGTCTATGAAGAATGTTCAAAGCTTGGGCTAAAAGGGACTGTGGACGATCTGAAGGACAAGAAGCTGGCAGCTTGTTTATATGCATGTGAGTTGCAGTATCGGAAAGTAACTGATGGCGAATAACTGTTCCCATCATCAAAATTCAGGTTATTGCAATATGCAGTAATATGTGCATTGCTCTTTAGTTAAGGTGCTTTAAAAAGAGTCAAGTAGCATCCCGGCGAGGTTATGATATGTGTCTTATTTCCAGTAGTTTTCCACATATGACTCTGTTTGCTGGATGTATGGTGTGAGGTATCTTAGTAAAAATGGGACTATCAGGATTGTGGCTATCACGTTTCCTGTAAACCATCTTTCAAAGGTCAGAAAGAGTTCCTCATAAGGGATAATTCCATTGATCATTAGCATGTATGTGCCCCATGAGGCACCTATGATGTTATTTAGGAAGACTGCAAAAACAAGGAAGTATGCAACATCCCTTCTTGTCTTTAGTCTTAAGTTTACTTTAAAATAGGTGAATGCAACAAGTGGTATAAGGACCTGCCATAGGTCTGCAAGGGACCATATGATATTCAATGAGGTTGGCATATCAGCAAGGATGCCTGCTCCTACAATACAACCAAGATATGCTGCCAGTGCACCTCCTAGGCCATACCACAAAGCAAAGACGATCATAAAAGCAACCGCAATATACATGTTTGATACTCCTGTTGCAGGCGAGGATGTGAAATTTACAACTGCGAATCTTGAGAGGAGTGAATTTGCCAATATCAGAAATAGGAAGATGTTCAGGTACATTGAAACAGATTCTATATTTCGTTTCATGTTTTTCTTCTCTTTCTGAATTTGTATTGTTTTATACATGTGGAATATTATGCTGCGTTAACAATGTAATGTTTATTTATAACATGTGTCTTATCCAATTCTTTATATAAAATCTTATCATTAATTTAGTGGGGTGGCAGGATGAAAATAGAGTCAGAAAATATGGATCCACTTCGTATAAAAGAGTGGTTCAAACGATCATATTCTGTTCCTGTTACAATTGTCCTGTTTTTTGTATTGGTTCTTTATCCCTCATGGCTTTATGTCATTGATTGGTTCCAGTATATAATGGTAAATGGTCTGTCTTCAACAGATCTCTCCTTTATCAAAGCTCTTTCTTTTATACTACTCCTTATGTCTGCCAATATCTCCTATATGGTATTGAGTAAGAATGTAAGTCTTTCAAGGACTGTTGAAAAGCAGGAATCTGAGCTTCATTTGCTTGATGAGAACTTCCGTAAGTTCATGGATGATGTTCCCAATGTTGCAATTCAGGGATTTGATAAGCATCTCTTTGTTCAGTATTGGAACAGTGCCAGCGAAACAATGTATGGTTATTCTAAGGAAGAAGCGATCGGTCAAAAAATGACCGACCTTATAGTTCCTATTGCCGATGCTAGTGGTCTGTTTGAAATCATTAACTCGGACAGAACCGGTCAAAAAATGGAACGATTTTGTGAAACTACTTTTTTAACAAAGAGTAAAATGAGTCTCCCTGTATTTTCCAGTTACTCAACCGTTCTGTTGCCGGAGGATCAACTGGGTATATTTTCTATGGAGATTGATCTGACTGAAAGGAAATTAATGGAAACTGAGCTTATGGTCTCAAAGGACCTGGCTGAAGCTTCGAACAATGCTAAAAGTGAATTTATATCAAATGTAAGTCATGAGCTCAGGACGCCACTGAATTCGATTATTGGTTTCTCTGATCTTCTTGTCGAGGGGGGTGTTGGGCCACTTAACGAAAAACAGGTAAAATATGCAAAGAATATCTCTTCCAGTGGTACTCATCTGCTGGGTCTTATTAATAACATACTTGATCTTTCAAAAGCTGAAGCCGGTAAAATGGAACTGTCTTATGAAAAAGTATATCTCCCTCAATTTCTCTTAGAAATGTCTGAGTTCATGGGTACGTCGGCCAGTAAAAGGGGGATAACGATCAGTACTTTGATCTCACCTGATGTTTGTGTTCTTGAAGTTGATGCCGGTAAACTCAAGCAGATTCTCTATAATCTGATCGGTAATGCCATCAAATTCTCCAATGATGGTGGGGATATATCTGTAGAGTGCCGTATGGTGCAGGATTATGTGGAGTTTGAAGTTCATGATGGTGGTATTGGGATCAAAGAAAATGATCTTGACAAGTTGTTCAAGCCATTTAGCCAGATTAATTCTTCTTCTCAAAAAAAGTATGATGGGACTGGTTTAGGTCTTTCTCTGGTCAAAAAGTTTGTTGAGCTTCATGGTGGGCATGTATGGGTCAAGAGTGAATATGGTACGTTCAGCATCTTCGGTTTTGCCATTCCGCTTGAAAATTTCGAATAAGGTAAACTCCTTTTTGACTTGTTAATGTTGATCAATTGACATTTTTCTAAAAGTCAAAATAATATCCTAGTAAATTTAGTGTTGGTCAGGTGGGTATATTGATCATGTTGATGCCTGAACTTTTCGGAAACTCTGCCAACTATAATTAAAAAAACAGCAAGTTGAAAACATGTCTCCAACAAGCCATGTATTCGATGTATGTTAATTATTATTTTGTTGAATATGTACATTAATTGTTCATTTTATTGAACATGATCCAGAATACTACTGCACCAATTATCGCACCTATTATTGCACCTGTGATCGTATAGTTAAATGATGCTTCTGCGATTGGTATCAATATCTCCTCTGTGCCGGTTAGGTCTGCTCCCCTTGTCATGACCACTCCTAATGGTAGTTTGCCTACTTGTGGAGCTTCCGGTCTTAATAAATATGCGATTAATGCGCCGATCAGCGTTCCTACTAAGGGCAATTGTGCTAATTTTCTCTGATCCATTATATCTCTCTCTCTGGCCACGTTGTCTTAATACGTATTGTAATAAATGTATGGTTCTGTGCTTAATATATTTTTGCTGCTCGAACTGTCTGGATCTGACTGATGGGCCAACTGATCTCATGATGCAATATTTAGTATCAAACACAAATTATATTTCTTCGAAGTTGAGTTCAAAAAGAGTAGAATCATAAAAAAGTTAGTGGTGCTCCGATGGGGAACTAAACCCCGTTGAGATTTAGCCCCTCGGAAACCCTGTCTACCCGATAAAACACGTTGCTTGGCCATGTTTCCGATGTAGATTTTAAAAAGCTACCATGGCCAAGTTAACATGTGTCCAGCATGCACGTGGTATCAGTTGACATGTACAAATTATGTTTTCATGTATTTATAATATTTCGTTGTCAATGTTTACTGCGTTAATTGAAACATTTATATATTATTATTTTAAATCTTTTTTTTGCTGTTGGGATTGTCCAGATTCCAGCAAGTGAATTATTTCCGATGTAGTAACATGAAATCCAATAACAATCATGTTGGCCTTGTCCGGGCTGACTTAACACCAGTAACTTTGTCCGCATTTGTAGATATTCCCTCTCAAAGGTCATTGAAGATCTCCAACGATGATCCTGATATTGTTATTCATCCCTGGGAGATCTCCAGGCCAACTTCTGAGTGCAAACTCGATCTTTTTTTGAACAACTCGAAGGGGGTGAACAATTGAAAGACCGGTACAAGGTACACGATTCTAACGGATATCAGTTTGTAACTCTTCCCAGATGGCTCATGAAGACTCTTGGAATGGCTGATAATGCTGAATGTGTCCGTTTTTCCGTGGACTTTGATGATAATGGTCCATTTGGTAAGATCGTACCTGCGAAGTATGACAGGCCAGGTGAGAACTAATGCTGCAGCTGCAGGAAATGGAGTCTCCTTCTAAATTCATGCCTTCTGAAACCTTGCTTAATACCGGCAACTTCCTTGTTCCTGGTCAAGGTAACCAACCTGATGCATGCGGTGATTTTTATTGGAGTTCTATTCGTCTGGATCAGAAAGGTGCAGGTGTGTCTGCTTCCCATTGTAAAGAAGCTGCATGTCCTGATTGCTCCTTTTTGTGGAAGCTCCAACGTGCTTTTGATTGGACTGTAAAATGTGAGGTCATGACCAAAATAACCGGTGAACATCCCTGCCGTGTCGTTGCATCCGTTCCTCGTGATCGTCGTTATACTCTGAAAGAGGTGCGTGCTCTGCGTACCAATGCCAATGCCAGGCTTTCTCGTCAGGGTGTACATTCTGCCCTTTCCATAATGCATCCCTTCCGTCTGAAATCCGATATCCTGAAGTTCGTTAAACTTCATTCTGGTTCTCGTTCCTCTTCCTCCTTCTGGAACTACATTCTCTCTGAATCCGGTATGGAAGAAATCTCTCAAGCGTTTGATTATGTCGAGTCCTGGCGTGATTGTGTAGAAGTATCTCCTCATTACCACTACTTGTGCTTCCCTGGTGATGCAATGGTAACCGGTGATGCAGAATTATTGATCCATAAACAAACCGGTGGCTATGATCAAGATAAGGTCTATGAATTGAAGACTGTTGAAGATGTTTTTAAGCATATTATGTACTTGCTTTCTCACTGTGGTATCTTGACCCATGCCGGGAAATCAAAAATAAAAGCCGTCTCCGGTTGCGGTGGTCTCTCTGATAAAGCTCAGCCCTTGAATTATGTAAGTCCTGAAGAACTCGATGCAATTCGCCAGGAAGTTTTACTTATTATCAATCAGGACCGTGAGAATAAGCTTGTTTATGATGAAGATGGTATTCTTCGTTTCTCTGCTCCTGAAGATGATGATGGTGTCCTTCGTGTCCCGATAACAGAGTTCATGACTCAGAACCACGAGTGCCGTGAGATCATCCGTGAATGGATCCGGAATGGTCCTAATGTTGAAAATAGAATGTATGTCGAGTACCTTGTAACTAAGTTATGGCAAGATATCGATTCTAAAGGTGTGTATGCCTGTCGTCAAAATATAGATGATCTTGAAGCTCCCCCGTCATCCTTCGTCTTTGAAGGTCTTGATGGAGGCCAGGAACATGAAGATTAATGCCCTTGTGGACCTTGTAGTAAGTCCCTGTGGTGATTGTGTACATTCGGATGTACTAAGGACTAAATGCGTATTTGGTGCATCTGGTCTTACTGATCTCAATGATACCCAGATGATCAAGAGTTTGAAGGGAACATATGTTCGTAAGTGCCAGGAATCTAATTGTTATTGTCAGATCTCGCATGTTGATTCTCTCGGATATCTGAAGGTTGAAAAGCCCGAAGTAAAAAAGACTCCTGTAACTCGTTCTGAACGTGCTTGGCCTATTGTTACGTTAGTTGGTGTTATCCTCAAATTGTCTACATCTGCTGATAGTGGTTTAATAACAGTTTCTGAACTCTGTGAGGCTTGTTCTTGTTATGATTTTACCCGGGATTCGATCAATGAGGTCTTGTCGCATCTGAAAAAGCGTGGTGATCTTCTTTTTGTAAGTAAGGATGAGTTCAGGATGGTGGTGTAATGAAACGTACCTGCAATATTTGTGGAGCACCTGCAAAGTATCTTGTTGTCTGTTGTTTGTGTGGTGAACGTTGTGATAAGTGTACTTGTGAGTATCCTTATGGATGTTCGCCTGTAGCTTGCGGAGAACAGGAAAAGGACTATGTTTGTAAAGAGTGCCGGAAAGGGTGATTTGATGGAGATCGGTGAATATGAACAAGAGATGATTGATAAAAGGAATCGCTTAGTTGTAGATCTTGAAGATAGATCTTTGTCCTTAACTGAACGTTATATTTTGTAACGGCGTATTCGTAATATTGATTCTGATCTGTTAGAGATTAGTGGGTTGTTTTAATTTCACATTCGTGTTACTCCTCCTTTTCTTTTTTAAATCTTAATTAGTTTTAAAAGTGTTGCGTGTTCCTGTTTTTAATTCTCCCTGGTCAGCTCATCCGTACAGCTGCAGGAAGATCCGGAACGACAATGGGACTTCAATTCGTGTTACTCTTCTTATGGTTATGCAAGTATGTTGCACTCACGTCCGGAACTGCGTTGTGAAAACAAAAAATGTCAATTCTGCCCTATCCTGCTATACCTAAGAGTGTGCTACGTATGCCTTATCCGCTTTTGTTTTTTCTATTGTCTTTTCTTAAGATTTTTCTAATATTTTGATGCTTTTATATATAGTTCGGTGTTTTTTTCATTTGGTGATCAAAATGTCTGATAAATACAATGATTATGGCTTTAGAGATGTTGTTAGAACTCGCTTATTCTCTGGTAATGTGAAGATCAGTGAGTACGATGGTGCACACAATACGCACAATGCTGAATCTACAGCACATTTCCGTACTTTGCAGTTGTCACAGTTCAACAAAAAAAAGGAGGGATATGATAACGTCCAGCTTACTATTGATGATCTTAATGTCATCGAAAGGGAACTTCCCAAGTGGCGTGCTCTCCTTCAGGAAGATCTTGCCGTTGATGAGGATCCTGTAAGTGATCCTGTTTCTGCATGATTCTTCTGATTTCTGTATCACATTCATAGATTCATCTATGGAAACCTTAACGGAGGTTAATAAATGGTAAGTAATGAAATAATGAGCCGGCGTAAGAGGGCACAGATCGGAACGATTTTGGCTGTTCTGATGATACTGCTGCCCCTGCCCGTAGGTGCTTATGTTGTTGGGAATATGAACGATTTTGGTGTTCAACAGGCCGTTTTTACTCTTAATGATGAGCCAAGTGATACTTTGTATCCTGCTGCTAATGTCGAGTATGATAATGTAAGTTCTGTGTACACATATTCAAAATACAAATCTGATGGAACTACGCTTTTAGCTAATTATATATCCGATATTGCTGCTGTAAATTTCGTATATGCGAATAGTAGCGGAAACAGTATGTATAATACAATTTCTTGGTCAGAGTCATCTGATAAGATATTCTTCTTACCTGAACAAGATGCTGATGATGCTGATGCAACTTTGACTTTTGGAACTCCTGTTTCTGAGTTTGCAAATCCAAATATTGCAGTTGTAACTACATTATCTCCAGATGATTTACTGGAATCTAGTGTAAGCTCAATGCGTTTATATTGGGAAAATAACCAGGAACTAAATCTTAGTGTTGTTGTTGGTGTTTATGATGCCGATGCTGTTCCTGCTTCTGATAATTTCGCTGGTACAACTGGCGTTGAATCAACCGGTGTAACTTCTTCAACTAATAACAATTATGAAATTGTTACCAAAGGGGATATTGTAACATCTACTAACGGCACATGGATCGATGTCGAAATTCCTGCAACTGCTTTGTTGACTGCTTCAACTTTGTATGATGATGGTTATGTTTTCATTACCTTTGTTGATGTCGATAAGTCTGCTTTGAGTGAGACAAACGGAATTGTTACTGGTGTAGAGTTCTATGGTCCGGAAAAAGCATATTCTCTTACATCTACCTGGAACGCTTGTTTAATTGCAACTGGTCTTATTGCTTTACTTGGTGCTGTCCTGGCTACTCCATATGTTGGGCTTGAATCTCTTTCAAATGATGGTGCAAATGGTCAGCGTTATAAAAAGGGTTACAATCCACGTAAGGATCCCGGAAGTAGATCTTCAAAGAAGAAATCTGGCAACAGGAGGTACTAATCATGATCAGTATTCTTTTGGTACTGTTTGCTATTGCAGCAATTGCAATCTATGCATTGACCAATTACACATCCAAGCTCGGAGCACTTGTGTCCGGATCAACTGCAGGCATTACTGGCCTTTGGGCCGATATCCAAACAAGCTTTTCAGCTATGGTATGGGAACCTGCACTTGCGGGCAATTACTATGCCATGTTTGCTCTTGCTGGTGTCTGTATCCTTGCACTTGTGATGCTTTCCAACCTGCTATTGACTGATTTTAGAAGTCCGGTGCAGTGACCGTACTTTTCCTTTTTTTGGGGTGTAAAGTATGGGTAAATGGATTGACTATCGTACTAAGCGAGGTAAGAGGATAAAAAAAGCTCGTGATACTGCTTCGAACTATGGTTCTAAAGCTGGATCAGCTGCTTCTGGTGCTGGTAGATCTGCTTGGAATGCTGGTTCGAGAGCTGGGTCATATGCTTCAAATGCTGGTCAGTCAGTTTCGAGAGCTGGGTCATATGCTTCAAATGCTGGTCAGTCAGTTTCGAGAGCTGGAAAGTATGCCTATGGTGCCGGTGAACATTATTCCAAGAAGAAATACTTTGAAGCTTCTGGGTATGGGTATGCAGGTAGGTCCACTATCAATCGTGGTGGTCGTATTGTCTCAGGAATTGCAAGAGCTACTGAAAATACTGCAGGTGCTGTATCTGGTAGCTGGACTCAGATGTCATGGAAGTTGAGAGGTCTCTTGGCGTTTGTTCTTGCATTTGCGATCTTCTTCATTCCGTTCGGTGCATTTCAGTATGCAGGATGGGGTCTGTATTTATCAATGGCTTGGATCATCAATGGTTTCTATTGGTTCATAGCCACTATCATGAATGCAATTCTCAATGTTTTCATATCTTCGATAGATACCATCTTCCAGTATGTCACTGAGCACGTAGGCGGTACTTACCAGTCTTTGGAATCATGGACGCTTACCACAGGAACACTACTGAACCCGGACAGCTTTAAACCTACTGAGTTCGATACTCGCTATCTTGCACAATGGGTTTTTGACAACTTTGGAAATGTGTTCCAGGACATGTACGACTATATTAAGCGGTGATATTATGAGTGTCACCAATTTTTCTTTTTTTAATGTTGCTTATGCTACGATTGCACCTTATCTTCTGCCTATAATAGCGGTGGTCGTTGGTCTGTTCCTGATATTATCTCTTACAACTTCTTATGTCTATACTGGGGATACGATTCAGGATCGTTTTGAATCAATGATTGATATATTCAGCAATTTCTTCGGGTCCATAATCGATTCTGTTAAAAATGGATTCAATAATGTTATGGATGCTATCAAAGGTCTGATTCCTTCCATGGATGATATTTGGGAAGGCCTGAAGGATCGTGTAATGTCATATGTTCCAGATTTGTCTGGTATCTGGGATGAAATTAAAGGCAATGTGCAAATGATGATTGATTATGCTGTTCCTACTATGAACGATATCTGGACATTCATCCAGGACAAGATCGATTCGACTTATGATTTTGTGGGTCAGACTAAGGACCAGATTGAAAATGTTGTGATGGACACTATTAACGACTACTTCATAGCAGAGGGCCTTGATCCGCTGTTTGATTGGATGGCAGATTATCAATGGAACTATAATGCCAGTCTTTTGAGTAATCTGTGGGATGGTACTGAAGCACTTACTGAAGCAATTATTCGCAGGATTCCTGGGATGGATTGGATAATAGATAATGCGACATCTATCGAGGGTTATTTGGATAAATATATTTGAGGTGGAAAATGAGAATACCAAAATTCAAATTGTTAGGTGGAATTGTCCTGGTACTTGTTGCCAGTTTTCTTCCTTCTGTTTTTTTAACTGATGTATTAAGCAGTACTACTGATACCGTCATTGGTGGTTTTAATCTCGCTGGTGTGGCTGTTCAATTTGGTGTTATCTTGATTGGTGCTGTAGGTGCAAGTATGATAAAAGATACCCTTCTTCGTGACAGGGGTAATAAACGGAGGTATTGAATGCAGTATCAAAAGCGGTATATTGTGTTGGGTATTGCGTTTCTTTTACTCTCTGTGGTCCTGTATTCTATGCCAGTGAGTGCGTTGGAGGACGTGGATCTAAATAGATCAGTGCAATCTGAGAACATGACAGAACCTGATGTGTTCCAGGACAAAGGTCGATCTGATGTCCAGGTCATTTCATCATATCTGAATAATCCGATACATCCGGCATTGAGAAGTTCTGATAATATCCTCTACAATGATATTGATTTCTATATTTATTCTGAAGATCTTCAGGATTATAAGATTTCGATCTATGTTAATTCCCTGGAAGATCCTCACGTCATGGAAGGTCAGACATCATTTGTGGCTGTGGAAAACTTCATGGTTCCTGAAGGAGTCAAGAAGATCCGGAAGATCGTTGTTCTCGTAGGTCCTGAAAAATATGAATGGCAAAATGTCAAGATCATGCACAAGGCCATTGATGAGGAAACTGTTTATTCCTCTCCTGAAGCTGAGATCACTAAAAAAGAGATGTGGCTTAAATCTGCTCAGTCCTTTGCTGGTGGTGTCGTTGCTGCTGTTGTCTTTGTGTTCCTTTTCTGGAAGTTCTGGAAACATCATTTAGAACATGAGATTCAGGAGGTCATTTAATGCCAGAAATTGAAACTGATCAGGAATATGAGGTCGTGGAACAAAAAAGCATTACTGTGACTGCTTCCCAGTTCTATCATGACTTTAAAGATGCTCTGAAAAAGCTATTTATCGGTATTCTTGGAGCCGTTGCTCTTTTTGTACTCTGGAAACTCTTTTCTTTCTGGTTCTTCGCTGGTCTTGTTGTTTCGTCTATTCCTCTTGCTTGGTTTGTGATCCATGTTACAAAAGTTCCTCGAACTCTTGTCATGAGTATGCATGTAGCTGATGGTGAGGACGATGCTGACTATTTCGCCCTGTATGCTATACCTGATCATATGCTGGAACGGTTCAAGCGTACAGGCTCGGATTTCTACTATATCACAACCATTGAGGGTACTCAAGTAGCTGTGTGTGATTCTCTGGACTTTGAAGAATGGACCATTAAAACTCCCTGGTTCACTGAGTTCTCAAATCTGGAATTCTTCCGATCAAAACTGTCTTTCCTGAAACTTCGGAAAATGCTCGAAGAGGAGATCCGGACAAATTCAGATCTTAGGGCTGCCTTTTCTGCCAGGGTAGAAGCTGGTGTATCTGAACGTCTGAATGTTCATTGGGATAATTTTGATAAGATCATGTCTGAGCCTGAACTTAATTCCGGCCAGGGCCTTGATTCTGTCCTTGAAGATCGATATGATCCTAAAACTGAACAACAACTTTCTGAGGTTGAAAATGTCGCTGTCTGACTTCCTGCATGATCTTTGCTATGGCTACGGTTCATATCTGGCGTTTGGATCCATTCGCCAGGGTAAAACCGGTCTAATAATGCGCATGGTTGATATAATTCATGAAGAAAATCCCGATAGGCCTGTATATTTTCACAAGTTCCCCAGGACTAAAATGCATCTCCTGCCGGATTGGGTGGAGATCGTTAATAATGTCGATGATGTTCCAAAAGGTGCTGTATTGGTAAAGGATGATTCCGGTCTTAATGATGATGTTAATGCTAAGTCTTCCAGGTCCGCTGATGCTAAACAGTGGGCTCGTTTCCTTGCTGTCATGGGTCAGAGGCGTATAACTCTCTTGATGACTATCCAGAATACTGCTATTGTCTCCCTGGACTCTTTCAGGTTTGGTTATATCAATATGTTCTTTAAACGCTATGATGAAGTATCCAGAACCTTTGAGCGTTCCGAATTCCAGGCCGTTATTAATCCTGTTCAAAAAATGTTTGATCGTAGAGTCTCCAAAGGCTTTGATTCCAAAAGGCTTTCCTATGTATTCTCTCCCCACTTCCACGGCTGGATAGAAAATGATCTTCCTTCTTGGTGGTCTCAAGATTTATCTGAAGCATTCGATGAGGTGAAACTTAATGTCTAAAGTTCTTTTTCTTTCTTTTCTTTATATTGTCTTAATCTCTTCTTTGGCTTGTCCTCTCTTAGCTTTTGTTCGTTCTACTGAAGGGTTTGTCTCTATCCTTCTAAGTCTATTCTCAATTGCTTTCCTCTACTACTCTTTTGTTTGGTATATTCGCTTAGTTTCGAGGTGTTAACTATGTCTGATACATTACCTGAAAAGTTCTTACAAGTTCGTATTAACGAAATTGCAGCCGCTGATCTTGTCCGTCAGGATCCAGACTCTAAAGATCTTGCCTTTAACTCTCATGGTGAATTGGTTTCATATCTGGATTCCTTGGGAATTAAAAATAAGGCCTTCCTGCGATATCGTGATAAGGTCCAGAGACTGGGTCGGGTTAAAGCCCTGGAACAATCCGGATTTATCTCTCGTGTAGCTGCTGCTACTGCTCATATCGATGACGATGTCCATAAAATATGATCAACCTCCCTGCCGGCGTCGGCTATGTCCGACCCGGCTGTCTTGGCTGTCTTTATTCACATTCGTGTTACTCGAAAAAATGTCTTTTTTCATTACTGAAATGTCACTATCTCTGTTGATGCTGTTTTTAAAATTGGCCAGGATCCTGATCTTGCAGCTGCAGGAAGATCCGGAACAACGATGAATTCTTCATTCGTGTTACTCTGTATTGTTGTTCTTTGACCAGCTCCACCATACCCTATCCTTGAAAGCGCAGAGCATCGTTGCATCGTGTCTTGGAACAAGACCACAGTCGTGTATGTATTACAGGAATAATTTCGGAATACATTTCTCGTATTCTTCTCTTACATGTTCCGGATCTATGTGGTTGTAGATCTGCCAGGCTTCTTTCTGCAGGGAGTCTCCTCTCAACCATTTGATATATTGGGGATCCATGCCAGCTCTGAATAATTCTGTTGTAAAAAAGTGCCTGAAACAATGACAGGTTAGTCGTTGTTCAAGTGGGCCTCCGTGCTGATGCAGACCCAGTGCCAATGCATTTTTGGCTATAATCCTTCCTGGATCATCTTTGTGGATCCTCCCACCTCTTGAAGATATCCACAACCAGTGTGATTGTGCATTGCATTCTCTCCAGGACAAATGCTCTTCCATGATTTTGCTTAGTTCCTCATCCATGAATACAACTGTTCTGGATCTCTTCGCTTTGTCCTTCAGTCTGATCTCTTGTTTATCTAGGTCAATGTCCTTGGCCTGAAGGTCCAGAAGTTCCCCTCTTCTAAGTCCGGTCTTTGCTAGTGTTGTTATTAGAGCTCGTTCCTGAAGATCATTGGCCTGGTGTAAAAGATCCTTCATGTCCTGCACTGAAATGATCTGTCTCTTTTCTCCCTGGGAGATCTTCATCACGTGGCTTAGATATCTTTTCCTGAATTCCGGTATAGGGTTCTTCCTTATCAGTTTTTCAAATATTAAGAAATCGTAGAACGTGTTCAATGCTGCATAATATGAGTTGTATGTACTTGCTTTGTAGTTTCTCTTCTGCAGTGCGGCAAGATGCGCTCGTAATTCGCTCTGATCTATAGAAATAGGGTCATCTATTATCTCAAGGAAATCTTTTAGATGGCTTGCATATGTTGTTGTTGTGTGTTTGTGAAATCCTCTAATATCGCAATCAATAGCGAACTCTTTTAAATAATCCAAATACTATCACCGGCCGGTTTGATAGGTCGACTTCTAAAAGAATATTTGTGTTGTTCTTTTTGTGTACAATTGTGATAAAACGTGTACTTGGACTGGGGGATATCTAACGGCAAAATGTCCGTTTTGTGTAAAATATGTGTATTTGTGTATGTACAAAATCACGTTAGAAGAGGGTAGACAAGTGCTCCGATGGGGATTCGAACCCCAGTCGCAGGAGTGAGAGTCCTGCATGATTGGCCGTGCTACACTATCGGAGCACACGGTTTCGCGCTTTTCAGCACCCCCTAAAAGCAACCAATTATATTTATACTTATCGTCTAAAAAAGTAGTTGGAAGTTCGTTTTAAACGAACATTCCGAATGGTGCATTCACTTCTTCTTCCGATACGACCTTTTCGAATGCATCCATGAGGTCTTTCATGGTTATCATGTCGCCTCTTCTTCTCAGGACGAACATGCCTGCTTCCTTGACTATCACATTCAGGTCAGCACCACTAAGGCCGTCCGTCATGTTTGCGATCTTGGCGAGATCGAGGTCTTTTTCGAGGGTCATTTTCCTTGTGTGGATCTTCAGGATCTCTTCCCTTGCTTTCTCGTCCGGAAGTGGTACTTCGATTATACGGTCGAACCTTCCAGGGCGCAGGAGTGCCGGGTCAAGCAGGTCGATCCTGTTGGTTGCTGCAATTATCTTTACATTACCACTGGGGTCGAATCCGTCCATCTCTGCCAGGAGTTGCAACATTGTTCGGTTCACTTCTGCAGAGCCGGTTGTACCGTCGTGGGTACGCATACCTCCGACTGCATCGATCTCATCGATGAACAGTATTGACGGGGACTTCTCCCTTGCCAGCTGGAACACATCCTTGACAAGTCTTGCGCCCTCTCCGATGAACTTCTGTACAAGGTCTGAACCTGACATGCGGATGAATGTAGCATTTGCTCTTGATGCAACTGCCTTTGCTATCAGTGTCTTACCTGTTCCCGGGTTTCCGTACATGAGAACTCCGCTTGGTGGTTCTATTCCTATGTTCTCGAAAAGTTCCGGTTCGGTCAGCGGAAGTTCAACTGATTCGATGACTTCCTTGAGAACATCGTCAAGGCCGCCGATCATATCATAGTCGATGCCTGGTGAATTGATAAGTTCCATGACCTGGGCACGTACGTCTGCTGCCTTACTGATCGTGGATATGATGGAAAATGCTGCATTAATGCTCACGCGCATGCCTGGCTCAATAATGCCTTCCATTCCAGGTGGCACTCTTGTCATAACCTCCTGGTTGTTGCCATGCTGCCTCAGAAGCACCATGTCGTCATCCACTTCCATGACACTGGCAATGAACAGTGGTGGTGTGGTGAGGTGGTCCAATTGCTCCTTCAGTTTCTCTATTTCTGAAAGATACTTGTTAGCCATCATGTTGGCTTCAAGGAGCTTTGCTTTCATAGTTTCGTTCTGGACCTTCAGGACCTCATTCTCGTTGAGTATCGACTGGACGTCCATGTCTTCAACTTCTTCTGCTTCGCGGGTTACTTTGTCGGAATTCATGTCCGGTACATCATTTCCCGTTGATGATCCTGCACTTACGTCGGTCATGTTTCGTTCTTATAAACATCATGTAATATAAAAGCAACTGACTGGGGCAATAATGGTTTGTGCGGCAGGTGTTTGGATCGTTTCTGGATTAAGTCTGGATCAATTTTCCTTTTCTTTTAAGACCTTATTTTTAATTTAAGAATATTCTATACATTTTATGCAGTTAAATATGAGTAATTATCTTTATTTTATATTATGATGGCTTTATAACTTTTTATTTTGTTTTTAGGTAGATAATCACAGTAAAAAGTATATGAAAACAAACCCCTTTACTTCCACTGGAGTCTTAACTATAATACGTTGTGATTTCGGATTTTCTTGTTTTTAGACACGTAATTTGGGTATTTTTTAAAGCGTTTTTATGTGCTTTTTATTAAAAATAAGTGTTTTAAAAGCTTTAATTTAGTATAATACAGATAATGACTTATATTTTAATGCTAACTTTTATATATCATTAAGTATAATGGATATATTGCAGTTCAAATCAATTGTACTATCACGGTACAAATCGATTTCATGAAACTGTATTCACATAAAAGCTGAGCCATTATCTGAGGGGATGAATGGTTTGTGAATCCACCGATCTGAGGGGATGGATGGATCCGCTGCAGAGGCGTAGAAGATGAAGATTCGGATCGAAATAATCGATGACGAAGGAAAAGAGAACACCAGTATTGAATTTGCTGGTGAGAATGTGAAAGAACGGGTTATCAAGTTTATTGATACTTTAGATGAGGTACAACCTCGTTCGACCGGTTCTTCATCCTCCAATCTGCAATCTGAACAGAAAGTTCAGCAACTTTTTTCACAACAAACTTCCGCGACAACTCCGAAAACGATTGTTTCACAACCTCCACAGGTTGTGGCACCACACTATTATCCTGTATCTGTGATGCCTGTTCCACAACAAGCACAGCCTTATTATCAGCCTGTGCAGATGCCGGTACAACAAGCTCAACAGTATCCACAGTACTATTTGCCTGTGAACCAGCAAACAGTAAATCCGGGTGTGAATCCTGTGGTGAACCAGCCGGTTTGCTATCAACAACCTGTACAACCACAGCAAGCGAATGTATCTTCTGGTAACATCGCTCCCATTCGTCCGGTTCAGGCTGCTATGACAGAACAACAGGTTCCACAGGTTAACAACAATGCTGTTCCTAACGCGCCACTTCGCGACAAGGTCAGTAATTCAAAGCTTACGATCAACGAAAGGCTTGAGCTTTTCCTGAAGTACGAGCATCCTCGCGATTGGTCCACTTCACAACAGATCCAGGAGAACTATGAACGTGTTTATGGTGAGATCAAGTTAAGCACAGTTTCTACCTATCTCTCCCGTATGTATCGCAAGAACCTTCTGGAACGTCGTGGTAACCGCACACAGCGTGAATATTTCTATATCGGTGACCGGGAAGAGGTTGCTGCCCAGGCAACACAACAAGGGTATGCTCCTGCTTGGCAGATGCAAAGGTTATGAATTTCATTGACCTACTTTAATTGTTTTCTATGAGATCAGAAAATGATGATCATCTATTTGTTTTTATGTTAATTATCATTGGGATCTCTTTGTTTTTGCATATGGGTGCTGTGGCTAAATGTTGTAGACATGTAATTGCGTGTTCAGATTCTGTTGTATTGTGAATAGGTTCAAAGTGTCGCATACATACGTTTATAGATATTCACATACATATTCACAGAGTGATGAGCAGTTTTAAGCTTGTATCTGAATATGATCCAAAAGGAGACCAGCCAGAAGCTATCAGGAAGCTGGTGGAAGGTTTGGACAAGGGGTTAAAACATCAGGTATTGTTGGGTGTGACCGGGTCCGGTAAGACATTCACAGTTGCAAATGTAATTCAGAAAGTGCAGAAGCCTACGCTTGTAATTGCTCATAACAAGACCCTTGCAGCTCAGTTGTTCTCGGAGTTCCGGGAGTTCTTCCCTGATAATGCTGTGGAATACTTTGTCAGTTATTATGATTACTATCAACCTGAGGCTTATCTTCCTACCACTGATACCTACATCGAAAAGGATTCCTCTGTGAATGAGGAGATCGACAGGTTGAGGCTTTCAGCCACAAAGTCCCTGATAGAACGCAGGGATGTTATTGTTATTTCCAGTGTTTCCAGTATTTACAACATCGGTTCTCCGGAAGAATGGAGGTCGATGTCTGTAATTTTGAGGCCTGGTGAACAGATCGAAAGGAGTGACCTGTTTGCACGTCTTATCAATATACAGTATGAGCGCAACGAAATGGACTATGCCAAAGGTACATTCCGTTCCAAAGGGGATACTGTGGAGGTGTTCCCTGCACAGGAAACCCATGGTATCCGTATAGAGCTGTTCGGGGATGAGATCGACCGGATATCTTCCTTTGATCCTCTGACCGGTAAGACGCTCGGGGTTGTGAAAGAGGATAACAGTATTGTCATCTATCCTGCAAAGCATTTTGTCATGCCTCAGGAAGAGATGGTGCATGCGCTGGACTCTATTGAGAAAGAGCTTGAGGACCAGGTCGCAAAGCTTGAGTCTGAGAACCGCATACTTGAAGCTCAGAGGCTGTTGCAGCGTACGAAATTCGATATGGAGATGATCCGTGAACTGGGATACTGCAGTGGTATCGAGAACTATTCCCGTCATTTCGATGGTAGGAGCCCGGGGGATCCACCGTCCTCTCTGCTTGAGTTCTTCCCTGACGATTTTCTTCTGGTGATCGATGAATCCCATGTGACCATCCCGCAGATAAGGGGGATGCATAATGGGGACCGGGCCAGGAAGGAATCCCTGGTCAACTATGGTTTCCGTTTACCTTCTGCTTTTGATAATAGACCTTTGAGGTACAATGAGTTCCACCAGAAGATAAACCAGGCGATATACGTGTCAGCCACTCCTGCAGACTATGAGCTTGAGCTCAGCAGTGCAGTCGTGGAGCAGATAATCAGGCCGACAGGTCTTGTGGACCCTGAAGTATTCGTGCGCCCTGTGGAGAACCAGATCGATGATCTTATCGGTGAGGTCAACAAGGTCACAGAACGCGGCTGGCGCACTCTTGTGACAACCCTTACCAAACGAATGGCTGAAGACCTGACCGACTACTTGCTGGAAATGGGGGTACGGGTGCGGTACATGCATTCGGACATTGACACTCTGATGCGGGCGGAGATCATCCGGGACTTAAGGAAAGGCGAGTTCGATGTTCTTGTCGGCATCAACCTTTTGAGGGAAGGTCTTGACATTCCTGAGGTTGCGTTTGTTGCGATCCTCGATGCGGACAAGGAGGGATTCCTGCGTTCTGAGAGGTCACTCATACAGACGATCGGTAGGGCATCCAGGAATGCGGAAGGTTATGTAATACTGTATGCTGACAATATGACTGGCTCAATGGCAGGCGCACTAAAGGAATCCAGTCGTAGGCGTGAGATGCAAATTGCGTATAACAAGGAGCATAACATAATCCCGCAGACCATCAGGAAGGCTTTACAGAAAGAGCTTGTAGAGGCAGAATATGAGGAAGTTAAGTCCGAGGTTCTTGAGGTTGCAGAGGATCTTTCCGACATGGAACTTGCTGATATGATCATTGACCTTGAGGCAGAGATGCACTCTGCGGCTGCAAATCTGGAATTTGAGAGGGCAGCGGCGCTAAGGGATCAGATCAAAGAACTTCGCAGCACATATATTTTATAACCGAATAATCTCTGTATTGTATCTGTCGCAATACTTTTTCACATGTCAGTTAATTTAGGCGAAAAGGTTATATTCTAAAAATGCAAGTTAGGGAATGCAAGTGCGCTGATGGTCTAGCGGCTATGACTGTGGCCTTCCAAGCCATAAACCCGGGTTCAAATCCCGGTCGGCGCATCTCTCTTTTATTATTCTTCTTGTTTTATGTTTCAAAATTCCAATAGAATTTTTTATACTTGTTTACGGTCTGGAAATATTAGCACTGCGTCTCATAAATCTTATACGTGTCCATGTGTGGTATAAATACTACTTCTAATAAAACGGGGCTGTGAGTGGAATTAATCAGCAGCTTTGACGTGATCTGTCTATTAACAGACTGTGCATGATAGGACATGGTATCCACTAGCACACCATCCATATCAAAATAACTGCCTTTAACAGATCACCATCGTTTTTGGGTAGCATCAGTTAGCATCTCTATGTCAGTTTTGTCTTTACCAGATGACCAGTATGCAGCCAGCGCAGAGCCCATTATATTGTGCCAGATGCTGAATAAAGCGCCAGGCAGGGCAGCCAGGGGTGAGAAATACTTTACAGCAAGTGCGACACTTAATCCTGAGTTCTGCATGCCCACTTCTATTGCCAATGTTCTGGCATCTTTGTCATCAAGCCCTATCGCTTTTGAAAGGAAATACCCACTGGCAAATCCAAAACCATTGTGAAGGGCCACCGCGATTATCACCATTTTTCCCGCAGTGAGAATATTATCATTGTTCAGGGCAATTATTATGGCAATGATAAATGCTATGGCAGCTACGGATAGTGCAGGAAATGCATGTTTGAATCTTTCAATATGCCTGTCGAAAAGTGTGTTTATGATGATTCCAAGTGCCACCGGGATGAGCACTATCTTTGCAATGCTCATCATCATGCTTCCAACCTCGACAGGTACTGCTTGTCCAATGTAGAGCCATGTAAGTGTGGGAGTCAGGATAAATGCCATTACTGTGGATACGGATGTAAGCGTTATTGAAAGAGCCACGTCACCTTTTGCAAGATAGCAGATGACGTTTGAAGCAGTCCCTCCCGGGCAGCAACCCAGCAGTACCAGCCCTGCCATGATCTCAGTGGGAAGGTGAAGTATATATGATAGGAGAAATGCAATAAATGGCATCAGTATATACTGCATGGCAGTTCCAAGTACAATTGCACCCGGCCTTTTGAGCACAAGTAGGAAGTCCTCTGCTGAGAGGGTAACTCCCATACCAAACATCACGACCCCGAGTAATGGGGTTATTGCATCCTTATAGGGGGAAAAAACATCAGGGTGCATAAAGGCTACTATTGCGAAGATGATTGCCCACAAAGGGAAAAGGGAGGTGAATTTTCTTATCATTTTTTAGTCCCTGGATCTGACTTTGGAATTATAATCGCCTTTAATTGATCTTTTCTCATATAGTTTGTTTGTTTGTTTGTTTGTTTGTTTGTTTGTTTCTATACATCAAAAGAATTAAATCACTCAGAAACCCAATTTAAGTGGGGATTTTTTCCGGAGTGACTTGTCTATGAAATTGGGTTATCCCTGTATTAACCGGGGCATTGGTTGTGCTGCAAACAGGAAATTCAGGCTTTCTTCATATTCTGAAGAGAAATTGATCAACACGGTAGCCAACAATCTGGATTGCATGCAGAGGATACTGAAATATAATCTCAGGAACAATCTTTTGTTCTTCAGGATAAGTTCTGATACTGTTCCCTTTGCTTCACACCCAATATGTGATTTCGACTGGGCAGATTATTTCAGTTCAAAGCTACTGGAAATCGGCCGGTTCATAATTACTAATGGCATGAGGATCTCCATGCATCCGGACCAGTTCATACTTCTTAACTCTCCTGATATGGATGTCACTCAAAGGTCTATCTCAGAACTTGAATACCACTGCAAACTTCTGGATTCCATGGGGCTTGGTAGAAGTGCAAAGATACAGATTCATGCCGGGGGTGTCTACAAGGACCGGAAACGGGCAGTTGGGCGGTTTGTTGAAAGATATGAGTCCCTCGATGAGACTCTGAGGAAAAGGCTTGTTGTCGAGAACGATGACCGGCTCTACAGCCTCAGGGATTGTCTCCTGATAAATGAACTATGCGGGGTGCCTGTTATTTTTGATAGCTTTCACCACGAATGTCTCAACAATGCTGAAGACTTTTTCAGTGCTGTGGGAAGTGCCTCTGCAACATGGTGTAAAGGGGATGGCATACCAATGATCGACTACAGCTGCCAGCAGGAAGGTGCAAGGAAAGGAAAGCATGCAACATCCATAGATGTTGCGCTTTTTCGGGATTTTCTTGAAGAGGTCAGGGATTTTGACCTTGACATAATGCTGGAGATTCGGGATAAGGAAAAGAGCGCATTAAAGGCTATTGGTATTATGAATGAACTAGGTCTGGTATGATAGATATGATTGATATGATTTTTGATGTTATTACTGGAATATTATCAATATCTTTGCTTGTTTTCATTCTAAAGATTTATTAACTTATCTGCCCCATATATTATCATGGAAAATAAGGGGGCAGTATTTGTGATAGTGGCAACATTGTTGGTACTTGTTGCAATCTGGTTCCTGATGGGGGTCAGGATATCTATGGGTACTGAACAGGTTAATTATACAGTGATCGAAGAGCTTGGCGGTGGTGTTGAGATAAGGCAGTATGAAGGGAATACTTTCATCTCTGCAGACGCAGGTGGCTCGAACTCTGGTTTCAGGATACTCTCCGGCTACATATTTGGAAAGAATGAACAAAATACAAAGATAGCGATGACAGCTCCTGTGATATCAAGGCAGGATGGGGATGTTATGCATATGTCCTTCGTGCTGCCGGAAGGTTATGATTCTAAAAATGCACCCACTCCTATGGATGACGATATTCTGATCCATGATGTGCCTCCAAGAAAACTTGTGGCGATCAAGTTCTCCGGCTATGTCACAGATTCTAAAATTGAATCGCACAGGGCCATACTTGAGGAAAAGATCTCCGAGAATGGCCTGGATACAAAAGGCGAGGTCTTCCTCATGAGGTACAATCCACCGTGGGTGCCACCTCTTATTATGAAGAATGAACTTGCAGTGGAGATCGAGTAATGTCCCGCTTCCAGCGTTCTCTCTTTGTTTTCAGGAGGGATTTGCGGGTCGATGACAACACTGCTCTTCTTGCAGCCTTTGATATGTCCGAAGAGGTGATCCCTTGTTTCGTCTTCGATCCTCGTCTGAGCGATCCTTCTAGGAAGAACTTCAACAGCAATGCCTTTCAGTTCCTTCTGGAATCGCTTGACGACCTCAGGGAGCAACTGGAAGCTGTGGGTGGCAGGTTGTACTTCTTTTCAGGTCTTCCGGAAGATGTGATCGGTAACCTTCTGGAAAGGGCCGGTATTGATGCGATCTTCATGAACCATGATTACACTCCTTTCAGTTTTAAAAGGGATGAAGTAATCGCAAGTTTGTGCAATAATAGGAATGTTGACCTGCTTCAATTCCACGATTGCCTGCTCACTGAGCCCGGAACCGTGCGTACTAAACAGGGTACTCCGTACAAGGTATTCACACAGTTCTTCCGGTCGGCCTCGAAATGGGATGTTCTTACTCCTTCAATGTTAAATGGTGCAAGTGAAGACATTACTGATCATTTTTACACCGGGGGTCTCGGGGCAGGTGAGGTCTATGTTGTTTCAGATGTAGCTTTTTTGAAAGGCTCGCTTCCTGAGAACAATGATCAACTGTTTACACATGGTGGGAGAAGCAATGCCCTGCCCGTCCTGAAGTCTCTTTCTGAGTTCTCGAACTATGGTCGTGAACGTGATCTGCCTTACATAAGGGGGACGACCGGCCTTTCTGCACACAACAAGCTGGGTACGATCTCCATAAGGGAGTTCTATTATTCGGTCCTTCATGAACTTGGCAGGGATCACATACTAATCAGTGAACTGTACTGGCGGGATTTTTTCACACAACTTGCTTTTGAGTTCCCTGAGGTCTTCAGACATGCATTCAAAAGAAAGTTCGATGATCTTGAGTGGATCAATGACCGGAAGTTATTCGAAGCATGGTGTTCGGGAAACACAGGTTTCCCCATTGTGGATGCAGGGATGAGGCAGCTTAACAGCACTGGCTACATGCATAATCGTGTGAGGATGATCGTAGCTTCCTTCCTTGTAAAAGACCTTCACATAGACTGGAGGTGGGGTGAGCGCTATTTCGCAAGTAAACTGGTGGATTATGATCCTTGTGTGAACAATGGGAACTGGCAATGGGCTGCTTCAACAGGTGCGGATTCCCAGCCATATTTCAGGATATTCAATCCCTGGCGTCAGCAGAAGAAGTTCGACAGGGATTGTGAATACATCAAAGAGTGGGTCCCGGAGCTTGCAGATGTTGAATCACCGGATATTCACAAGCTGGAAAAGGATGGTTGGTTAGAGGTCCTGAACTATCCAAAACCTATTGTTGACCACAGCAAGGAGCGGGAAATGGCATTGTTCATGTTCAAGTCAGCAAGTCAGATTGCTGATGTCTGAGGATCTTCATAGATGTATCAAGTTCTTGTTTGCCCGGTGACTCCCCATCATGATTAAATATTAGTTAGACTAACTAATCATAATGCCCGCACAACTTTCATTTGAAAAGCTCGATAAATACTACCAGAAGATCCTTAATACTAATGAAAAGCTTGAGAAGTATGCCGATGTGAGCTTTATTTCTTTATTGTATCTTAGGGAGGTTCGATCACTCGTGAACCCTACAATATCAGAGCTTGCATCTGCAATGGATGTTAAGAAACCTTCTGCAAGCAATATGGTCAGAAAACTTGTTGATATGGGTCTGCTGGAGGTCGAACGCTCGAACAGCGATAAACGTGTGGTAAAGTTGACCCTCTCTGCAGAAGGAAATGAAGTGATCGAACTGAGCAGATCTGCTGATGATCTATTCTTTGAAAAAATCGAGGAAATACTCAACGATGATGAGTTCGAGGTCTTTGCAGGTTTGTGGGGAAAGATAACTTCCAATCTTGAAGTGGGTCGTGAGAAATGAGTGAAGATGAACTGGCAGTTGAAAGTATTGGGAAGCTATTTCGTAAATTTGCACTCCCTGCTGTCTTTGGTTTCATTATCAGTGGCGTTCAGATTACCATTGATGGCTTTTTCATCGGCAATGGCGTCGGCACTCTTGGGCTCACATCAGTGACGCTCGTCTATCCTTTGCTTATTGGCATGGTGGCAACAGCTTTGCTGATCGGCACTGGCGGTGCTTCACTTGTGGCCATTGAGCTTGGAAAGGGTAACAAGAAGCGTGCTCATCGCATAGCTTCCGACATGCTGCCTTTAATAGCTGTGGTAGGTACGTTCTTTGCCATTTTAGGCATATTCTTTACTGGACCATTGCTTAGGATGGTGGGTGCCAGTGGGATTGTTTTTGATATGGCCAACGACTATCTTCGTATCATGTTCATAGGTTCGTTCGGTCTCATTGCAGGTATCGGTCTCGATTCTCTTGTGCGCAACGATGGACGCCCTTCATTCGCCATGAAGGTCATGGTGGCGAGTGCATTGGTCAACATTGTTCTTGATTACCTTTTCGTCATGCGCTGGGGGATGGGCATGCAGGGTGCAGCTATTGCTACGGTGGTAGCTTTTGTAGCTTCTGCTGCTGTCTTCACGGCATATTTCTTCAGTAGCTATGCAAATTTGAGACTTCATCTTTCAGATATCAGTCCTGATATGAAAATAATTGCCGGTATATTAAAGACCGGTTTTCCTGCATTTGTCATGCAGATATCTCTCGCAGTGCTTGTGTTGAGCTATAATTACATGCTCTTGAAATACGGCTCAGAGGTCGCGGTATCTTCCTATGGTGTCATCGAATATTCGTTCGCGATCTTCTACATGATATTCGAGGGCATCTCTGCAGGTGTCCAGCCAATAATCGGTTTCAATTACGGTGCAAAACTCTATGCCCGCGTCTATAGTGCGATCAGGATGGCAATGCTATCCTGTTTTTTGGTAGGTCTTTCAGGATTTATCATACTATACATGTTCCCGGAAACGATCATCCAGCTTTTCAACCGCAATGATCCGGAGTTGTTGGTGACCGCTGTTGAAGGTATGAGGATATTCATTTTCGGAATAATCGTTGAAGGTATCATAATCTCCTCCGCTGTCTATTACCAGTCCGTGAACAAGATAAAACCGTCATTGTTCATTCATTTCGGTAAGATCTTCATCTTCATTATCCCCTTACTGTTCATCTTGCCGAAACAATACGGTCTTATTGGTGTCTGGATGGCAGCTCCGCTCGGTATATATCTGATGTTCCTGGTTGTGGGGGTCATGTTCTTAAAGGAAGTAAGATCCCTCAAACAAGCTTCGACTGAATCTTTTAATTGAGAACTGTGCGGGCTGCGATATGGTTGCATGGGAAATATATCCTGTCGCATCCATTGCATAAGATTAAATATAAAAAATGAGTTTACAGATTGTTTCTGTTTGCGGGGGTTGCCCAGCCAGGCCAAAGGCGCAGGGCTTAGGACCCTGTCTCGTAGGAGTTCGTGCGTTCGAATCGCACCCCCCGCACCATTTTAAATTCGAATCACCAGGTGGTAATTTAGTAAAGTTATCATTTTGGTTCAAATCTCATGTTGTTTGTGAGGTTGAATCTCCATAACGTTTTTCGTTTTTCCAAATAATCAAAGAATCAATCGTGATATGTGAAAAGATGAGCCCCCACTCATCTGAATCTTTTTCCAACCGTGTCATGCCCTAATACACTATATTGTGTGTTTCAATATATAATTATATCTAACGAATATAAATAATATAGCTCAAGTATACTTTACTTTTTTGTATCTGTAATTATTATTAATATAGTTTATAGCTTCCCATTATCTTTTATTTCTCTTTATGATCTATGTAGATTTATCTCCTTTCAATCAATTCTATTTTATTACTGGTGGAATATCTATTTTTGTAGAGCCCATAATACCTTTTCCGGACGACTTTGCCTTATCCTCTCACCACCTCTTTTATCTTTTAAATATGGGTTAAGTTAAAATCCATTTATTTACTAATTATCTATTGGGGTGTTATACATGAAATCAAGATTAATTATTCCAATGGTGCTTGTGGCTATGCTTTTAATGGTGCCTGCGAGTGCAGATCTGTTCGATGATATGGATGCAGCAGTACCTGAATACAATGAGAAAATTGATCAGGTACCTGGGACTCTGAGGGGAATTCTTGCGGATCAACATGTCGTTCTTGCTGTTTATATGAACAATGCTGAAGACGAGACTACGGGGGGTCCAGAGTTTGATGTTACTCTTAGTCCCGGTCCGTTCGTCACTGAAAGTGGTGTCACTATGAAGGTTGTAGCGGTCACTGATTCAGATGCTTCAGTTGTTGACTTTGGCAGGTGGAGTGAACTGGATGATGACTACAATTGGGATGGTGTGCCTTTTGCTGAAACGATCCTCGTGACCACAAACGAGGATACTGCAAGAGCACTTCTGGATTCAGAAACTCCTGGGGACACGTTCAGGCAGGCATATGATGCCGGTCTTATTACCATTGAGGCCTCTGAGGATGCGAGTATGGGAACAAAGATCTCTCTTGCAATTATGCCTCTCGTGATGAAGATATATGGTCTGATCGGTTAATTCCGATCATTTATTTTTCGGCTCATTAGAGGGATCAATGGGCTGTCTATTTTTAATAATGAATTAAGTTTTTATTATTTGTGTATAAATTTCATATTATGTCTTCTACTCTTTACTTCTACGCCCTTGCTGTCTGGGTGCTTTTTGTATTCCTCGCAATAATCAATGGTACATTAAGAGGTCTTTATGCGCCTTATGCCGGCGAACTTCTTGCACACCAGATAAGTTCGGTTATCTTCAGCACGGTCATATTTGCAGTTACCTATGTTTTCCTGAAATATTCGGGAGTGGCCGGAATTCCTGTGCAGTTCATATATGTAGGCCTGATGTGGTTATTCCTGACAATATCCTTTGAATTCCTCTTCGGGCATTTTGTCATAGGTCATTCATGGGAACGCCTGCTACATGATTACAATTTTCTCCAAGGACGCATCTGGTTGCTTGTGCTTATTGTAACCGCAATATCTCCCTGGCTTGCCAACAGGATCTTGTCATGAGATCAGACAGAAAATCGTTGTGATCTTAGAATTTTGGTATTGATCTTGTCCTGTAATACTATTGATATTATGTCAGTAGTATATCATTGGCCAGATCACGTGCCAGATGCTGTAGTCTGCAAGACGCCAGACCACAGGTGCCAGGAATCCGTACTTTCTGAAAAGCGTGATCGGTATCAGGTTGCCTGCGAAAATGAATATGAACACCCCTCCTGCGAAGAATGGGCTTGTAAGCATCCCCATCTGGGACATCCCCATAATCTGCATGATGGGTTCCCACAGGCTTGCAATGATCGCAATTGATACGAATGCCTGAGTTTGTTTTTCTCCTTTTAACACAACTGTCGAGATCATCCATGTGAGAGCTACTACCGGGACAAGGTGGTATAATATCTCAAGAAAGATTCCTCCGCTTAGGTAAACGGGAATTGAGTATGGAAATCCCACATGAATATTGGGCAATTGAAGGGCTAACCCAAAGAGTATCTCTATTATAGAAAAACTAACTCCCAGAGCTATTGGTATTGTGAACCTCTGTTTGTTCGTGATGCTCTTATCCCATATCTCTGGAAAACCTGCTTTTCCGGCAAGTTTTATGCATATGGCTCCGAGAACTGCTACTGTAATGATCACTGACCAAGTGCCTGTCCATTGTTGCACGATGGGATGGTTAACATCAAAGTATTCCCATGTGGCCTTGCCAAGCAGCATTAACACTATCAAACCCAGAAATGTCTGATCAGATGTTGTCAGTTTATTCATAGCAGAAATTTATAATGATGTTTTACATAAACATATCTATTATATTTTCAATGGCTTGCCCAATGGTTGTTTATTTATTCATTTATTGATTTCTCTATTTCATTCATTTGATTCTCAGCTTAATCTTTCTTTATCACTTTCAGCAGCTTTACGATCTCTTCTTCGTTTATCTCTTTCTGGGAAAATGTCTTGATATGTTTCATTGTTTTTCCTGTACCTTCAAAAAGTTTCTTTTCATCTTCTGACATTTCTTCAATTGAAAAACCAATGTTCGCATGATCTTTGAGGCCCACGGGGTAATATTTCCCTTCATAACGGAGGATGCCCATTTTGAGCTCTTCCTTTATGTCAGGACATGTATTCAGAATTATATTTCTTAATTTCTCGATGATCTTTCTTTGTGGTGGCCCTTGCTTTTTGATTACTGCTCTACTCTATTGTCCATGTCCTCGATTCCTTGTGTTTATGGGAGTTTGATCTCATTCTGATATTGGATTGTTGGGCTATATGCTTGGGATGGCAATAGAAACCTTAATAAATGATTAATCATTATATATGTGTGCAATGATTAATCGTGATAATTAATCATTGACTACACAACAAGTAAAAACTAAAATTGGGGGAAATAACAAATGGATACATACCACGAAGGTTCTATGATGGACGAGGAAGACAACATTCTTGAATGGACTGCTAGAGGACTTAATGTTGATGGCAACGGCGCATTCATTGTTACTCTTTCAGTTTCAATTGCCCTTATGGCCTTCCTACGTTTTGCATCTTATGCCAGCCTTGTTTGAATAATGTGGGTCAGGATCCAAGAATAGCTGTGGTTTGATCATATCTGTTTGTAATCCTGATACACTTCATATCTAATACATCCTCATCTCAGAGGTCTGCAACAGAAACCTTAATAAACGATTAATCATTATATATGTGTGAAATGATTAATCATGACAATTAATCATCACTCATAAAAATAGGAGGAAATAAGAAATGGACACATACTACGAAGGTTCCATGATGGACGACGAAGACAACATTCTTGAATGGACTGCTAGAGGACTTAATGTTGATGGCAAAGGTGCATTCATTGCCACACTTACCGTGTCCATTGCTCTTATGGCCTTCCTCAGACTTGCATCTTATGTAAACCTCTTTTGAAGTAAAGGGAATTTCCGGTGATCCGGAAACTCCTTTATTTCATAGTCTTTTTATTATTCTCCATTATTTTCCATTTTCTTTTTTGAAATAAATTATCTTGATCTCATCTTTTCGAAGTATTTCTGATGATATTCTTCTGCAGGATAAAAAATTGAAGCCGGGACTATTTCGGTTTTTATATCGCTATCATATCTTTTGCTTTCTTCCTGCTTTTTCTTTGAACTCAGGGCAGCTTTTTTTTGCTTCTCATCATGGTAAAAGATCGCAGACCTGTATTGTGTGCCGATATCAGGTCCCTGCTTGTTCTTTGTGGTGGGGTCATGTATGCTCCAGAACACTTCCAGCAGTTCTTCGTATGAAATTATATCCGGATCGAAAATGATCTCTATGGATTCGGCGTGTCCGGTGGTTCCTGTGGCTACATCATAGTATCCGGGATCTGCCATTAAACCGCCTGTGTATCCTACTTTTGTTGATGTTACTCCCTTTATCCGGCTGAAGTTTTCCTCCACTCCCCAGAAGCATCCTGCTGCAAATGTGGCTTTTTCCATCATTGTTACTCACCATTCTCTCGATGTGTTTTTTATTCATCTTCCCCGAACTGCAGGGCTGCAGAATTTATACAATAACGCTTCCCTGTGGGTTCCGGACCGTCATCAAAAACATGTCCCAGGTGGCTTCCACAATTGGAGCAGATCACTTCTATCCGGTGCATGAAGTGGCTATCATCAGTGACAAGTTCCACACGATCACTGGAGATCACATCGTAAAAGCTTGGCCACCCGGATTGTGAATCGAACTTCTTATCTGATGCAAATATGACCTGGCCACAGGCACCACAGTTGTATGTTCCCTTTTTCTTGTTTGACAACAGTTTCCCTGTAAACGGCATTTCCGTTCTCTTTTCCCTTAAAATTGCATACTGTTCAGGTGTCAGTAGCTTTTTCCACTCCTCTTCTGACCTCTTTATTTTCTCTATTATGCTAAAACCCCCTTTAGCAGAAAAATAATGTATAAAAATTGGATCTTGAAGATAAGTACTTTATGTAATAATTAACGTCACTGTGGTATATTTTATCCTTGTATAAATACATAATATGTAATTCATATATTTTGGACGGGGGAATGTTCTTATACGGATGCCACAAATAATTAAGGGGGTGATCTATCATGGCGGAATATATAGAACTATGCAGTACAACTGATGTGCCGGAAGGGGAAATGAGGAGCTTCACAGCCGGGGGTAACGAGGTTCTGGTGGTTAACCTGAAAGGGGAGTTCTATGGTCTTGATGCCATCTGCAATCACATGGGTGGCAAATTGGTCGAAGGAAGGCTCAGGGATAACCTTGTCATATGTCCTGTTCACAGGTGCCGTTATGATGTGACTTCGGGGAAGGTCAAAAGGGGCGCAGGTTTTTTAGTTGAGACGTTTTCAGGCAAATGTGGTGACCAGAAAGCATACGAGCTCAAAGTAGAGGATGGCAAGGTCTTCGTAAATATGTAAGACCGCTATTATTCTAGATTTGAACAATTTTGCTACAGTTCTTGATGTATTAGTTCCTACCGCAAATGCTTATATCAGTCAGTCTTATCATGTATCCATGGCATTTCTACTTATATTGGGATTATTTGCTGTTTTAGTATTAATTGCGGTTATTCTGCTTGGGATCGGTGTAAAGAATAACTCTGACACTGATCAGGGCTCAGTAATGTATCCCAAAGGCTACTGGCTTGGAAGGGGTATTGCCCTTGGTCTCCTGCTTGGTGTGCCGCTGGGTCTTGGTGCAGGCATCTTAACCGGAAATCTCGGACTTGGTATTGCTCTTGGTCCTGTATTTGGAATAGGCTTTGGAAGTGCTATAGGATCTATACTTGAAAAGAAACATAAAAATAACATCCGGGAACTGACAGATGAAGAAAAAAGGCTTCAAAGGACACTTCTGGTCTTCACCATCAGTTTTCTGATCCTTGGTGTCACTGTGCTCTTTGCTTTGTTCTACTTATACAGTAGGATGTAATTACTTGGTTATGTGCCGGATCTTAAATTCAAAGTATATATCTGGCTTAAAAAGTGACTTTTGCCTGATCTTATCTACTGCCAATAGTCAAATATGTATATTATCTGTGCCTAATGATATTCTATGGGTATTCTGGATCTTATCCCTTCCTGGCTCTCATGGGATGTTGCGATAATTTTTTCCGTTCTGGTCATAATATTGACCTTCCTGTTAGCTAAGCTAATAGATCGGTTGCTAAAGGCATATTTTGTATTGGCCAGCAAGAAAATGAACATCGATGAGACAACTTATGGGCTTGTAAGACGAATAATAGTTGCGCTAGTCTATTTCTCCGGTTTCCTTGTGATCGTTTTTAGCAATCAAAGCCTTCGTGACCTGTCCCTAGCCCTTTTTGCAGGGGCAGGATTTGCAGGTATTGTTATTGGTATGGCTGCCCAGAGCACGCTTTCCAATATCATTGCAGGTATTTCCCTTGCAACCTTCAGGCCATTTCGTGTAGGTGACCTGCTGACCATACATGATGAATATGGTCGTGTGACGGATATCACGCTGGGTTATACAAAGATCAGGACATGGGACAACAGGAGGCTGAACATTCCTAATCATATCATAAGTGATGAGGCCATCATTAACTGGTCCATTGATGACCCTTCCGTTAACTGGACAGTTGAGATCGGGATAAGCTATGATTCAGATATCGATCTTGCACGCAGTATAATGATCGCTGAGGCTCGTAAACATCCAAAGGTCATGAATTATGAACAACTCCTGCATTATCTGCCTAATACACTAAATGGTGAAGAGATCTCTGTGCTTGTCACAGAACTGGGTGATTTCGCAGTGAATCTCAAATTATATGTGTGGGTTCATGACCGTTCAGTTGCATTTAGCACTGGTTGTGAATTGAAAGAGGCTATCAAGAAAAGGTTCGATGCTGAAGGAGTTGAGATACCATTCCCATACAGGACCATCGTTTACAAAAAAGATCTTGAAGAGTCGCAGCACGAGTCTGCGGCTTAAACTTGCTTTTTGAAGATCTGGCATCTGATGTATGATTTCAGATAGGCTTCTCTTTTCAGGGTCATGGAGTTCTCTTCACAGATATCCACATAAGCATTGTTCCAGTTATCTTCATTGGTCTTGAACATGAAGAATGGCAGCAGCATCATACTGGTTATTGAAAATCGTGGTCGTGCACAGTCTATCAGGACAAAATATCCGCCTCTGATCAGTACTCTGAAAGCTTCTTTTATTTTTGAATGGGCATAAGCAAGCTGGTTATTTGAGAGGTCGATTCCCAGGATCTTTCCGTTATGTTCCATCTTCTCTTCTCTTTCAAGATCGAGTGATGCAGTACTGCATCCAAGATCGAGCACTTTCATTCCTTTTTCAATTGGCATCTCTGATGCGGCTCTTTCATAGAAGGAATACTCGAATCCCAGCAACGTTGCGAAAATATCGTAGTTCTTCTTGCCATATATGGTCCCAAAGTCGTTACCCTTCGCACTCATCGAATATAATATTGGGAAATATATTTTATATATTTATTTTTCATGTTATATTCTTCCGGAATTCCCCGCTGTTCTCATCCGATTTCAGGTAATGGGGAATGTTTAACAAATAATTTATACTACAATTCTGTTCTTAACTACAACCAGAATAGAGAATGTGCAATTATGATAGGTCGATTCAAACACGGTGATGATGTTTTCTATGGTAGTGTCAGCGGGGAGCTCGTTACATCCATGGACCATGAGGGCAGGACATTTGAGCTATCCGAGCTTTCTTTACTTCCTCCTGCAACTCCTTCTAAGATTATATGTATTGGTCTGAACTATGTTGATCATGCTATTGAACTTGATATGGAGATTCCTACAGAGCCTGTAATATTCATGAAGCCTTCCTCTTCGTTGATCGGCCCTGGTGGTAAAATTGCTTATCCTGCCATGAGTCAGCGCGTGGACTATGAGGCAGAACTGGCCGTTGTGATCGGGAAAAAGTGCAGGAACATCAGCTCAGATAATGCAATGGATGTTATTGCAGGTTATACTTGCTTTAATGATGTGACAGCTCGTGACCTGCAGCAAAAAGATGGCCAATGGACACGCTCCAAGAGCTTTGATACATTTGCACCTTTAGGTCCGTTCATTGTTCCAAAAGAGGAACTTGATCCTTCTGATGTTAATGTCAGCAGTTTTGTGAACGGTGAGGTCAGGCAAAGTTCAAGCACATCGAATCTGATATTTGATATTCCATACCTGATCGAGTTCATATCCGGCATCATGACCCTTGAGGTCGGTGATGTGATCGCGACAGGTACTCCGCCGGGAGTAGGCGAGCTGGAACGTGGTGACATTGTGGAAGTTAAGATCGAAGGAATTGGTACTTTGATGAATGAGGTTGTATAATGCTATTTGACCAGATCAACAGGGAACTCGAGCTTACTGAAAGGCATTTGATCGTTCTCCAGAAGGTCGTTGAAAAAGGACCTATTGGCATATTGAAGTTAGCCGAAGAGACAGGAATGCCAACTCATAAGGTAAGGTATTCGTTGCGTGTACTGGAGCAGGAACATCTTATCAAGCCTTCATCACACGGTGCAATGGCGGGGGACATGGCAGAAGAGTTCGTTGTAAAGTTCAATGAGAATATAGGCAGTATTCTGGAAAAGGTGAATCTGATCAGCGATCTGGGTGACAGGCTCTGATATTCATCTGTTTTTAAATTCATACATTATAGACTAAAAATTATTTGATCCTACGAGGGATTTTAGATGACCCTGATTGATGAAGATAAGATTACTATAGAGAAATTTGCGCTTCAAAACGCTGTAAAATATGGAAAGACCCCTCAGCTTGGAGCTGTTATGGGGCGTGTTATGGGCTCGTGTCCTCATCTGCGTCCTCTTGCAAAGGATGTTGGACCTATCATCCAGCAGATACTGGACGAGGTTTCAAAAGAGAGTCCTGAGCAGTGGCAATCCCGCCTTGAAGCGATAGCACCTGAACTTATCGAGGAGCTTAACACGAAAAAAGTGCCTGATAAAGGGCTCAAACCTCTTGACGTTGCAGAGGGTGAGAACGTTGTCATGCGTTTTGCACCAAACCCCAATGGTCCTCCTACACTTGGAAGTACCCGTGGCATTGTGGTAAACTCTGAATATGTTAAGAAGTATGGTGGCAAGTTCATCATTCGTTTCGATGATACGGACCCACAGACCAAGCGTCCGATGCTTGAGGCTTATGACTGGTACATCGAGGACTGCACATGGCTTGATGCAAAACCGGATCAGGTGGTAATTGCATCAGATCAGATGGAGGTCTATTATGATTATGCAAGGCAGCTTATTGAGATGGGCCATGCCTATGTCTGCTTCTGTGAAGGCGGTGACTTCAAGAAGTTCAAGGATGCCAAGGAACCCTGCCCTCATCGTGGCCAGAGTCCTGTGGTGAACCTTGAACACTGGGATAAGATGCTTGCAGGCGAATATGAGGAAAAGGCTGCAGTGGTCAGAATAAAGACCGATATCAAGCACAAGGATCCTGCACTTCGTGATTATGGTGCTTTCAGGATTGTCAAGACCCCTCACCCACGTCCTGAGATCGGTGACAAATATGTGGTCTGGCCTTTGCTTGACTTTGAAGGTGCTATTGAGGACCATGAGCTTGGCATGACCCATATTATCAGGGGTAAGGACCTGATGGACAGTGAGAAGCGCCAGGGTTATATCTATAATTATTTCGGCTGGGACTATCCAAAGACTACTCACTGGGGCCGTATCAAGGTGCATGAGTTCGGCAAGTTCAGTACAAGCGGACTCCGGCAGGCAATAGAGGAAGGGGAGTATTCAGGGTGGGATGATCCAAGACTTCCAACACTGCGTGCACTCCGAAGACGTGGTATCAAGCCTGAAGCGATCCGTAAATTCATGATCGAAATGGGTGTGGGTGAAACCGATGTCAGTATCAGTATGGACACTCTATACGCAGAGAACAGGAAGATCATTGATCCTGTTGCTAACAGGTATTTCTTCGTGTGGGATCCTGTTGAACTTGAGATCGAAAATGCAGAAGCCTGTGTTGTGGAACCTTCATTGCATCCTACTGAAGAAAGGGGAAGGCGTAGCATCAATGTCGGATCAAATGTATTTGTCTGCAATGATGATGTAGGGTCTGTCAAAGAAGGTGATGTCCTGCGTTTGAAGGATCTTTATAATATTGAGGTTACATCTGTAAGTCCGCTGAAAGGTCGTTGCATTGGAAACTCCATGGAAGATGCTAAAACCAGGAAGATGCGCATAATCCATTGGGCACCTGAGGGCAACATCGCTATAAAGGTGCTGGCACCACATGGTGAGTTCACAGGTGTTGGCGAGAAGCAGGTTGTTGAAGAGCTTAACAATGTTGTCCAGTTTGAAAGGTTTGGCTTCTGCAAGATCGATTCAGTGGATGATGGCGTTGTTGCATACTTCACACATAAGTAAAGTTGCAATTCTGGATCTGGATCCTTCTATAAGGCTGGGTTAACCAGCCATTTCTCTTTTTATTTTAGCAATATGGGCTGGTTAGCTGAAAGTGTGTTCTCAAATTGATGATCGGGGTCACTTGCTTCATCTTGGAGCAAATGGATATTCCTGCATTGCACATACGTTTGCAAGCCTAGCTAAAGCTAATTGAAAATGAATATTGTTAAAAAAGATGTTAACGGTGACCGATGGGTCACCATTATGTTTTAAAAGATCATTCCTCAGTTGTAGGTGTTTCTACAACTTCCGGAGCTTCTTCAACTACTGGAGTTTCTTCAACTACTGGAGCTTCTTCAACTACTGGAGCTTCTTCAACTACTGGAGTTGCTACTGCGTGTGGTGGGACTACCTGAACTTCGGTCTTCCTGATCTCTACCCTTCTCAGTGGGTAGATGGATTTTGATTTCCTGTAGATGTTTGCGGAAAGTTTACCGACAATAGCTTCTTCTACGAACTGCTCGAAGTCGAGTTCTGATGCTCGTTTTACTACTGTTTCGGTCATGACATCCCTGAGGCCTTTGATCTGGCTTGTCCTTGCTCTCTTGACTGTAAAGCAGATAGGTTTGACCCTTATCTTGTAACCATCCTTTGTCTTGACATTGAGATTTGCATCAATTCTGGAAGTCTGGCGCTTTACGATGGAACGCAGATAATCGGTTGTGATCTCGTGGCCAATGAATCTTGTGTTTGCCACATCACCGGTTACGTTATCGATCTCAAGTTTGAGTTTGATGTTGTGCTTTGAGAAATCGTTGGTGAGTTCACCAACGGTGGTCTCCACAATACGACCGAGAAGTTTCTCCGGTTCGTCAGTTGGGGTTACACCGATATGGTTGCTACCGATGAACTTTGGTGCAACGATGTTATACCACTCTTTTGATTTCCACTTATCCAGCTTCCTTTGTACTCTCTTTTTTGCCAAGCAATTCCTCCTTATTATTGTGATAGTTGTTTTTGATCAATAAATTGATCTAATTAAGTTTTGATGTTCGTGATTCTGACCGTTATAATTCCCGTGTGAATGGTTATTAATAGCGGGTCAATACTGTACATGTCTCTATATAAATAAATCGGTACGATGAAAAGGGGTATCAGAGGAAATGAATTCCCTTTGGCATTTCACCGACTCTCTTTCTGAACTCCTCTGGCCAGTTTTCGGGATCAAGCCCCTTCTGTGCAAAGAATGCTGATGCCCAGCGCTCAAGTCCCACACCTGAACAGCCTGACCATAGTTCTTCACCTGACTGGGATTTCACATTGAATCCTGATGGGTACTTGTTACCGTTGATACTGACATTCTGGAACTCAAGCCATTCGCCGTCCTCTCCTCTGTAAGGCAGTGGTGCTTCATAGTCTGTGGTACCTGCTTCACCCTGCTCTGAAAGGCCTGTAAGACCTTCCTGTGCCATGAACCATGGGGTTACCCATGCCTTTCTCCATTCAAGGTCAAGGATCTCATTGAAGATGTGCATGTACTTTTCATGCAGTTCCTTTGCAGTTGCCACAACCTGTTCCTTTGTACCAAGCCATACGATCTCCACACGGTGGAACTCGTCCACGCGCTCCATTCCATGAATGCCACCGCTCTCATATCGGTGTGATGTGCCGGACCTGTCAAATACCTTTATCGGGAAGTCCTCAGTAGGGATCGTTTCTCCCTGCAGGTACATCCAGAATGGAGGACATTGTGCATAGCACAGGCCGCCGATAGGATCGCCGATCTTCTCTTTGATAAGTGCAGTGGGCACCTCATGTGTGACCTTGTAGTGATCAGAGACCTCTTCCCAGAACTCAGGATCCCTTGTCTTTGGAGGGCAGACGTAGTAGATCTCAGGATACACGCCTTTTGCATGCCCGGACTTCTGCCAGACCTCCCATGGGATCAGTTTCGGGAAGATCATTTCCCTGTATCCCAGAGGTCCAAGGAGCTCTTCCATAACGATCCTTTCGAAGGTCCTGAACATCTTTGTGGACTGCGGGCCATGGATCCACTGTCCGCGGCTTGCTCCTCGTTTGATCCATCCTTCTTTCATCATTTCCTGTGTTGGATCGCCATGGAATGTGTGTTCCTTCTTTTCACTTTCCCAGAGGACCTGCCAGTGCTCTGCTTTGCCACCGTAATCCTTTGCCCTGACCTTTTCTTCCATAAGGGTCAGTATCCTGTCAGGGATACGGTTCTCAAGCTCGGATTCTCCGACTTCAAGCTCAAGGACTATGCCGCCTTCAACATTTGTGATGTTGCTTACGTGTGGGATCTTTATATTGTCAATTTTCTCTTCTGCAGGCATTTCAATGGTGAATTCTTTCACATCGATTCCACGAATGCCTATGTGGAACTCTTTCCCAAGCTTTCCTGCAAGGGGTTTCCTGAGACGGATTATTGCGTCATGTGCCCTGACGAACCTTCCTGATTCTATAGAAACCTCGACACTGTTATCAACAATATTCCATTCTGTGATCCTTGCACCCTGTCCTTCTGGTGCTCCTTTTGTAAGGATGGTCTCATTTGCCTCATTGATATACTGGGCAATAATATCTTTTGCGTCGGTCGGATCGGCGCTGGTCTTGAATGCTCCTTTCAGGTTGAATTTAAGTTCCATACGTTATTCCTCTTGAAACTGGCCGTTATTGTGTTAATAGGCTCTTAAGTTTCATTTATGGTCATGATTGAATTAATTGTATTTATTGCTAAAGCAAACAGTTATGAAATAGGCTTCAGATTTAATAATTTTTCTAACAAAAAGTAATTTAATCAACTCTTTAATACGTTATCAGTTTTATAATAACTCTTTGATTTAGAACAGTCTATTTTCAATGTCATTTTTATTTCTGGATTGCTTATTTTCGCCATGAATATCAAAAGCTACAATAGTACTTCTAAATACATTTGAATCAATTTCAATAGTATATATTGTTCGCTCCATGGTCTCGTTATTTGTATGTGGGTTTAACAAAATTTAAATAATTGTTAGTTATAATACATTTATACATTTGTTTTTTAGGTGTCAATTTATGCGTATGATTTACTGTTACCATATCTGTATATTATATTCTAAATTAGAAAAGATAAATTTGACAGAAGCAAAAACTAATATTATATAACCGTATAAATTAATTAATACCGTTTCAGGAGTATGCAATAAATGGCAAACATATTGGTTGTTGAAGATAATTCTATGAATAGGGAGTTTGTAGTAGACCTTTTGGAAGTAGAAGGACATAAAGTTTCACAGGCTGAAAATGGATTTCAGGCATTGGAATTTGCTAATAAAAATGAATTTGACCTCATACTGATGGATATACAAATGCCGAAAATGGATGGTCTTGAGGTTCTTCAGAGACTCAAAAGTTCTGAAAAGACCAGGGATATTCCAGCCATTGCCATAACGGCTCATGAAATGAAGGGAATGATGGTTTTACCATCCTGGAAATGGCGGGGTGATGAAAAATTTGTTAGTGTTGGATGTGACGGCTATATTTCAAAACCGATTGATATCATTGAATTTAAGAAAACAATTGAAGAATTTCTTTAAATAATAATATTCTGTGCAAACCAAAAATTGGAATCGTAGACGAATTAAATTTATTTTGTCCATGGTATCTATTTCAGGTACAATGTACGTCATCATTTTTTTTACTTTTTTGATGTATAGCTCTTTGTTTTTTTATGAAATCATCTATGGTATATTCATAAAAATTGCAGTAAGATCTGTTCTGATTATTTCATCAGGCACCTAATCTGCATAGGGTATAGTTTTCTATGTTCATACGCACACATACAAATAGCCATATATGCATATGTGCACACATGCATATTCTAATTTATTCTAGCAATATAATAAATTAAGTTGCCACTCTATGTTGTGGTTATGCACTAAAATTTGAATTACTCAAACAGATGTTTATTTTGATCAATGTATGCGTTCTGGCTCTCTATCCTCGATCGCGTATATATCAAAGCAGCTGGGTGGTACAGTTTGAGAACTATTCTTTCATTGATCTCTTCCGGTATTCCCCATTCTAACTTACGATCCGGACAAAAGGCCTTTTCTGCAGTATTGCCAAGTAGAATGATTGCCTTGGGATCAAGCAGTTCTATCTGCCTGTTCAGGAATGGTTTACAAGCTTCAAGTTCTTTCTTGTTAGGATTGCGGTTTTTTGGAGGCCTGCACTTGATGGTATTGATGACTGCCCAATCGCGATCCTCAAGTCCGGCATAGTCAATAAGTTCGTCCAGTATCTTCCCTGCACGTCCGCAAAAAGGAACTCCTGTCTCATCTTCATTTTTCCCAGGGGCTTCTCCGATAAATAGTACTTTAGGTTTATCCGATCCCTTGCGGACGACCTTATTGATTACTGTCTCAGAAAGCGGACATGCCGTACATTCAAAGATATTCTTTTCAACATCCTCGAGTGTTTTCCATTCAGAGCTCATTTTCATCCTCCACTTCCTTTATGATATCCTCGGCGATCTTTGCGTTCATGAGTAGATCGTCCACAGTCGCGATCATGGATGATATCTTCTCTGTTCTTATGTTTATGGATGCCTGTTCTTTTCCTATCATTGTTTCCATGTTGGTAAGATTGTCAGGTTTTAGTGAAAGTGCAACTTTCCTTGCAATATCAGGTGCATCGGGGCTGTTGAACTTGATCGTCGTGGATATCTTCATAATTTCACATCAGTTTTTCACATTAGCTCAGCTGTTCTCCGACAATGTCATTGACAAGCGCAATGAATTCCTCTGTTTTTCCAAGTGGTATTGATGCACCGGAAGCTACACTGTGCCCTCCGCCATCCCCGCCAACAGATGATGCTGCAGTTCGCATTGCATAGGCAAGGTCAAGTCCTTTTTCGACCAGTTCACGGCTTCCTCTCCCGGATATCTTGATAACGCCTTCGACTTCGTTAATTGCGATGAATGGCATGTCCGGATGTACGTATCTTATAATTGTACTGGCTACCATTCCTGTGGATTCAAGTTCCTTTCCACTCAGGTAGTAGATGTTCTTACCCTTTTGCAAGAGCTCTTCTGCTTTCTTAATGTCTGCGATGATAGCCTTCTGGCTTTTGAGAGTTATGTCCTGTGCTTCTTCCAGTGCTGACTCGTCCTTCATACAAAGTGCAATGGCAAGTCCGGGAACTTTTTGTTTACCGCAGGTGTTCATGATGGCTACAAGATCGTAGGCATTCCTGACAACCTCTCTGTTCAGTATATATACATCACCGATAGCAGCATCAATGGCTTCGGGACTGGCGGTTTTTGTAAGTTTTAATGCAATTGTGGAAGTGAGTTTTTGCAGTTGTTCAGTATCAAGTGAATCAATGTTGCCGTGTATGTCAAGCATTTTCAGGAACTGATCGATCTTCTCACGTTCGCCTGTAATCTCTAAGTAGGGTTCCGGTGTGTTCTCCAGTATGTCCGCAACATCGCCGCCGCCCACTTTCAGTCCCTTTTTGACAGAAACGATCCCGGCTTCAACAGCTTCATCCAGTATGACCTTGTTCGCAGTTTCGAACAGTTGTTTATCTCCAACGGCACCTGCGATAGCAAGTCCTGCAAGGTCAATATTCTCTTCATCCAGAGCCTTTGCAACGAGGTATGTTGTAGTGGCCGCACACAGGTGTACTGCTCCGTCAATTCCGACCATATGTGGGTTTATCATGGCTTTAGCTGGTGAATCTCCGACTGGCTTGTGGTGGTCGATCACGATCACATCTTGTTCGACCTTTTCTATTATCTCTGATTGCCCGCTACCCATGTCGCAGAATATCACAATATCATCATCAGAAGTAGTTTCATTTACCATCTCTGCAATGGTTTCATCCAGACGTCCAATGATCGTCAGATGGTATGGTATCCCTTTTCTGAGCAGTGCCTGACAGATGATTGCGGCTGAAGATATGCCGTCTGCATCATTATGAGAGATTACACGTGCATGTTCATATTCTTCAATGATGGAAGCTATCTGTTTTGCAAGTTCTATTAAATTCTGCATTTCTATCAATCAGATCACCGTTTATTAATGTAAAAGTGGTTCTGTGTCACCTGACAACCTCTCCGGGTTTCGTAAAGCTTCCACTTTTCATGACCGTTCCTACGTTTATGCTGGTGTTTATTCCGGTGTGGACATCGTCGCCCATGATGACGCCAAGCTTCCTTCTTCCTGAATCGGTCCTCTTTCCCTTGATATTGACCTTTATGTTCCTGCCATCATGTCTGAGGTTGGCAACTTTTGTTCCGGCACCGAAATTGCACTTTCGTCCTATAATACTATCCCCTATGTAGGTCAGGTGTCCGATCTTCGTATCATCCATTATGATGCAGTTCTTAACTTCAACGGCATTTCCAATATGAACCCTGTTCCCGATAGTTGTTGAGGGTCGTATGAAACAATTAGGTCCTATGTCGCAATCTTTTCCTATCACCACAGGTCCGATTATATATGCCCCGTTGCGTATGAGGGTTCCTTCTCCCACACTCACATCGCCTATTAGGGTGGCATTAGGTTCTACAAGACCTGATCTCACCGGCTTCATCTCTTCTAACAGAACTGCATTAGCATCGAGGAGGTCCCACGGTCTGCCGATGTCTATCCATTCTTCTTCCAGGACCTCATAACCAACATTGGCATCGCTATCTATTAGCATCTGAAGTGAATCCGTGATCTCGTATTCTTCTCTTGGTGACAGTGGGGTATTTTCGATAAGTTCAAAAATAGATTCTCTGAATAGGTATATTCCTGCATTGGCAAGGTCTGTAGGTGGGTTTTCAGGTTTTTCTATTATTCTGGAAACGTTATCACCGCTGGTCTCGATGACACCGAAATCCGAAGGATTTTCCACATGTTTGACCGTGATGACCGCATCCTCTTTTCTTTCGGTCATCCTCCTAATGTGTGATGAACTGACAAGAACATCTCCATTGAGTACGATAAACTTGTCTTTGACGTATTCTTTTGCACATCCAATGGCATTGGCTGTACCAAGCTGTTCTTTCTGGTGAACGTAGTCAATAGTAATACCTCGTTCCTCTCCACTGCCAAAGTATTCACTGATTCTTTCTTCATTGTAACCTGTAATGAACACGAATCCTTCAATACCTGCTTTTATTGCTGCATCAACTATATGTTCAAGCATCGGTTTGTTGGCTATCGGAAGCATAACCTTAGGAATTTTGGATGTCAATGGTCGCATCCGGGTACCTTCTCCGGCTGCAAGTACTACCGCTTTCATGCCAAACCTCTTTTAACAATATTTTCCACCATGTCGTATAGTTTGTCTACGCCTTCCCTTGCCTCAGCAGTTATGCGCATCTTGGGTTCTGTTCCGGATGGTCTTACAAGCACCCATCCTTCTTCCATGTCTACGCGTATTCCATCGATATCTGTGATCTCTCCGGAAGATCTAAGTTCAGAATGTACTAACTGCATTACAGCGTCCTTTCTTTCATTGTCGCATTTGACAGTTCCACGGCGCGTTGGATAATGTGGAAGTTCACCCTTCAGCTCTGAAAGTTTTTTTTCCTTAATGAGTTCCATCACCTTTGCAGCTGCATAGATGCCGTCAGGGCAATATGATATTGCAGGGAATATCCAGCTTCCCGATGGTTCTCCTCCGAAGTCCGCTTCAGACCTTTTGATCTCCTCAGCAACATAGACATCTCCTACCCTTGTGCGGATAACTGTTGAATCCGGGAGTGCATCATCTATCATCATTGATGTATCCACCGGAACTACAAGTTTGGCATCACTTTTGCATTCATGTCTGGCAAACATTGCAAGCATTTCATCTCCGGTGATGAAGTCTCCGTTTTCATCCACGGTCATCATCCTGTCAGCATCCCCATCCTGGGCAATGCCAATGTCTGCTCCGAACTCTTTCATTGCTTTTTTTAGTAACGTCAGATTTGCATCGTTTGGTTCAGGATTTCGTGCAGGGAAATGTCCATCCGGTTGTGAGTTCAACGTTATGACCTCACACCCGATCTCTCGCAGGACGTAAGGGGTTATCGTGCTACCTGCTCCACATCCACAGTCTATGATCACACGCTTTGATGACCTTTCCACATTCTTCACGATCATCTCAATGTGTTTCCTGATGGCATTGCTGTCTTCGGTCAGATTGCCGATCCTGTCCCATCTGACAGGGTCGAACTTTTCGTTCTCGATGATGTCTTCGATTTCTTCCTGCTGGGACGAATCAAATGCCATTCCGTCAGGATTCCACAATTTGATTCCCACATATTCTGCAGGATTATGGGATGCGGTAATCATTACTCCACAGTCATAATCTCTGGATGCATAGGCAAGTGTGGGGGTGCTGACCATTCCGATGCGTACGACGTCACAACCGGATGAAAGGAGGCCGGATATGACGGCATGTTCGATCATTTCTCCTGCAACCCGTGGATCACGTCCAATAACTGCAGTTCCTTTCGTCTTTCCAAGTGCAAGTCCGACCTTCAGCGCAAGATCTACCGTTACGTCCTTGTTGGTAATCCCTCTGATGCCGGATGATCCGAATAATTTCATTTGATAGCTCCGTATTTTTATTCCACAGTAACGCTCTTTGCAAGGTTCTTCGGTTTGTCTATGGAACACCCTCTTGCTAGGGCTGTATAATAAGCAAGCAGCTGTAAAAGGACCGATGATAGTACTGGTGAGAGCAACTCATCTGTTGCAGGTATGCGTAATACCCAGTCCACATATTTCTCTATCTCAGTATCATCCACATTGGCCACAGCTATGACCTTTGCTTCTCTTGCTTTGATCTCTTTGATGTTGCTCAGGATCTTCTCGTAGACATGTCCTTTTGTGGCAATTGCAACGACAGGTGTTCCATCCTCGATAAGTGCAAGAGGTCCATGTTTAAGTTCGCCACCTGCAAAACCTTCTGCGTGTATATATGATATTTCTTTAAGCTTCAAAGCACCTTCAAGTGCAATAGGATAATTAAGGTGTCTTCCAATAAAGAAATAATCACTTTCTTTTGCGAACATTTCCGCACATTCGCGAATCGTATCCTTGCGGTTCAATATTTTCTGTATCTGTCCCGGGATGCGCTTTAGGTTCACAAGCAGGTCCTTTGCTTCATTTACATTTAGTGTCCCCTTGGCTCTTGCAAATCGGATCGCAAGTATGTAGAGCATGATGAGCTGTGCCGTAAATGTCTTTGTTGCAGCTACGCCTATCTCGGGTCCCGCATGTGTATAAAGAACATTGTTTGCATCTCTTGTGATGCTGCTGCCAACGACATTGGTAATGGCGATCGAATTGCATCCATAAGATCTGCAGCTTCTGATTGCAGCCAGGGTGTCTGCTGTTTCACCTGATTGGGTGATCGCAATTGAAAGGACGTTCTCATTCATTATGGGACTACTGTACCTGAACTCTGATCCGATATCTACGTCGGTGTGTATGCCTGCGAGATTCTCAAAAAGATATTTACCTACAAGCCCTGCATTCAAAGATGTACCGCAGGCAATGATCTCGATCCTGTCAATTTTCCTGATCTCTTCATCGGATATGTTTAGCTCTTCAAGATTCACGGAACCATCCAGTTCGGATAACTTGCCTGAGAATGTATCATTCACAGATCTGGCTTGCTCATGTATCTCTTTAAGCATGAAATGTTCATATCCTGCTTTTTCTGCAGCTTCAATGTCCCATTCAATAGTGGTCTTTTCTTTTTCAAGGACATTGCCATCGATATCAAAAAATTCCACTCCTTCCGGTCTGATGGTAACAAGATCAAGGTCATCTACAAAAACTACTTCCTTTGTGTGATTGAGGAAAGCAGTTACGTCAGACGCTGCATAGTATTCTCTATCTCCTATCCCGATTATCAAGGGACTATCCTTTCTGGCTGCGAGCATCAGGTCAGGTTCACTGCTACATATGGCAGTGATTGCATATGATCCTTCAACTTCTTGGAGTGTACTACAGAGTGCTGTGAAGAAGTCACAAGTCTTTTCTGTGTTGTTAACATTTCCATATAATTTTGAGTGCAGAAGGTGGGCAATAACCTCTGTGTCTGTTTCTGACAAAAAATCGTAACCTTCCTGCTGCAGTTTCTCTTTGATGGAAAGGTAGTTCTCGATGATCCCATTGTGCACTATGGATATGTCTCCAGAATTATGTGGGTGGGAATTCGTAGTGCTTGGGATGCCATGCGTGGCCCATCTGGTGTGTCCGATCCCGATATTCCCTTTGAGCTCTTCGGGGATGATCTTCTCCAGTTCCCTTATTTTCCCGACGGTCTTGTATGTGTCTATACTTCCATTGAGTATTGTGATGCCGGCGGAGTCATATCCTCTGTATTCGAGTTTTTTTAAGCAATTTATCAGTATGGGCGCCGCCTCACGGTTGCCTACATATCCTATGATTCCACACATATTGTTCCTCTCCCTTAAACAACAATGGAATTTTCAGGTAATATCTGGTTGATGGTCTTTCCGGATTCGATCCGACAGTTGTGGGCTATCATGGATCCTGCTTTTACGAGGACCCTATGACCGATCGTAATGTCGTCTCCGGTAATAGCTCCCAGTTTTTCAGCAGTACGAAGTTCGTCTTCCATCTGGATCTTTACATTTTCTTTGTCTTCAGCAACAAAATAAGGTCCAATTATATTGTTCAGTCCGATTATGGAATTTGAGATCGATCCATGTGAATGGATCCGGGTATTGTCCATAATTATACTGTTCTGAACTTGTGTGAAGGAACCGATTGAAACGTTGTCACCAATGGTAGTGGATGGGAGTATAACGACGTTGGGTGCAATTTCACAATTGTCCCCTATGATTGTAGGTCCTACGATGTAACACCCTGATCTGATCACCGTGTTATTTCCGATACTAACCTTGCCATGGATTATTCCTCCATCTTCAACTGTTCCTTTTATGTTGTAGTCTTCTGTTCGGTCAAGGACCATTGAGTTATCCTTTAGCAGGTTCCATGCAAAGACTGCATCTCTCCACAATGAATTTGTAAGGACATGATCTACGTCCATTCCATCTTCTATCATTTGTTGGATGGTGTCGGTGATCGCATATTCTCCCAAGGGGGATATTTGTGTGTGTTCTATTCTTTCGAATATGGAATGGTTAAATATGTATATGCCTGTGCTGATGATGTGGCTGAGTTCTGTGGTTGGTTTCTCTATGATCTTTGTTACTTTTTTTCCGTTTGCAAGGACGACTCCATATCCACAGATATGTTCTTTTTTTACGGTCAGTATCGTTGCGTCGCCGGTATGTTTGTCTATAAGATCCCTTATCGTTTGTGGTTCAATGACGTTGTCTCCATTGAGTACCATGAATTCCTGATCATCTTCTTCCATCAGGTCTGCTGCCTGTTTGATGGCATGAGCTGTGCCAAGCTGTGCTTTTTGGTGGACGTATTTGATATTGACTCCAAGATCGAGGCCATCTTCGAAATAGTTCATTATACGTTCTCGTTCGTAACCTACAACAAGTATCAGGTCTTTTATGCCGTTCTTTGCAAGTGACTCGATAACATGTTCAAGTATTGGTTTATTTGCAACAGGAAGCATGACCTTTGATCGGGTGGATGTCAGGGGTCTGCATCTGATACCTTCTCCTGCAGCCAGAATAACAGCTTTCATAACTTCTACTGGTCATTCTATGAATTTATATCTTGCCTTTTAATAGACATTGGAAGCTATTCGCTACTCAATTTTGAATTATGTGTCAACCTACAATTAGAAAATAAAATCAAAAAAAGATATTGTGATGCTTAGCAGAACTAAACATCAAAGAATTAATAAGCGGGCTGGCCGCTTATCTTGTGATCAGCATTTCTGCAGTTTCTGGTTTGTACTTCCAGTCTGAAGGGAGTACCTTTGTGGACTGGTAGTATTTAACGAGCCTTCTGATCTTGGACTCGGTTGACTGCAGTGATCTCTTGTTGTGTACGTCCTTATTGTTAACAACAAGGTGCTTGCGCATTCCGATAGCTTTTACAATAAGGTTGTAAAGATCTTCCGGTACGTTTGGAGCTTCATCGTTCTCTTTAAGGATGTCAGTGATCTTCTTTCCTGTTGCGAGTTTGACATCAGGAACTCCATAGTTGTCCCTGAGGTGCATTCCAATGACGCTTGTGGAGTTACCAAGTTTCCACATGTCGAGGATCACAGTTGTAATCTCTTCTGTGGTTGCTGTGGACCATGCTGGAGCTTCTGTCCTGATTGGTCTTGTTGATCCGGATTTACCTTTTGTACGAGTATGCATTTTTGCCATAGCATTCCTCCTGATGATTATAATTTGATTGTTTAGTGAATATTAATGTTTTGAATTTATGCTCAAGTTAAGGGAACGTTGGGATCAATAACTTGAATCGTTACTTTGGCGAAGTGACCTACATACACCTTACATTTCATATAAAGCTTATGTTCCTATTACCAGATGGAAAGCGTGATGTCCAAATATGCCTTGTTAATTTTTCTGTATATTTGGTCCACCTGAACAGTTCTTAGTTCTTTTGTCGTGGTGATGTTCGTGGAGTTTACCATTTGAGAGACCGTTTCGTTTATTTCCGGGTCCATATTGTTGTGTAGGTGTGTTGCAATGTTGTGTTGGTTATGGTCGATTATCTTTCTTTCAATAGTGGATACTATGCTGTTGTTCAGTTCTGCAGGCATGTAACTGGTTCCATATGTTGTGTTCGTGCTGTAATTCAGTATGTATGCTGCCATCAACATTTCAGTACCCTTGTTTTCATCTTGTGGGTTGCTGATGAATATATTTTCTGTGCTTTTTGTTTGGTCTTGACTTATCAGGCTTCTAAGGTAGTCTGAAGGGAATACAATGTCTGTCACTAGTACTGCAGTTGATGCTGCTGCCTCTTCGATGGTTTTGTTGAATGCCTGGTGGTATGCGCAGAACTTTGTCGTATTGGATGAATTATGAAGTTCTTCGAGCATGCTGTCATTTATATTTACAAAAAGTTTATCTCTGGATGTTCTGGTGTTTAATGGTAGTGTTATTCGTGAACTCTGGCGGACTGCATCGTATGGGGGTGTCATTCCAACTGATATGGAGCTTTTTAGTGGATAATCTTCTACCGGTTCCCAATTTGCTTCAAGGTGGTAATTATATCTGCCTCCTATCCTTTTATCAAGATATGAAGCAATTGCTGTAGATGTTTGCTCTTTATGCTCCTGTGCAATTGGATTTATGTAGCGGGTAGTTCCATTGGCCTCGATTGAAAGCGTTAATATCATGTCCTCTGCGATCATATCTGCGAAAGTGCGATGATGTTGTTGCCTTCCGAAAATTGTATTTATGGGGTCGTTAATGATGGTATTTTCAGGAAGTGTTATGCCTGTGATTGCAAGAGGTGTGATCTCATATTCAAATTCATCTATATTTGAGTTGAGTACTGAGCTTAAAAGGTGTGTGTCGAAGTCCTGTGTTGCGGTGTATGCTGCTGCATCATATTGCCTTTCTGCCATTATGGATGGCATAATGATGACTGTTGCAATGGATATCAGTACAAGGAAAAATAGTGCATCTGCTGTTGAAGAAAATGCGCGCTGGTCCTCTATGAGTTTCGTTTTTGGCATATTTGTCCTTCTTTATATGTATCTTTTCCAGAGTCGGACTGTAAGTGTTCCGGATGTGTATTGTGCAGGATTTATCTCTATAATAACCGGGATGGATGCTGCTATCACATTTCCGCTTGCTGCAGTTTTACTTTTATGGATTGACCAGTGGTGTTTTCCGTCATCGGTATGGATCTCTACTGAGAATTCATTGTTGGCGGAGAATCGTGCAAAGAAAAGTTCATGTGTCTCTCTGTCTGAGACCGGGTCTGAAATACCTTCAAGTACTTCGGCGGATATTATGTCTGGGCGTGTTCCCTGTAGTTCATCCCAGCTGGCAATGCTTTCAGCTATGCGTGATGCTTCTTCGTAATTCTCTATAGAATGGCTCTGCTCATCGTAGATGAGGTAGGTTTTTGACATGACTGCAGCAAAGACCACAAATCCAATGACTATCAGTGCTGTGGCAAGGATGTCATTGTGAGGTTCAAGGATCGCTTGCTCGTCATTGATGAACAAGTATAACTTCAAGTCTATTGACCTCGGAATCGTTTTTCAGGTAAATGGATGTTTTTTCAATATTGACTATTTTTCCTGTATTTAAAATTACTTCCTGGGTGCCAACAGTTGAGATCACTTCAATGATTGTGTTTGTATTTGTGATCAAAGGATGTTCGAACGTGCCGGGCTGTCCATTGAAATTGTTCGAAAGGAATGTTCTCATTTCAGTTTCATTAAGTGGAATTGTCCTGAATGTGAGGGGTTTGACCGAGTGGATGATGTCCTCACGATGGGTCATTTCAAATCGTATGTATTCGCTGGAAATGAATGCATTAATTGGATACCCGGAGCTGAATGAATATGTGGAATTTTGTCTGATACTATCGGGTGAGATGCTGCCGACGTTATCAATTGATGCCTTTAGGGCAATAGCTTCGGAATCAAGTTGTCTTTGCATTTGGATGTCGCTAAAATCGGCTCCGATCTGGTAGAATGCTGCAAGGAGGATTATGCTTGTTATCATCAAGGCTGCTTTTGATAGTGTGAACTCGATCCAGCCGTTTCGGTCCTTGAACATATCCTGGATTGTATGGGGGATTATTTCGTTTTTCATTTTTAATGTTCAGATATTTTTATGAAGAGCATTCCTGTGCTGGTGTCTCTTTCGCTTTCAAGTTTCAGTTCATGGTGCCCGGGAGTTATTATATATGCTCCGGTCATATTCTCGTTGGAAAAAGCGGACCTGGAGTCGTATATGGTGTGTCGCTCATCGATCCGGATGTAGTAGTTTTTGGAGTTTGAAGGCCATAAATTATCTTCGTTCGGTAGTTCTCCCATATGCACGTATACCTTCTCGGGAATGTCGATCTCCAGATAAATGATGCTTCCTTCTCCGCGTACGGAGATCTGTTCGGTGTTTGATACGAGTTTTTCAATTTCAATGATGGCCAGATTTTCGTCTGATTTATCTTTTAGATCAGAGATCGCAGTGAAAAAAAGTACCATTATGAGCAATATCAGAAGGGATGCAATTGTGAACCTTAAGGGCAGGGAATCGGCTGCCCTTTCGTTTTTGAGAAGTGAATTCATTTTGTGGGTATTGTAATGTTATTTGCTTTTTATCAATTGTATGGCTTCTTCAAGTGTAAGTTGCAGTTGCTCTCCACTTTGCATGTCCTTTACTGTCAATTTACCTGATTCGATCTCTTTCTTGCCTACGATGACGGCGTAATCTGCCTCCGTATTGTTGGCATGGGATAGTTGTGACTTGAAGTTGCGCTTCATGATGTCCATATAAACGGTCAGTTCTTTGCGCATCTTTGTTGCAACCTTTATTGCATCAGTGCGGGTGTCATCAGTTGCTACTATCACTACTTTGTTTTCCTTTGGGGGCTGTATTTCACAGATCTCCATTATACGATCGAAGCCAACTCCGAATCCGGTGGAAGGTACATCTCCGCCTCCAAAGAGGGATATGAGCTGGTAGGCACCGCCACCACAGACCTGGTTCTGTGCGCCAAGTCCTTCTGCGTATATCTCGAACACCATTCCTGTGTAATAGTCCAGTCCTCTGGCGATGCCAAGGTCAACGTTGTAGTCGATCTCATATGCGTCAAGCAGGGTGAGGAGTTCTTCAAATTTGTCGATCTCTTCGATATCTCCAAGTATCTCTCTTGCTTTCGCGATAGCCTCTGAACCGCTTAGGCAGATGAGTTCAAGAAGGTTTCTTCTGAGTTCAGCAGGTGCGTTGATCTCTTCAAAGTAATTGTCAAGTCCTTCATCGTCCTTTTTGTCAACAAGGCGCATGATCTTGCTCTTTTGTTCATCCTCTGTGTCCTTGAGGATGTGGCGGATAATTCCTAAGTGACCAACATGCAGGTCACCTTTGATGCCTGCTGATTCGATCATGTTCGTTGCAAGGGCAATGATCTCTGCATCTGCATCTGCGCGGTTGCTGCCTATGACCTCCACACCGAATTGCCAGAATTCCCTGAAGCGTCCTTTTTGTGGTCTTTCATATCTGAAGCAATTCTCAAAATAGAATAATTTAAGAGGTCTGGGCATTGCCTGCATTTCGTTGACGTACATCCTCATCACAGGGGCGGTAAGCTCTGGGCGCAATGTCATGTCCCTGTCACTTTTGTCACTGAAATTGTAAAGTTCGCCTACCACGCCTTCTCCTGATTTAAGGGTGAAGAGCTCCAGATGCTCGAATGTGGGTGTAATGACCTCTTTGTATCCCCATTTTGTCACTACCTGCCTCATAATGTTCTCTACATTTCTCCTTCGAGCGGTCTCTTCTGGAAGGAAGTCCCTTGTTCCTCTTGGTTTGCTGACTTTCATTTTTATCGAATCCTGCTGATGCAGATTATTATAATAATTTCCGTTAACATGTTTTATGCCATTTTGCCTGTTATAGTATGTAGGACCTATGGGCGTTTGGCTGATGTATAGTAAGGAATGATGTATTTTAGATTTTCGATTAGTTTTCTCATGGTGGCGCTCTATGAATTGCTGAATTTTGTCTTATTAATATAACTCGATGTTTTATTTGTTGGTGGCTGAGTTATCTTTGTTTGGTGACTTATATGCTGGATATTTTTCTGTGATATTTTATTGGTGATGTAAGTTTGTTTGAAGTATCAAATCACCCTTGCATATAAACCACTGTCACACATTGACACACAACGTATAAATACGAGTGAGCTATTGTAGGGGTGCTCTCAGTGAGCTGGTCGCTGTCGATTCTGATACGATCTACTGAGAGTTCGAAAAACGTCATGCATTTCACGTATATCGATACATTCTCCAAAAATGTGTCACAATCTTCCGATTCGGAAGGTATATATGCGATGAGATGTATTATGAGAATCCCGCACAACGTGCGTGGAATTTCAATCACCTCCATTTCAAAATCATTAGTGGAGACCGGAGCTTTTCCGGTCTGACGTTGAAAGTGGCAG